>JBIIJK010000068.1:0-8665 GCA_044233865.1 Limnohabitans sp.
TTCATGCTCAGAACGTTCAGTTAATGCTGGCTGCGCCTTGGGGGCCTCATCCTTGATTCAAGCCATCAACAATGAATCAAAAGACTGAGTTTCTCATCATTGGTGGTGGCATTGCTGCGGCCTCCACTGCCTATTGGCTTTCTCGAAACGCCCAGGTTTTATTGCTTGAGCAAGAGTCTCAACCGGGCTACCACTCAACCGGGCGTTCGGCCGCATTGTTCATGGAGAGTTACGGCACACAGCAAGTTCGGGCATTGACCATGGCAAGTCGAGCTTTCTTGCAGGCGCCCCCTGCTGGCTTTTCAGACCATCCACTTTTAACCCCCAGAGGCGCCATGATGGTGGCTGAGCACGGACAAGATGAAATGCTTAGCGACCATTGGGACGTTTTGCGTCAAGTGACGCAAAAAGGACGCTTGCTCAATACACAAGAGGCTTGCGAGTATTTGCCCGTTCTACGATCAGAGAAAATTCTGGGTGGTATCTACGAACCCGACGCCTCTGACATGGATGTCCACAACATTCATCAAGGCTATTTGCGCGGCGCAAAAAAAAATGGCGCCCAACTGATTTGCGATGCCCAAGTCACTCAAATAAAGCGCAGCGGTCAAGTCTGGCAAGTACAGGCTGGTGGGCACCAATACGAAGCACGCGTGCTGATCAATGCCGCGGGCGCTTGGGCTGATGCAGTCGCTGCAATGGCTGGCGTGAACCCCATTGGACTTGTGCCCAAACGCAGATCCGCTTTGATTTTTGAGCCAACACCAGGTTTTAATTGTGCCGCGTGGCCAATGGCCATAGGCATTGACGAGAGTTGGTACATCAAACCCGATGCAGGCAAACTTCTGGGATCACCAGCCAACGCAGACCCTGTAGCACCACACGATGTGCAACCCGAGGAATTAGACATTGCCATGGCAATTGACCGCATTCAATCCATGACCACGCTTGAAATTCGCAGGCCTATTCGCACGTGGGCCGGCTTGCGTTCATTTGTATCCGATGGCGATTTGGTGGCAGGCTTTGACCCGCAAGTGGAAAATTTCTTCTGGGTTGCAGCGCAAGGTGGTTATGGTATCCAAACCTCTGCAGCCATGGGCGAGTGCTGTGCTGCATTGGCAACGCATCAGGCATTGCCCTCACACGCTATTTCACAGGGCCTCACACCCGCTATGCTCAGCCCCAAAAGGCTCTTTCAATAATCAGATTTAAAGGCACCCCAAATGATTTACAAAAACTTAGGTCACAGCCCCTTGAAAGTCTCACGCATCTGCCTAGGTACCATGATGTTTGCAGACCAAACCAGCATGGCAGAGGCACGCAGTATCGTTGACCATGCGCAGCAAAATGGTTGCAACTTCATTGATACAGCTGATGTATACAGCATTGGCAAATCAGAAGTAATGACTGGCGAATTGATCAAGGCTAAGCGCAACCTGTGGATCTTGGCTAGCAAAGTTGGCAACAGCATGTCAGACAATATCAATGAGCGTGAATACTCTCGCACCTGGATGATGCGCGCTTGCGAGGACAGTTTGAGCCGCTTGCAAACTGATCACTTAGACATCTATTACATGCACCGCGACTTCAACGGCATGCACCTTGAAGAACCCTTGCGCGCCATTGAATCTTTGCTTCGCGATGGCAAAATTCGTTACTGGGGTTTGTCTAACTTCAGAGGGTGGCGCATTGCAGAAGTCATGCGCTTGTGCCAGCAAATGAACATGCCGGCGCCTGTGGTGTGCCAGCCTTATTACAATTTACTTAACCGTATGCCAGAGGTTGAAGTATTGGAAGCTTGCGCCCATTACGGCATAGGCGTTGCACCCTACAGCCCAATCGCCAGAGGCATCCTAACGGGCAAATATGCACCAGGAGCGGCACCAAGTCCCGACAGCCGTTTAGCGCGTGGCGACAAACGTATCCTTGAAACTGAGTACCGCAAAGAGTCCTTAGAAATCGCTCAAAAGCTTAGCGCGCGTTGCGAAGAAAAAGGCATTCAACTCTCTCACTTTGCTTTAGCTTGGGTCTTGGCTAACAGGGCTGTGACATCGGTCATTGGCGGGCCCCGCACATTGGCTCAGTGGCAAGACTATTGGGGCGCGTTAGATCTGACCATCACGCAAGAGGACGAAGACTTTGTGAACCAACTTGTCTCGCCTGGGCACCCCTCTACCCCAGGTTACAACGACCCGTCTTACCCGCTTTCAGCAAGGCGTGCCTGAAGCTTTTAGGCTGAAACTGACTATGACTTTTTGCAAGTTAGAGGAAGAATCAGCCAAATAAGCATCACAAACAAGTGCATGTGACCGCCCTTGCCTTTTCCTAAGCCTGTTACTTTGCCAAACATTTCAGCTGTCATAGGATTGAGAGGCACGCCCTTGGCTATTGCGAAGTGATGCGGGCGATGGGTGCCGACTACTGTGTCATCGTCGGTCAAGTGGGCACAAACACCAACAGCAACGGGCTCTTGTCCTGCAGCCAAATGCATCTCACCTGGGACTGGGCCGGCACCAATGTCAAATGCAAGACCCTTTTGTATAGCGGGAGGAAGTTTGCCTTCCATGTAGACCGCTGCCATGGTCTCTTCGTAATAACGAATCTGAACCATCTTCTCGTACATCCATAGAAGCTTCTCTTTTCCGACTTGCATGGTGAACCCTTTGGGTCAATGTGAACCCCAAGTCGCGAAGAGATCAGTATTCGTAATCAACATCAGGGGTGAATGCATCGTATGGCGTACTACGTTGCACAGATTGATCTAGATCAATTCAAATTTGAATAATCGCCATTTAATGAAATGACTGACTCTACTCAACAAGACTCTTCAAATCCCTTCAAATAATTGCGAGAACACCACCATGAAAACGAACCATCAACTTGGCCTGGTTGCACTCATCAAGCGGTCAAGGCCCATGAACCTCATCACAGGTCCCATCATTTACAGCATGCTTTTGCCCATTGGACTCTTAGATTTATGTGTCTCTTTTTACCAATGGTCTTGTTTTCCAATCTATGGCATCTCTAAGATCACAAGAAGCAAATACATCATTTTTGATCGTCAAGAACTCAAGTACCTTGATTGGATATCAAAGTTTCATTGCACCTATTGCGCTTATGGCGTTGGGGTAGTCGGCTTCGCAAAAGAGGTCATTGCCGCCACTGAGACTTATTTTTGTCCCATCAAACATCAAAGAAAAAAATAAATGAAAACCATCACTCTTGGCAAAGGATTGGATTTGAGCAAGAGGCCGATTTTGATTTCGAAGCCAAGCTGAACAAAATCAGAATTGAAATGACAAAGATTGGCAAAGACCAGTGAGGCTCTATTTACCAAGGTTCAACTACTTTTTTCATACACTCATTGCTTCATGTGCTCTGATTGCAAGCCCTCAGTGCAGTGCAAGTGACAGTTTTACAAGTGAAATGAGCCACGTCATCAGTGGTGCTGCAATTGCAGGCTACATCACTCACAGATATTCAGAATCAGAATACCGCTCTTGGATTGGTTTTGGAGTGAGTACAGCCATCGTCATCGCAGAGCAAAACTATGAGATTTCCAAAGTAGGAAACAGATCTAGTCAACAGCTAGACATGGTGGCGCATGCGATAGGTTCAGCTATAGGCGCGTGGTATACAAACAAGTACTTGTTAACGCCTATTGTAAAAAGAAACTACCTAGGCATAACGATTCAAATACCTCTTAATTAATCTAAGGTCCGTCCCTCTCCAACTTCCTCATGCGTCACACCATCGCGTATGTGATAGATGCGCTTGAATGTTGGAATTATTTTTTCGTCATGTGTGACCACAATGATGGCTGTATTGGATTGTTTGGCCATGGCATTCAGAATGCACATCACGCCTAACGCCCTTTCGCTGTCCAAAGGTGCCGTGGGTTCGTCGGCCAAAATCACGGGGGGACGATTGGCCAATGCTTGTCCGACGTCAGCGTGTGTGAGACAAATAGGGGTACTTGATTAAAGGAGGGTTTTGGTTCATCTTTCAACTTAAGGAGTGAAGATGAAATTGATCTTGCTCTAGTCTTTTAAAATAAGACCTGACACATCCAACACGCGAACATGAATAGGAATTGCCTGGCCCACACTTTGGGTCACTGTACAAAACTCCTGAAACTGCTCTAGGGCTCGGTCTAAGTGCTCAAGTTTGTGAGCTTCTACGCCCAAGTGCAACTTGGCCTCCATCTGAAGCACACGCATTCTGCCGTCTGCGTTCCTGCCTACTTGCGCACTCACTGTGGTGTGAATTGGTTCTGGCTTTTGCTTAAATTTGGCAAGTGCAAAATACAATGAATCACTCAGGCAATTGCCAACTGATGCCGCCAGTAACTGAACAGGCGATGGTCCCTTTCCCTCTCCCAAGGGCGAAGGCTCATCAGACATGAGTTGGGGCATGCCTTCACTGAACTCAATGTCAAATTGGTAGTTAGTGCGTTGACGAAGTTCAACGGTAATTGTTTTCTCAGCCATGGTTATATTCCTGCAAAACTTTTGAAAAAATGCATTGGAATGCACGTCCTTGCATCATCCTAGTGACTACAGCTTTGGCAACCTTAACTTAAATCAATTTAATATCGATCAATTGGGCAAAGATGGGCTTGAATAAAACCTTTCCGCCTCCAACTGAATGACTGAAACATTGACAAGGACAGCAACATGAAAACACACTTGGTATGCCCACATTGCAACAGCACCAATCGGGTGTCTACTGATCAACTTCAAGCCGAGTTGTCTTGCGGAAGCTGTCACAAGCCTTTATTTGAAAAGCATCCTTCTAACTTGAATGCAGCAGGTTTAGCCGCCCAAATTGCCAAAAGTGAAGTACCCGTTGTCGTTGACTTCTGGGCCCCATGGTGCGGCCCGTGCCGCATGATGGCACCTGAATATGAGAAAGCGTGTGCCATGTTGGAGCCACATGCTCGGTTTGTCAAAGTGGATACAGAGGCACACCAAGAAGTTGGAGCGCAGCATAATATTCGCAGCATCCCTACGCTAGCCATTTTTAAAGGCGGCAAGGAAGTTTCCCGAATTAGCGGTGCTCGCTCTGCATCAGACTTGGCGAAATGGATTCAACCACTGATTGCCAACTAAATGGATACTGTGAATCAATACTGGCAATTGGAGAAACTGGCATGACACAATTTAGCAACCCATTGACTCGTTGGAACGAACGGTTTTCGACGGAAAGTTATCTTTTTGGTGAAAAACCAAATAAGTACTTGGCTGAAAAAACACCGCATCTGCAAAAAGGCAAGGCATTGTCCATCGCAGACGGTGAGGGCCGTAACAGTGTCTGGCTAGCTTCGCAAGGTTTTGAGGTTGACGCCTTCGACTTCTCGCCTGTTGCCATTGAGAAAGCTAAAAAATTAGCAACCAAGCAACAAGTGAACGTCAATTTTCAATGCAGTGACTGGCAAAGCTTTGATTGGAAGGCGAACCACTACGACACCATTGCAGGCATTTTTTTCCAATTTGCCGATCCAGAAGCACGCACAGAACTCTTTCAAAAATTAAATTTCGCGCTCAAACTCGGTGGTACCTTGATCATTCAAGGCTACGGCAAAGAGCAAATGCAATACAAAACAGGTGGTCCAGGCATTTTGGAAAATCTCTATGATGAAGAACTACTGCTCTCATCATTCAAAGGCTACAAAACCTTAGACCTCCAAACCTATCTTCAAGAGGTAGACGAAGGACCTGGCCACAGTGGCATGTCAGCACTTGTGGGCTTCATTGGTAAAAAGCCATGAAAGGCTCAGTAGCGTAGCTGAGTGGACTTACCCCAAAACACTCGATAGGCAAAGACGGTGTAGCCAATAATCACGGGCAATACCAGAGCCACACCATAAAAAATCACCAGTAATGCCTCAGGTGAACTGGCTGCTTGCCAGATATTGATCTTGTCAATGACCAACCATGGGAAAAGGCTGTAGGCCAATCCGTAAAACGAAAGCAAGAAGATGCCCACGGTACTGGCAAATGGCACACCTGCACCGTATTGATTGCCCTGAGCAAAGCGTGTTGGTAATCTGGACAAGCTGCGCCGAATGACGAAAAACAAGGCCAGTGTCATGGCTGGAATTGGCAACAGCATGAGCAGATTTGGAAAGCTGAACCACTTGTCAAAAATGCGAGGGCTTACCAAAGGCGTTGCCACTGAAATAGCAAACACGCCTGCTGCGGTTAACCACAAACTGGCCTTGGCCCACTCGACAGCCTGCATTTGCAAAGCACCTTCGGTTTTCATGATCAACCAGCCAGCGCCCAATAAACGGTAAGCAAATACCAGGCAAAAACCAATCAGTGCGCTGAACAAATACCCTGCCGAATCTTGCTGGAAGCCTGTAATGAATTGGCCCAACATAAAGCCTTGCGACCATGAGGCAAGCAAGGATCCGATGTAAAAAGTTTTATCCCATAAAGGGCGATGGTGTGTCTTGGCCTTGACCCGAAAGTCAAACGCTACGCCGCGTAACGACAGCGCAACCAGCATGAGTGCAACAGGTAAATACAAAGCTCCCAAGATGACGCCATGAGCCATTGGAAAACCGACCAACAAGACCCCAACACCCAGCACCAACCAAGTTTCATTAGCGTCCCAAAAAGGGCCAATGCTTGCGATCATGATGTCTTTTTGCTCCACCGAGTCGGCGCTGTCGAGCAAAGCCCCCACACCCAGGTCGTAGCCATCCAAGATGACGTAGGCCAACATTGACAAGGCCATGACCAAAGCAAACACCATCGGCAGCCAACCGGCTGGGCTCATCAAGTCCACACCAAATTCATGCATGACGCATTCCTTTCAAGTCTGTACTAGGTTCATCGCCACCGTTCACTGCTTTTTTGGCAAGGTAAAAAACCACAGATACATAAGCGCTCAGCAAGGCCACATACAAGGTTAGGTACATGGCCAAAGAAAGTGCGATATTGCTTGCCGGTACTTGCGAGGCTGCTTGCGCCGTGGTCAGAACACCATGCACCAACCAAGGTTGGCGACCAATTTCTGTGACGTACCAACCCGAGATCAAGGCCACCCAACCAGCAAAGGTCATGGCCACCAAGACCATGGCAGTGCGTTTGGACAGGCTTGACTTGAATTTCAGTTCGTAGGTGGCAAACCAACTGACTGCGAGCATGAGCAAGCCAACGCCAACCATGATGCGAAACGCCCAAAAAACCGGACCTACTGGCGGATGCTGTTCACCAAACTCTTTGATGCCCTTGACCTCGCCGTTCCAATCGTGGGTGAGATAGAAAGAAGCCAACTTAGGAATGGCAATTTCATAGCGATTGGATTGCGTAGCCTTGTCAGGGATGGCGAACAAAATTGCAGGAACGCCCTTCTGAGTCTCCCAAATGCCTTCCATCGCTGCCAATTTCGCGGGTTGGTATTTCAAGGTATTGAGGCCGTGTAAGTCGCCCACTACGATTTGCACAGGAATTAGCACAGCAGCCACCATCACACCTGTACGCAATGCGGCCATCACGTCTTTAGCGCGATCGTCTTTGAGCCAGCGGTAAGCACTGATGCCCGCAAGCAAAAACGAACCCGTCAAGCCAGAGGCTATCAACATGTGCGTCATGCGGTAAGGAAACGAAGGGTTGAAGATGACCTCGAACCAACTGGTCACGTGCGCTTGTCCGTTGATCATCTCAAAGCCGGCAGGTGTGTGCATCCAGGAGTTGAGGGCCAAAATCCAAAAAGCTGAAGCAGTGGTGCCTAAGGCCACCAACCAAGTGGCTAGGGTGTGTACCCCTTCGCTTACGCGTCCCCGACCAAACAGCATGATGCCCAAGAAGGTGGCTTCCAAAAAGAAAGCAGTTAACACCTCATAAGCCAACAAGGGGCCGGCCACATTCCCCACCGTATTCATAAAGCCGGGCCAATTGGTTCCAAACTGAAAACTCATGGTGATGCCGCTGACGACACCCAAGGCGAAAGTCAGCGCAAAAATCTTGACCCAAAACTGGTAAGCGTCCATCCAGTGCTGTTCACACGTGACTACAAATCGCGTTTTGAAAAACAACAAAAACCACCCCATGGCAATGCTGATCGTGGGGAATAAAATGTGGAACGTGATGTTGGCTGCAAATTGCAACCTTGCTAAAACAATGGGATCAAGAGCGTCCATGATTAGAACCTTCTTATATGGAAAAGAGAGCTACTTTGATCAGCGCAGCATGTTCAAAGTTACTCATTGAATTAATTTTTTAAAGTGCGTTAGTCAAAGATTACTCAAAGGAAGTTGCAGCAGGTTTGTCAACATGAAAGCCTGCTGCTTGCCAGGCATCAAAACCGCCGGCGATCGAGTTCACATTCAAATAACCCATTTCTTTCAGTGACATGGCACACAGTGCCGCTCTACCACTGGTTTTGCAATACAAAGTGATTTTGAGGTCGCGCGACTGGAATTGAGGGTTGGCAGCCAACTTGAACTCCAACATGCCACGTGACATATGAATTGCACCCGGCAGATGACCCGCCTGAAACTCTTCGAATTCACGTACATCAATCAACACATCGCATTGAGCGATGACCGCAGGCGCTTTATCAATTGAAACTTCATTCGTCGCTTGCTTGGCTTGAAATACTAAATCACTAGGTGACTTCAACATAAATGATCCTTTTGCAAAGGTAAACCCTG
>JBIIJK010000069.1:0-8644 GCA_044233865.1 Limnohabitans sp.
TGCGGCACGTCTCGATCAAGAGGCCAAATTGCGTGAAGCCACAGCAGTCAAACATGAAGGATTTCAGGGGATGGCCGCATGAGTGTTGTCAGCTTTCCTGTACCCGTAAAAACGGTGGGCGGTTGCAATGATGCACCGGTGCTGCGCGAGCGCGGCCAACACGAGGTTTTCTGCGGCTTAACAGGCATCATTTGGTTGCACCGAAAAATTCAAGATGCGTTCTTCTTGGTCGTGGGTTCGCGCACGTGTGCACACCTGATTCAGTCGGCAGCTGGCGTCATGATTTTTGCAGAACCTCGTTTTGCAACGGCCATCATTGACGAACGTGATTTGGCTGGCTTGTCCGATGCCAATACAGAGCTTGATCGGGTGGTCAATCAACTGCTGGCGCGGCGCCCTGAGATCAAACTGCTGTTCTTGGTTGGCTCATGCCCATCAGAGGTGATCAAACTTGATTTATCACGCGCAGCCTCTAGGCTTTCTGCGCAACACGCATCGTCGGTGCGGGTGCTGAATTATTCAGGTAGTGGCATAGAAACCACATTCACTCAAGGCGAGGATGCTTGCTTGGCTTCCATGGTGCCTGGCTTGCCAACGGCCGCTGCAGATGCTGCTCAAGAGTTGGTCATTGTGGGTACCTTGGCAGATGTGGTGGAAGATCAGTTTGTGCGCATTCTGAATCACATGGGCATAGAGCGCGTGCGTTTTTTCCCACCAAGGCGTGCAGACGATCAGGCACCCATCGGAACCGGCACACGTTTGTTGTTGGCGCAACCCTTTTTGGCAGATACCGCAAAAGCGTTGCAAGCGCGCGGTGCCAGCTTGTTGCCTGCACCTTTTCCGCTGGGCATTGAAGGCACCACGGCGTGGTTGCAATCGGCAGCCAATGCCTTTGGTGTTTCCAAAGAGCGCTTTGATGCCGCAGTGGCAGCGCCAACGGCCAGAGCCACTGCCTCGTTGTCACGAGCCAAGTTGCACTTGGAAGGCAAAAGTATCTTCTTCTTCCCCGACTCTCAACTTGAAATTCCATTGGCGCGATTTTTGTCGCGTGAACTGGGTATGAAATTGTTAGAAGTGGGTACGCCCTATTTGCACCGGCAGCACATGGCCATGGAGTTGGCCATGTTGCCTGAAGGCACATTTTTGTCGGAAGGCCAGCACGTTGAAAAACAACTGGACCGTTGCCGCGCTTTGCACCCCGACATGGTGGTGTGTGGCTTGGGCTTGGCCAATCCCTTGGAGTCGGAAGGCATGACCACCAAGTGGGCCATTGAGTTGGTGTTCACGCCCATTCAAGGCTTTGATCAAGCGGGCGACTTGGCCGAACTTTTCACTCGACCTTTGGTGCGCCGCATGCGCCTAGCCGCTTAAAGGAACCAGAGAGCCATGCAACTCACACTCTGGACTTATGAAGGACCTCCCCATGTGGGCGCCATGCGCATTGCCACGGCCATGGAAGATGTGCATTACGTTTTGCATGCGCCGCAGGGTGATACGTACGCAGATTTGCTGTTCACCATGATTGAGCGTTTGCAAAAACGTCCGCCCGTGACCTACACCACGTTTCAAGCGCGTGATTTGGGGGGTGATACCGCAGAACTTTTTAAAACTGCAGCACGCGAAGCCTATGAGCGCTTCCAGCCCAAAGCCATGTTGGTGGGTTCATCGTGCACCGCTGAATTGATTCAAGACGATCCAGGTGGTTTGTGCAAAGCACTTAACTTGCCAGTGCCTGTAGTGGCCTTGGAATTGCCTTCGTATCAGCGCAAAGAAAACTGGGGCGCCTCAGAGACCTTTTACCAATTGGTTCGCAACTTGGCTTTGCCAGCGGATCAGATAGAAAAGACACAAAGTAGCAAGCCGCGTTGCAATATCTTAGGTCCTGCCGCTTTGGGTTTTAGGCACCGTGATGACCTGACTGAAATTCGCAAATTGCTCACAGACATGGGCATTGAAATCAATGTGGTGGCGCCGCTGTCTGCAACACCCGCAGACATTGCCCGCTTGGCCGATGCGCAGTTTAATGTAGTGCTCTATCCTGAAATTGCCAACTTGAGCGCGCAGTGGTTGCAGCGTCAATTTGGTCAAGGGTTTACCAAAACCATTCCGATTGGCACCGGCGCAACGCGCGATTTTGTTCGCGAAGTGGCTCAATTGGCTGGACTTGATCCTGAAGCCGCCTTGGCCAGAGCAGAGTCGCGCGCGGCTTGGTACGCGCGCTCAGTCGACTCCACTTACCTCACCAACAAACGCGTGTTTGTATTCGGCGATGCAACGCATGCTGTGGCCGCTGCCAGGGTGGCGGCGCAAGAGATGGGCTTTACGGTCGTAGGAATTGGTACCTACAGCCGCGAGTTTGCGCGAGAGGTGCGAGATGCCGCCAAGCTGTATGGCGTTGAAGCCTTGATCAGCGACGATTATTTAGAGATTGAGGCGCGCATTGCAGAATTGAATCCAGAGTTGGTACTTGGTACGCAAATGGAGCGTCACATTGCCAAGCGCTTGGGCGTTCCTTGTGCTGTCATTTCGGCACCAGTGCACGTTCAAGATTTCCCAGCACGCTATTCACCTCAAATGGGTTTTGAAGGTGCCAATGTATTGTTTGACACATGGGTACACCCCTTGATGATGGGCTTGGAGGAGCACCTCATTGGCATGTTCCGCGGCGATTCAGAGTTTCACGAAGATGCAGCACCCTCGCATTTGGGTGGTGGTGTGCATGTGCAAACTGCCCAAGCAGCATCCGCTGTGACAACGGCTGCAACATCGGCTGTGCCAGAACAAATGAATGCGCCTGTTTTGAATCAGGGTGCTTCTCAAAGTAACGCCAGCATCCTGATTGCAGCATGGGATGCCGGCGCAGAAAAAGAACTCAAAAAAATACCATTTTTCGTTCGCGGTAAGGCCCGTAGAAATACCGAGAAATATGCCATTGAACGCGGCGTGACTTTGATCACGACAGAGACACTGTATGAATCTAAAGCTTACTACTCTCAGTCCTAAGCCGACCACTCGTGATACCACTACCATTAAATTGGTTGTGGTCACCATGGACACGCATTTTGCGAGTTCGTTCAATCGCGCCAATTCGCAGTTGAAGAAAGATTTTCCAGGTCTGACGTGGAGCCTTCACGCCGCCTCGGAGTACACAGGCAATGAGGCCCTCATCGCCAAATGCAAATCAGACATTGCCTCTGCAGACATTGTGTTGTGCGGCATGCTGTTCCTTGAAGATCACTTCTTGCCCATCTTGGAGGATCTGCGCGCACGCCGCATGAATTGCGATGCCATGGTGTGCATGGCCAGTGCCACCGAAGTGACGCAACTCACGCGCTTTGGTCAATTTGACATGAGCAAACCTGCCAGCGGCCCCATGGCTTTGCTGAAAAAATTACGTGGTGGTGGTGGCAAAGACAAACCCGCAACGGGCGGTGCCGCACAAATGAAAATGTTGCGTCGCTTGCCTCAGTTGTTGCGCTTTGTTCCAGGCACGGCCCAAGACGTGCGCGCCTACTTCATCACGTTGCAATACTGGCTAGGCGGCTCTGACGACAATGTGTTGAACATGGTTCGCCATTTGGTTGACCGCGGTGCCGATGGTCCTCGCAAATCATTACGCGGCAAGGTCAAGGTTGAAGCCCCTGTTGACTATCCTGAAGTGGGTGTCTACCACCCCCGCATGGCGGGAAGGTTCAGTGAAGACGCCAATGCATTGCCATTGCCCGCAGGCATACCCCTCAAAGGGACGGTCGGTATTTTGCTGTTGCGCTCCTACTTATTGTCTGGCAACGCAGGCCACTACGACGGTGTGATCGCCGCTTTGGAGTCAAAGGGTTTGCGCGTGATTCCTGCGTTTGCTGCTGGCTTGGACTCACGCCCTGCCATCGATGAATTTTTCATCAAGAACGGCCAAGTTTGTGTCGATGCCGTGGTCTCGCTGAGTGGTTTCTCACTGGTTGGAGGCCCTGCTTACAACGATGCCAAAGCCGCAGAAGAAGTATTGGCCAAACTCGATGTGCCTTATGTGGCCGCTCACCCCGTTGAATTTCAGACACTTGACCAGTGGGGTGGTTCCGAGCGCGGATTGTTGCCGGTTGAAAGCACCATCATGGTGTCTATTCCTGAGCTCGATGGCTCGACCAGTCCCATTGTTTTTGGCGGAAGACCTGGCGCAGCCGGTGTGACTTGCACAGGCTGCCACCATGCGTGCACATTTGGCGAAAGCAACAATGCCCAAGACATGCATTCTTGTCCAGAGCGCGCCATCATGTTGGCGGCGCGTGTCAGCAAGATGGTGGCCTTGAAGCGCAGCGAACGAAAAGACCGCAACGTGGCCATTGTGTTGTTTAACTTTCCGCCCAATGCCGGCAACATCGGCACAGCTGCCTTTTTGTCTGTGTTTGAATCTTTGTGGCACACCCTCACCGCCATGAAGGCTCAAGGTTACCAAGTGGATGTGCCAATCAGTGTGGACGATTTGCGCGACGCCTTGTTGCACGGCAATGCTGCGCAGCACGGCGCAGATGCCAATGTGCATGCGTTGATTTCTGCCGATGATCATGTCAAGCGTGAGCGCTGGCTCAAAGAAATTGAAGCGCAGTGGGGCCCAGCGCCTGGCCGTCAGCTGAGCAACGGCAGTTCGATCTTTGTATTGGGCAAGAAGTTTGGCAATGTGTTGGTCAGTGTGCAGCCTTCTTTTGGCTATGAAGGCGACCCGATGCGCTTGTTGTTTGAGAAAGGCTTGGCACCTACGCATGCTTTCTCGGCCTTCTATCGTTACTTGCGTGAGGATTTCAAAGCGCATGCGGTGCTTCACTTTGGCACGCATGGCGCGCTTGAATTCATGCCCGGCAAACAATCTGGCATGAGCGGCGCATGCTGGCCCGATCGCTTGATTGACGACTTGCCCAATGTGTATTTGTACGCCTCCAACAATCCTTCAGAAGGCGCTATTGCCAAGCGTCGTTCTGGTGCAACTTTGATCAGCTACCTCACACCGCCCATTACGCAAGCTGGTTTGTACAAAGGTTTGAATGAGTTGAAGTCATCGCTTGAGCGTTGGCGCTCTCTTGAAGGTGGTAACAGCGAGCGTATCGACCTGGCAGCGATCATTCAGGCGCAAGCTGCAGAACTTGATTTGGTGCCTGCAGATCCCGCTTGGGATCCAGTCATCATGGGCGCAGCCTTGGACCAAAAAGTGAAGCGTCTGGGTGAAGAAATGCTCGAGCTTGAATACACCTTGATTCCACATGGCTTGCATGTGGCGGGCCTCGCGCCAAGCCCTGCTCAGCAGGTTGACATGTTGCTGGCCATGGCTGAAGCCAATCACGGCACCCAGCTGGAGCGTACTTCCGTTGAGGCTTTGGTAGCAGGTCATTCGCCTGAGGCAGCTTTGAAGGCCGCTGGCTTGAATCGCGACCACGCCAGCCTAGATGTGTTGCGTGAATTGGTGGAGCCGCAGGCCCATCTGGCCGTTGACACGGAAGTGTCCGCCATACTGCGCGCTTTAGACGCCTGCTACATTCGGCCTGCGCCTGGCGGCGATATTTTGCGCACGCCCGCTGTGTTGCCCACAGGCCGCAACATTCACGGTTTTGACCCCTTCAGAATTCCAAGTACCTTGGCGGTTAAAGATGGCAAAGCTCAAGCGCAGTTGCTCATTGACCGCCACTGTGCAGATGGCAACCCCTTGCCAGAATCCATTGCCATGGTGCTGTGGGGCAGCGACAACCTGAAGAACGAAGGTGCACCCATTGCACAAGCGCTGGCCTTGATGGGCGCCATGCCTCGCTTTGACAGTTATGGCCGAATTGCCGGTGCCAGCCTCATTACTTTGGAAGAATTAGGACGCCCCCGCATTGATGTGATCATGACTTTGTCCGGTATCTTCCGCGATCTCATGCCCTTGCAAATCAAGCTCTTGGCCGAAGCCGCTTATCTGGCCGCTTCCGCGGATGAGCCGCTGGAGATGAACTGGATTCGCAAACATGCGTTGGCATATCAGCAAGAACACGGCTGCAGTTTAGAAACTGCGTCTTTGCGGGTCTATGGCAATGCAGAAGGTGCCTACGGCTCCAATGTGAACAACTTGGTGGAGAGCAGTCGCTGGGAAGACGAAGGCGAACTGGCCGAAACTTACAAACGTCGCAAAGGTTTTGCCTATGGCCGCACAGGCCGCGCAGTTCAGCAAACGGCCCTCTTGCAAACCGCATTGGCCGATGTCCAACTCACCTACCAAAACTTGGACTCTGTTGAGTTGGGCGTGACGACAGTTGACAACTACTTTGACACTTTGGGCGGTATCACACAAGCGGTCAAAATGGCCAAGGGTGGCAAAACACCCCCTGTCTACATTGGCGATCAAACCAAGGGCAATGCAGCCGTTCGTTCTTTGAACGAACAAGTGTCCATCGAAATTCGAACACGCATGCTCAATCCGAAGTGGTACGAAGGCATGTTGGAACATGGCTACGAAGGCGTGCGCCAAATTGAAACGCATGTCACCAACACCATGGGTTGGTCGGCCACCACGGGGCAAGTGCAGCCTTGGATTTACAAACAATTGTCTGAGACATTCATGCTGGATCCCACCATGCGTGACCGTCTGGCCAAACTGAATCCGACGGCCTCTGCCCGAGTGGCAAACCGTTTGATCGAAGCGTCTGAACGCAACTATTGGCAACCCGATGCCGAGACCTTGCAAGCCCTTCGACAAGTAAGTGAAGAACTGGAAGATCGCTTAGAAGGCGTCTATGAAGGAGCTACCCCATGAATGTTGAAACCCTACCGTTCCCCACTGTGAAACGCAATCCGAAATTGGATGGCGAGGGCAGCTTGCAAGTTCAGCTTGACCCCAATGTGAAAATTGGCAATGCCAAAGTCTTTGCCATTTATGGCAAGGGCGGCATTGGCAAAAGCACCACATCGTCTAACTTGTCTGCTGCATTCTCCAAAATGGGCAAACGTGTTTTGCAAATTGGCTGTGACCCCAAGCACGACAGCACCTTCACACTGACTAAGAAGATGCTGCCTACGGTCATTGATGTGCTTGAAACAGTGGACTTTCATGCTGAAGAATTGCGCGTAGAAGACTTTGTCTTTGAAGGCTACAACGGTGTGATGTGTGTCGAAGCTGGCGGCCCGCCTGCAGGCACGGGCTGCGGTGGTTATGTGGTGGGTCAGACGGTGAAATTGCTCAAAGAGCACCACCTACTGGAAGACACAGACGTGGTTATTTTTGATGTGTTGGGCGACGTGGTGTGCGGTGGTTTTGCCGCACCCTTGCAACATGCCGATCGCGCCATGATCGTCACAGCCAATGATTTTGATTCCATCTTTGCGATGAACCGCATTGTGCAAGCCATTGGCGCCAAGGCGAAAAATTACAACGTCCGTTTGGGCGGTGTGATTGCCAATCGCAGTGCGGCCACAGATCAAATTGACAAGTACAACGACCGCATTGGTTTGAAGCTTGCAGCGCACTTCCCTGACCTGGATGTGATTCGCCGCAGTCGTTTGAAAAAATCGACGCTCTTTGAGATGGAGTACTCGCCTGAGTTGGAGGCTGTGCAAAAAGAATACATGCGACTGGCTGCAAGCATGTGGCTGGGCGGAGAAGCCTATTCTGCGGTTCCCATGAAAGACCGCGATATTTTTGATCTGTTGGGTTTTGATTGAGGCCAACACTGTGAACGAAATGACTTACGAACAACGTCGCGGACAGATCGAACATTACTTCGATCGGACAGCTGTCGCGGCTTGGGAGAAACTCACTTCCGACGCGCCTGTTGGTCGCATTCGCGCCAGTGTGCGTGCTGGCCGCGATCAAATGCGAGCTACTTTGGTTTCTTGGCTTGGCCAAGACCTCAAGGGCAAACGCATTCTGGATGCAGGTTGTGGCACGGGTGCTTTGGCGGTAGAAGCTGCACGCTTGGGTGCTCAAGTGGTGGCCATCGATTTGTCCCCCACTTTGGTGGACTTGGCCCGTGAAAGAATTCCAGCCGATGTGGCGCACTTGGTTGAGTTTCGCAGTGGCGACATGCTTGATAAAAACTTGGGACACTTTGACCACGTGGTGGCCATGGACTCCATCATTCACTATGACACGAAAGATGCTGTCCATGCCTTGGCGCAGTTGGCTGAGAGAACCAGCAAGTCGATGGTGTTTACGTTTGCACCGCGCACACCCATGTTGGCCCTCATGATTTCAGTGGGTCGCTTGTTGCCCCGCGGCGATCGTGCGCCATGGCTTGAACCCATGGCGGAAACCCAAATTGCCCAACTCATGAAGACACACGAATCATTGAACGATTGGCAGTGCGCGCGCGCGCACAAAGTCTCCAGTGGTTTTTACAAATCCAAAGCCATGGAGTGGGTTCGCTCATGAGCGGCAAGACTTTCTCCAAGTTCGTCAAGCAGCTTCCTGCAACATGGTTGCCGTTTGCCGACGTGACCAGCGCGGGCTTGCCCATGTCGCGGCTGCTGCGCTTGTCTTTGTTCAAATTTACCATGGGCATCACAACGGCCCTCATGATCGGCACCTTGAACCGAGTGATGATTGTGGAGCTGGGCGTATCGGCTTGGCTGGTCGCCATGATGTTAGCGCTCCCACTGTTGGTTGCACCGTTTCGTGCCATCACAGGTT
>JBIIJK010000025.1:0-30299 GCA_044233865.1 Limnohabitans sp.
TGCGTGGCAAGCTATGTTTGGCAAATGGTGTGCCATTGCGTTTTCCTTCAACGAAATGGCAGGTCGGCTGGATCATTCAACGGGTGTTGGCAAATGAGTGTTTGCCTCGTTGTTTAGACAAGCTTCCCTGCGCGAGGATTACCTCAATCAGGTTCAAAGGGACTTTCTCAGTCTTAGCTTTGCAGCTAAAACACCCCTAGCGGATGTGACTGCAAATTTGAATTTGCAATCACGGGTTGAATTCTATGACACACCCAAGAGTTTGTGCAAGTGTGTAGAAGTGGTGGTGTATTGGAGTAGGGTTTTTTGATCGGGGTACAGCAAGGCAGACGCGCCAAAGGCGGCCAAGGTGGCTTCGTGAAAGCCGCACAAAATGAGTTTCTTTTTGCCGGGGTAGGTGTTGATGTCGCCCACGGCAAAAATGCCTCGTGCTTCCGTGGCAAAGTTTTCTGTGTTCACCACCAATTGCTTGCGTTCCATGGCCAAACCCCAATGGCTAAGTTGGCCTAACTTGGGAGAAATGCCCAGACACAAAAGAATCGCGTCTGCAGGTAGAACTTCTGTTTCGCCTTGGGCGTTGAGAATTTCTAGGCCCGTTAGCTGTTCTTTGCTGGAGCCTGAGTTTGCACCATCAGCTTGAATCAAGGCTGTGGGTTGGCCTGCTACAAAGCGCATTGATTTTGCTTGACAGGCTTCGCGCATTTGTTCAATGGCATCAGGCTCTGCTTGAAATTGATCGCGCCTGTGAACCAGGGTGACACTGGCTGCAGCATTGGGGCCATCGCGCCATTGGGCGCAAGCTTCTAATGCTGCATCGTTGTCGCCCAGTACCAAAAGGTGTTTGCCTTTGAAGGCTTCCTCGTTTGGGGTCTTGTGAAAGATGTTTTTGCCCAGTAGCGCCTCGAAGCCTTGCAAACTCAGGCCACGTTGAACAAAAGCACCCACACCTGCGGCAATGAACACTGTGGCCGCTTTGAATTGCGTGCCCTTGTCGGTTTGCACGTGCCACTGACCATCTTCTGTGGCGTTGAGTTCACTGACCAATTCTTGAAGATGAAACTGTGGCGCAAAGGGTTTGATTTGCTTTTGCAGTTGGTCAATCAGTTCTTGACCAGTGCAAAGCGGAATGCCGGGAATGTCGTAAATGGGTTTGTCGGCGTAAAGCTCTGAACATTGGCCGCCCACTTGCGGCAAAGCATCCACCACGTGGCAGCGAATGTCTTGAAGCCCTAGTTGAAACGCTTGGAACAGGCCTACAGGGCCTGCGCCAATGATCAGGGCTTCGGTTTGGATCAACGGATCAACTCGCTCAGTTTGCCTGTCTTGTCTTTCCAATCGTCAGCATCGGGCATGGGAATTTTGCGTTTGGTGATGCTTTTCCAAGTGGGCAGCAAAGCCAATTCGGCATTGAGCTTGGTCATGTGAACTTGGTCTGCCGGCAAGTCTTCTTCGGCATAGATGGCATTGACGGGGCACTCAGGAATGCAAACTGCGCAATCGATGCACTCATCAGGGTCAATGGTGAGGAAGTTGGGGCCTTCGCGGAAGCAGTCTACGGGGCAGACGTCCACACAGTCGGTGTATTTGCAGCGGATACAGGATTCAGAAACAACGTGGGTCATGACAGTTTGCTAAAGCTAAAGCGTTGAACGGGCGGAAATGTCCGAAAAAGGGCATTTTAAAGCAGTTAGACGCTCATGCCGCCTTCTTGGCAAAAAAGGGTTTTGTGTCGATTGCTGAGCCTTGGTAGAAAGCTGGGAAGCGCTCGAACTGACGTTGGGCTGCGCTGGCATCCAAACCATCGCGCAACACGGCCACATCAAACCCTGTTCGTGACATGGATACCAATTGGTCGATAAGTACATCGCCTGTTGCGCGAATTTCACCTTGAAAGCCAAGGCGTCGGCGCAGTAAAAAAGCTTGGCTATACGCACGGCCATCGGTGAATTTTGGGAAGTGCAAATCGATGCGCGTGACACCCTCCAGTGACACCTCGCGAGGATCTGCGTCGTTGGCCATACTGATGACGCTAGCGTCTTCTGCTGACTTGCTGTGTTCTTTGAAGGAAAGAATTTTCATATTCATTTCAAGGCGGTTCAAGCAATTGCAGGTTCAGAATGACGGACAGAATTGGCAGCTGCTTTGAAGCCATCGTGGCCCACACGACGCAAGGTTTCAATGAAGTATTCGGCGCGACCGTTTTGGGCGTTGCTTGTTGGTGCGCGAAGTTCAAGGTACTTGTTGATCACAGCTTCAATCACATCTGGCACCTCGGCTGCAGAAAAAGATGGACCGACTACTTTGCCTGGGCCTGCTGGGCCAGAAAGGTCTGATCCGTCGGAGCCACCTAAGGTGACTTGGTACCATTCTTTGCCATCTTTATCGACACCCAAAATACCAATGTGGCCGCTGTGGTGATGGCCACACGAATTGATGCAGCCGCTGATGTGCAAGTCGATGGGGCCTAAGTCTTCGAGCTCATCCAAATCTTGGTAGCGTTCTGAAATGGCCGCTGCCACAGGAATGGCCCGGGCATTGGCCAAAGCGCAGTAGTCGCCGCCAGGGCAGGCAATCATGTCATTCAACAAACCAATGTTGGGACTGGCCAAGCCCAATGCTTTGGCTTCTTGCCAGAGTTCAAACAACTGGCTTTCGGGTACCCAAGGCAGCACCAAGTTTTGTGAATGCGTGACACGCGCTTCACCGCGTGAATACTTGGCGACCAATTGGGCTGAGGCTTCTAGCTGCTCTGCAGTTGCATCGCCCGGTGCCAAGCCCAATCGTTTGAAGGAAAGCGTGACTGCGCGCAGCGCTGGATTTTTGTGTGGCACAACGTTTTGATTTAACCAACGTTGAAAGGCAGGGTCTTGTGTGTTGCTGTTCTCCAATGTGAAAGCTTTGGAGGCTGGTGCCATGGGTTCGACAAAGCAAGCTGCCACGCGATCAAATTCGGCTTGGCTGATGGTGTGCGGTCCACCATCTGTGTTCACGATTTCTTTGAATTCAGATTCAACTTCATCGATGTAGCGCTGACCTTCGGCTTTCACCAAAATTTTGATGCGAGCTTTGTAGAGGTTGTCACGGCGACCCCAACGGTTGTAAATGCGCACAACAGCTTCCAGGTAATTCATGATGTGCTGCCATGGCAAGAAATCACGAACCAGTGTGCCTATAACGGGGGTGCGGCCCATGCCACCGCCCACCCAGACTTTGAAGCCCACTTCGCCTTGTTCATTTTTGACAAGTTGCAAGCCAACGTCGTGCCAACCAATGGCAGCGCGGTCTTCTTGAGCGCCTGTAACGGCGATCTTGAACTTGCGTGGGAGAAATGCAAACTCAGGGTGCAGTGTGCTCCACTGTCGCAAAATTTCTGCATAAGGCCTAGGGTCGACCACTTCATCAATGGCTACGCCCGCTAATTCATCGGTGGTGATGTTGCGAATGCAATTGCCACTGGTCTGAATGCCATGCATGTCCACGGTGGCCAAGAGGTCCATCACATCGGCCGATTGATCCAATGGAATCCAGTTGAACTGTACGTTTTGACGGGTGGTGAAGTGACCGTAGCCTTTGATAAGGCGGGGCGATTTGCCAGGCAACAAGTCTTGTTGGGCTTGGGCTTTTGAAAAAATTTCGGGGTTGGGCTGATCGTAATCTTTGGCAATGGTGGCCAGCACACTCAGTTGTTTGCTGGAAATTTCGCCATAGGGCACAGCCACGCGCAGCATGGGCGCATAGCGTTGTACGTACCAGCCGTTTTGAAGGCGCAGAGGGCGAAACTCTTCGTCAGCCAGTTGGCCTTTTTGCCAGCGCTCGAGTTGGTCTCTGTGTTGGGCTGCCCGCTGTTTGACAAACTGGCGATCGAAATCTGTGTATTGGTACATCTCTGAGAACTGGTGGTGAAGGCTTTGGCCAAGCTAAATAAGAGGTGGACTTTAAGGTCTCTTTATGTCAAATCAAACTACTTATTCGTTTGACATATATACTTTTTGATCATAAGAGGGGTGTGTCAGGACGCCAAAAAGTCTCCAAAGTGACTGGATTTAGACATGCTGATACAGTTTAAGTTTTGAGGAGCGTGGAATGAAGTTTTGTCCATTGAAAGCTTGTGGCTTGGCGCTGGTCGCCATGTTGGGTATGTCTGTGAACGCACAAACCCCCATTCGCATTGGCGAAATCAACAGCTATTCAGCCATTCCTCAGTTCACACAACCCTACAAACAGGGCTGGCAATTGGCCATTGAAGAAGTCAATGCCGCAGGTGGCTTGCTGGGTCGCAAAGTGGAAGTCATTGCCCGAGACGACGCTGGCAAACCCGAAGATGCGTTGCGGCATGCCATCGAGTTGATCAGCCAAGAAAAAGTCGATGTTTTAGCTGGTGGTTTTTTATCCAATGTGGGTTTGGCTTTGGCCGATCACGCAGGTAAAAGCAAACGACTTTTTGTGGCCAGTGAGCCGCTGACTGATGCCATTGTCTGGGACAAAGGCAATCGCTACACCTTCCGTTTGCGCGCCAGCACCTACATGCAAGCTGCCATGTTGGTAGAAGAAGCTGCAAAGTTACCAGCCAAGCGTTGGGCCACTTTGGCACCCAATTACGAGTACGGACAAAGTGCCGTTGCAAGCTTCAAAGAGTTGTTAAAAGCCAAACGCCCAGATGTCGAGTTTGTGGGCGAACAGTGGCCCGCACTTGGAAAAATTGATGCAGGCAGTAGCTTGAGTGCACTCATGCAAAGCAAACCTGATGCTATTTTTAATGTGACCTTTGGTGCCGACTTGGCCAAGCTGGTGCGTGAGGGCAATCAGCGCAGCATTTTCCCTAAGGTTCCCGTGGTGTCTATGTTGTCAGGCGAGCCTGAATACCTCGAGGTGTTGAAAGATGAAACGCCCAAGGGCTGGATTGTGACGGGCTATCCGTGGGACCAAATTGACACCAAGGAACATGCTTCCTTTGCGGCCAACTATTTCAAAAAATTCAGAGAGAACCCTAAGCTTGGTTCTGTTGTGGGATATGCCACCATGCAAGCTATTTTTGCGGCCATCAAAAAAGCGGGCAGCACTGACAACGAGAAACTGGTGTTGGCCATGCGGGGTCTGAAGTTCAGCACGCCGTTTGGTCCCGCAGAGTTTCGGGCCATTGATCAGCAGTCCACCATGGGTGCGTATGTGGGCAAGCTAGAACTGCGCGGCAATCAGGGCACCATGACGCAATGGCGTTATGCCGATGGCAAAAACTACCAGCCTACCGATGCCTATGTGAAGTCTCGCAGGCCTGCCGCTGCGCAGCAATGAACTTAGCCAAATCTTGAGGCTGCCATTAATTTGGCCAATGATGCGGCCATTGGCAAAGGTTCGTGGCTCAAGTGTGAGGCCAACAGTTCGCCGCACAACACCGACCAACTGATGCCTCTTGCGCCCATGCCTGTGCACACATTCAAGCCTTTGAATTCGGGATGTGCAAACTCACCCACGGCGGGCAGTCGGTCTGGCAGCGCCATGCGAATGGCGGCCCAAGATGAGGTCTTTTCAAGATCGATGTGAAGGATGTCGTCTTGAAATTCAGGCATGAGTTCAGCCCATTGTTGTCTGTTGGTCAACTGGTCTGCTTCACGGGTTTGTAAATCAAAGTCGTTGCGTTGAAAGCTAGAACCCACAATCCAATAAGGCTCATCCATCACAGCAGAGAGAGGTTGGAGATTGCCTAAGTAACTGCCATGACCATTGACTGGAAACTCTGGGAGTTTGCTGCGCAGTTGAACAGGCAATAGGCTCATAAGACCTAAAGAAACTTGACCCCTCAAGGCTGAAGCGGGCAGGTGAGGGCGAGGGTATTCTTGAGTTTGCAATTCAACGCTGTCAATCAAGGATTGGCTATCGTATGCGCTGGCAATGATGATCTGAGGCGCTTGTGCAATGACAAGCCCCGACGCATCGACACACTGCCATTGATTGTTTTTAGAAATGAGTTGAGCAACTGCGCTTTGCGTTGACAAACGGATGTTGCGATGCCCGAGTTGAGCCTTTACCAAAGCTTGAGTTTGAATCCAACCGGCTATGCCGTGCCACAGTGCAGGTGTGTTTTCATTCAAGCCTGACGCCTGCTTTTGAAATTCGCTGGCTTGTGTGCTCCACTCGTGGCCAGCAGCAGGCCACAAGGGGCCTTCGGGCAATTGTCTTTTGCCAGCATAACGATGTTCAAGCAGATGAGAAACTTGCCACTCAAGGCCATGCTCCAGCAAGTCTTGTGCACGTTGCATTGTGGCGCGCACACCATCTCGCGTAATGCGTGACAGCACATTGTTGTCCGGCGAAACGTGTGTGGCAAAAATGCCGGCGGGCAAACCAGAAGCACCTGCGCCCAATGCATCAGCTTGATCAAGCACTTCAACTTGCCAGCCTCTGAGTGCCAAACTGTGAGCCACTGCTGAGCCCGCTAAACCTGCGCCAATGACAATGGCATCAACTTGCGGTTTTGAATGCGTAACGATCTGAACTTTGGCACGATGGCGTAGCGAAGTTTTCACTTCCCAAGTTGGGCGATAACAAGCTGAAGAAGTTGACTCATCCAAAATGAAGCCAACACTTTGAAGTTCATTGACGAGACTGTCTTGGGGGTAGAGCCATTTGATTTGAGACCCCACTTGAGACAAGCGTGCCAAAGTTTTGGCGCTCCAGGTTGCAAGGTGGTCAACGCAAATGCTGTCTGCTGCGATGTCAATTTCTTTGGCAATGTGGGGTGCTGCGCCAATGCACAAAGTCAATTGAACGCATCCACCTTCAAAAGCAATTCGGTGAACGCCGGGCAGCAGGCCATAGCAAACATGGGCCAGCTCGGTGGAAAGGTCTGTGGGTGCTTCGCTGATGAATGCAGTGAAAAAAAGCTTGGGCTTAGAGGTGGGCTCTGATTGCCAAACTTTGACTGTTTCAAGAAAAGACTCGCCGCGCCCAAACGAGGTTTCTAAAGCGTGCCAACTGGTTTGCCACGCGGCTCTGTTTTTCCAATGACTGGCGTGAAAATTAGGGGTTGGTGGGTGGGACATAACCTTGGGCAGCATCGGCACCTGAACCAAAGAAATGGTTCTCCATTTGACGGGCCAAGTACTGACGAGCGCGGGCGTCTGCCAAGTTCAAACGATTTTCATTGACCAACATGGTTTGGTGCTTGAGCCATGCAGCCCAAGCTTCTTTGCTGACGTTTTCCCAAATACGTTTGCCCAAGTCACCCGGATAGGGTGGAAAGTCTAGCCCTTCAGCTTCAGTTTCCAATTTGATGCATTTAACTGTGCGCGCCATGATGTTCCTTGATTTATTCTAAAGATGAGAGGGGTATAGGGTTATAAAATTATTGTATTTCCATTACAGGCCAATAAGCTTGAAAATGGCTTGTTTTGTTTAAATACCTAAGTTTTATGAGTGCATTTTTAGAAGAAAAAGTCCTGAGTGTTCATCACTGGACCGACCGTTTATTCAGTTTCACCACCACACGAGATCAGGCACTCCGTTTTTCCAATGGCCATTTCACCATGATTGGCCTTCGGGGTGACAACGGCAAACCCTTGCTCCGTGCCTACAGCATTGCCAGTGCCAATTATGAAGAGCACCTTGAGTTTTTGAGCATCAAAGTTCAAGACGGGCCCTTAACTTCCAAATTGCAGCACATTCAAGTGGGCGACACCATTGTGGTCGGACGCAAACCCACAGGCACGCTGCTTATTGATTACCTTACGCCCGCAAAACGTTTGTACCTGATTGGCACTGGCACGGGCCTGGCACCGTATATGAGCATCATTCGTGACCCCGAAACCTACGAGCGATTTGAACAAGTGGTCTTGTTGCATGGTGTGCGAGAAGTGAAAGAGTTGGCCTACCACGACTACATTACCAAAGAACTCCCTCAAAATGAGTTTCTTGGCGAGATGGTCAGCAAGCAACTCTTGTACTACCCTACCGTCACGCGTGAAGCGTTTGAGCATCAAGGTCGCGTGACAGAGTTGCTTGAAAACGGCACCATCAGTTCAGACCTCGGCATTCCTGTTTTAAATCCCGCAGAAGATCGGGTCATGATCTGTGGCAGCCCTGAAATGTTGCGCGACCTCAAAGCATTGTGTGAAAAACGCGGCTTTGTAGAAGGCAATACCAGTATCCCTGGGCAGTTCGTGATAGAACGTGCTTTTGTTGAAAGCTAATTCTTGAAAAATTTATCGACGCAGCGTTGGCTTGCCTTGCTTGCTTCAGCGTGCTTGGCCATGTTGGCATTTGGCATTGTTTATTTGCAAAACCATTTGGGCTTAGAGCCTTGCCCCATGTGCATTGTTCAGCGCTATGCCCTGATCGGTGTCATTGTGTGGTGTCTTTTGGGCATCAGCTCCAATGCGCCTGTGCGTACATTTGCCATGACATGGCTCATTGCAATCACTTCGGGTTTTGGAGCCTTCGTGGCTGCGCGTCAATCTTGGCTACAGTGGTACCCACCCGAGGTGGTGTCTTGTGGCCGTGATTTTTACGGCATGATTGAAAACTTCCCTCTTCAGCGAGCCATTCCCATGATTTTCAAGGGCAGTGGCGATTGCACCAAAATCGATTGGACATTTCTGGGGGGCTCTATCGCCAATTGGTCGTTTGCCGTTTTCATGAGCATCTTTTTTCTGATGATCTTTCTGCGACTGCGCGACGGCTTGTTGAGAACGAGTCCAAACTTAGAAGCCTTAGAACCCCTTAGCTGAGTTTTTTAACCAGCACTTGGCTGCGGCGGTCCCAGTTGTATTTGCGCTTGCGACCCTCAGGCAACCAGTCGGGGTCCATTTGAACAAATCCGCGCTTGATGAACCAATGCATGGTGCGAGTGGTGAGGACAAAAATACTGTCTAAGCCCATGGCGCGAGCCCGTTGTTCGACGCGTTTCAATATTTTTTCGCCATCACCCTGACCCTGGGATTGGGGTGACACCGTGAGGGCCGCCATTTCGGCGGTCTTGGCTTCAGCATACGGATACAGCGCAGCACAGGCAAAGATCACCCCGTCGTGCTCAATGATGGTGTAGTGGTCCACATCACGTTCAATTTCTGTTCGATTGCGCTTCACCAAGGTGCCATCGTTTTCGAAGGGTTCAATGAGTTGAAGAATGCCGCCGACATCGTCCGATGTGGCTTCTCTGAGTTCTTCCAGTTTTTCATCAATCACCATGGTGCCAATGCCATCGTGCACATAAATTTCTAGCAACAAGGCCCCATCGACTGCGAAGGGCAAGATGTGACTGCGTTCAACGCCTTCCTTGCAAGCCTTCACGCAGTGTTGTAAATAAAAACCGATGTCGGTGGGCGTGAGTGCTGGGGGTAGTTTTTTCAATAAACTTTCTGCAACAGCCAAAGGCAACTCAGTGTCAATCGGATTGTCTTCAGACTCAGGCTCTTCAGGGTTGATGCGCAGACCTGGAATTTCGGTCAAGAAAATAAGTTTGTCGGCTTGAAGTTCAATGGCCACACTGGTGGCCACTTCTTCCATCGACAAATTAAAAGCTTCGCCTGTTGGCGAAAAACCAAAAGGCGAGAGCAAAACCATGGCGCCCATTTTGAGGGTCTGGGTGATGCCAGCGACGTCGACTTTGCGAACCAGACCTGAGTGCTGAAAATCTACGCCATCGACAATGCCGACTGGGCGTGCGGTTAGAAAATTACCGCTGATTACTCGAACTGTAGAACCTGCCATGGGCGTGTTGGGCAAGCCTTGGCTGAAGGCTGCTTCAATTTCATAACGCAGTTGGCCGGCGGCTTCTTGCGCGCAATCTAGCGCCACCTCGTCGGTGATGCGAATGCCTTGAGAGTATTTGGGGACATGACCCTTGGCCATGAGTTGCTCATTCACTTGAGGCCTAAAGCCATGGACCAACACAATCTTCACGCCCATGCTTTGAATCAAGGCCAAATCTTGGGCCAAGTGTTGTAGCTTGCCTGCTGCGATGGCTTCACCTGCAATGCCCACGACAAAGGTTTTGCCACGGTGCATGTGGATGTAGGGTGCCACCGAGCGAAACCAAGGTACGAAGGTGAAGTTAAAGACAGTAGACATGAGCTTGTGGGTCTCTAGAAAGGGTCCAAGAAAGCGGATAATTCAAGGCTTACGCCATCCCTGATTTTTACAGAAGTTTTGCCATTGTCCGCTACCCCCTTGAAAATCGAGTTTCCCGAGTCTTTGCCGGTGTCTGCAAAGCGCGACGAAATCGCTCAGGCCATGGCGGATCACCAGGTCATCATCGTCTGCGGCGAGACGGGATCAGGCAAAACCACACAGTTGCCCAAGATTGCTTTGGCCCTTGGCCGCGGCAGGCTCAATGCCGCAGCGGGCCAGCGGGGCAAGTGGATCGGCCATACACAGCCCAGGCGCATTGCGGCCAGTAGCGTGGCCAAACGCATTGCGGAGGAACTTAAAACACCCCTAGGCGATGTGGTCGGCTACAAAATTCGATTTCAAGACCGCCTGTCAAAGGACGCGTCGGTCAAGCTCATGACCGACGGTATTTTGTTGGCCGAAACGCAAAACGACCCCCTCCTCGAGGCTTACGACACTCTGATCATTGACGAAGCCCACGAGCGAAGTCTGAACATTGACTTCTTGTTGGGCTACTTGCGTCAAATCTTGCCGCGCCGACCCGACCTCAAAGTGGTGGTCACTTCGGCCACCATCGATGCCGATCGTTTTGCTCAGCACTTTGCGTCTAGCAAGGGGCCTGCGCCAGTGATCATGGTCTCAGGCAGAACCTTTCCGGTTGAGATGCGGTGGCGTCCATTTGAAGAGACACGTGAGCACGACTTGAACGATGCCATTGCCGAGGCTGTCGACGAACTTTGGACTGGCAATGCCGCCGGTGACATCTTGGTCTTCTTGCCAGGCGAGCGTGAAATTCGAGAAGCAGCTGATCATTTGCGCAAACACATGTCACACAGCGCCGTCACACGGGGTGCCGAAGTACTGCCCTTGTTTTCGCGCTTGTCGCAAGCCGATCAAGAGCGGGTGTTCGATACACATTCAGGTAGACGCATTGTGCTGGCCACCAACGTAGCCGAAACCTCACTCACAGTGCCAGGCATTCGGTATGTGATTGATGTGGGTACCGCCCGCGTGAAGCGCTACAGCCTGCGCAGCAAGGTGGAGCAGCTCATGGTGGAGCCCATCAGCCAAGCGGCGGCCAATCAGCGCGCAGGCCGGTGCGGTCGTGTGGCCAACGGCATTTGCATTCGTCTCTACGAAGAAAAAGATTTCAACGGGCGCCCCCGTTTTACCGACCCAGAAATTTTGCGATCCTCCTTGGCGGGTGTGATTTTGCGCATGAAGTCATTGCACTTAGGTGTGGTCGATGACTTTCCGTTCATTGAAGCACCTTCCAAACGCGCCATCACCGACGGATACCAATTGCTGGCTGAACTGGGTGCCGTGACAGATGCCAACGAACTGACGCGCACTGGTTCTGAATTGGCCAAGTTACCCTTGGACCCTCGCGTGGGCCGCATGATTTTGGAAGCGCGCGACAGGCAAGCTTTAGACGAAGTCTTGGTCATTGCCAGTGCTTTGTCGGTGCAAGACGTTCGTGACCGCCCCTTAGAGGCGCAGTCGCAAGCCGATCAGGCGCATGTGAAGTTTGACGACGAGAAAAGCGAATTTACGGGTTATTTGAAATTGTGGAAATGGTTGGCTGATGCGCGCGGCGGCAAATCGCCTGCCGGATCTGAGCACAAGTTAAGCAATCGTCAATATGAGCAGTTGTTGCGTCAAAACTTTGTCAACATTCGGCGTGTGCGTGAATGGCGCGACACGCACACACAGTTGCACACCACTGTGGCGGAGCACCGTTGGCAATTGAATGCCAAGCCTGCAAGCTACGAGCAAATTCACATGTCAATGATGGCCGGTTTGCTAGGCAACGTGGGTTGCAAACAAGACGATGAAGACGTTTATTTAGGCGCGCGTGGTATCAAGTTTTACCGCCATCCGGGCGCGCACTTGTCCAAGAAGCCAGGCCGCTGGACCGTGGTGTCTGAGTTAGTAGAGACCACACGTTTGTTTGGCCGTGGCATTGCCAACATTGAGCCCGCATGGCTTGAACAAGTGGGTGCACATTTGTTGCGCAAGCAACTTTTAGATCCGCATTGGGAAAAGAAATCGGGTGAAGTGATTGCGCTCGAGCGCGCCACACTGTATGGCTTGGTGGTTTACAGTGGCAGGCGTGTGCCATTTGGCAAAGTCGATCCGCAAACGGCCCGCGAAATTTTCATTCGCGAAGCTTTGGTTCAAGGGCAATGGGAAACCAATCTGACGTTCTTGGACGCCAATCACAAAATGATTGCCAAAGTGGAAGAGCTGGAACACAAATCTCGCAGGCAAGACGTGTTGGTAGACGATGAACTGATCTACGCGTTTTACGACCAACAAATTCCAGCCGATGTCTGCTCTGGCCGTTTGTTGGAAGCTTGGTACAAAAATGAAGTGAAGCGCCAGCCCAGTTTGCTGGTTCTAAGCCGTGAAGAATTGATGCGCCACGAAGCTGCGGGCATTACCACTCAGGCATTTCCAAAAACAATTCGCTTAGGGGGCACCGATTGCACTGCCACCTACCTGCATCAACCTGGCGATGCCCGCGATGGCGTGACGGTCACGGTGCCTTTGTTTGTATTGAATCAAGTGAGCGAAGAGCGTTGTGAGTGGTTGGTGCCAGGTTTGCTCAAGGATAAAATTCACGCATTGCTTAAAAGCCTGCCCCAAAAGCCACGCACCCGATTTGTGCCATTGCCAGATTCTGCTGCCAAGTTGGCCGAGACATTGGGTGTGCCAGAAATTTTTGGAACAGGCTCATTGACTGACGTCCTTTTGAAGAAAGTGCGCGATATCACCAGCCTGGATGTCAAGCGCGCAGACTTTAAATTAGACATGCTCAGCCCGCACTTGTTCATGAACTTGTGTGTGGTCGACGAACATGGCCGACAACTGGGCATGGGTCGCAATCTAGGTGCCCTCAAAGCCGATTGGGGCTCGCAAGCGCGCGGCGCTTTCCAAGCGCTCGCTCAACTCAGGGTGCAATCAACTGGCAGTGCCTCGCTACAGGCAACTGATGCCAAGGACAAAGACGCCTCGCCACCAGGGGCCACTGTCTCAGCAACTGCAACCAAGGCAACTTTAATTTCTGCAGGGGCCAAGTCTGGTCAGAAGACGGCCATTGCCCAGCAGCGCTACACCGCATGGACCTTTGGTGATTTGCCAGAGCTCATGGAAATCAACAAAGGCGGGCAAAGCTTGATTGGTTTCCCAGCCTTGGTAGACCTGAACGATGCGGTGCAAATTGAGGTGTTTGACGAGCTCGAAGTGGCAACTCAAAAACACCGTGAAGGCTTGCGCCGTTTGTTTGCTTTGCAAATCAAAGATGCCTTGAAGTATTTGGAAAAGAACATTCCTGATTTGCAAAAAATGGCAGTGGCCTACATGCCCTTGGGTACCGCAGATGAATTGCGACAACAGATCATCGAAGTTGCCTTGGACCGAGCCTTCCTCATGGATCCTTTGCCATCCGATGAGCTCAGCTTTAAGAAGCGCATTGACGAAGGGCGAGGGCGCTTGACCCTGATTGCGAATGAGGTGGCCCGCTTGGCGGGAGTCATTCTGATTGAATTTGCTGCGGCTACGCGCAAAATCAAAGACACCAAGAATGCACCCGAGGCCACCGCAGATTGTGCCCAGCAGTTGCAACGCTTGGTGCCCAAACGATTCTTGGCACTATCACCTTGGACGCAGTTGCAGCACTATGTCCGTTACTTGAAGGCCATTGTGTTGCGCTTGGACAAGTGGCGTGCCGACCCTGCGCGAGATGCCGCTAAGTTGTTGGAGTTCAAACCACAAGAGCAACGCTATTGGCGTTTGGTGGCCGAGCGCAAAGGCGCGGTGGACGACCGAATGCTGGAGTTTCGATGGCTGCTTGAAGAACTGCGAGTGAGTTTCTTTGCACAAGAATTGCGCACGCCACAACCTGTGAGTGTGAAGCGGCTTGACAAAGCTTGGACGCAGTTAAATCACTGAGTCTGTGGTCAAGTTCAATTAGAGTGCTTTGGGCAAAGTCATCAAGGGGATGTCTTTGTCTGTTGCCAATTGGTCCAATTGCTGTCTTGTTTTGCTGGCTAAAAAGCTTGCAATAGTGTCGTGCGTTGACTTGGCATACAAGGCCTTATCGTTTTTGACCAAAATGCCTGCGGCTTGGCACAATGACTTTGCAAAATGCGGCTCTAATGCCGCCACCGCCACGCGGCCGTTTTTGCAGGCGTACATGTTGTAGCCAGCGTGCGCACCGCCCACTGCACCTTTAGGCAAGGTCATGCCCCATTGTCTTGGCAGAGCCAACCAAGCGGCTGCGTCACTGAGAGCCACTTCGTGGAAGTTGCCTTTGCCAGTGCTGCGCTGTTTTAGAACAGCTTTTAAAACGGCTTCGCTGGCCATCAATGCGCCGCCCATGTCGGCAAACAAACTGGCGGGCAAGGTCATGCCAGGCACCAAGTTGACTTCAGCTTGGTAGGTTAAATCGTGCCCTGGAATTTCAGCCAAGGGGCCAGGTGCTCCGACCACCGTGACGCAACTGAGCTTGGGGTATTGTTTGTGCAATGTCTTCCAACTCAAGCCCAGTTTATTCAAGGCAGAGGGCCTGAACGAGGTGAGCAGTACATCGGTTTTGGCAAGCAGCTGATGCAAAGCGTGTTGGCCCTTGGCTTCTTTTAAATCACATTGGATTTGCTTCATGCCTTTGTGCAAAACTTCATAGAAGCCTGGCGTGTAGTGCGCCATGGGATCGCCTTGAGGCGGATTGACCTTGGTACAGGTGGCGCCCATGTGTGCCAAGCGCATCAATGCGGCGGGCCCGGGTAAGTTCAGCGCCAAACTGACAATGCGCACGCCTTTCAAAGTTGAGTCATTGGCCATTTTGATTACACACCCAAATGTTGGGCCATGATTTCAGGCTGAGATTGCAGCAGCTCAGAGCTGCCCTCAAACACGACTTCACCTTTGACCAATATCACATTGCGATCGGTAATCTTGGTGACGTGCTTCCAGTTTTTATCAACAATGATGCTGCTGATACCGCTTTCTTTAATGACACTGCAGATGCGCCAAATCTCTCTGGCAATCAAAGGCGCTAAACCTTCTGTGGCTTCATCCAAAATAAGCACATCGGGGTTGGTCATCAAGGCACGGCCAATGGTCAGCATCTGTTGCTCACCACCAGAAAGCTGCTGTCCACCATGACCCAGCCGCTCTTTCAGGCGCGGAAAAGTTTCGAGCACACGTTCGTACGTCCAATCGTTTTGACCTTGCGTGCCAGGACGTGCCGCCATTTTTAAATTCTCAACCACACTCAGGTTGCCAAAAATACCCCGACCTTCGGGGACATACGCAATACCAAGCTGCGCGACTTCAAAAATATCGCGGCCATTCATGCGCTGGCCTTTGATGTGCACATGACCCGATTGGGGTGTGACAATGCCCATGATGGATTTGAGTAGTGTGCTTTTGCCCATGCCATTGCGGCCCATCAGGCCAATGGTTTCGCCGCGATTGACTTCGAAATCTACGCTGCGCAAAATGTGGCTGGCCCCGTAGTAACTGTTGAGGCCTTGTACTTGAATCAATGTGTCGGTCATCTCAATGATCCTCACCCAAATAGGCCGCTTGAACGCTTTGATCGGCGCGCACATCAGCAGGCAAGCCGTTTGCTATCACTTGGCCATTGACCATCACGGTCAGTTGGTCGGCCAAAGCAAAAACAGCGTCCATGTCGTGCTCAACCAACATCATGGCGTGCAATGGTTTTAAACGCAGCAGCAACTGCACCATGCTCTCGGCTTCGGCCAAGCCCATGCCTGCCAGGGGTTCGTCAAGCAAAAGAACTTGCGGCTCTGTGGCCAAAGTCATGGCAATTTCCAACTGGCGTTGCTCGCCATGACTGGCTGCGCCTGCAATGGCTTGGCGGCGATTTTGGAGGCCGGCTAATTTAAGGGCACGCTCTGCACGTTCGTTCACGTCGGTCATGTGGCTGGCCTGTTGAAGCCACGCCAACGGATTGAAAGGCATGGGTTGGCTGCGCGACTGGGCCGACAAACGGACGTTATCCCACACGCTAAAGCTTCTGAAGATGTTGGTCTTTTGGTAGCTTCTGCCCATCCCATGGCGAGAAATCTTTTCAGGTGTCCAGCCGGTAATGTCTTGACCGTTCAATGTCACATGGCCTGATGTGGGTGGCAGGTCGCCCGTGAGTAAATTGGCCAGCGTCGATTTGCCCGCGCCATTGGGCCCAATCACCGCATGGATTTCACCTTTGCGCAAATCGACTGACACTTCGTTCACGGCGGTCAGGCCACCAAACTGTTTGGTAATTTTGTGGGCGCGCAACAGCAAGTCGTGCGCTGAGTGAGCGTTCGTCATGTCTGAGGGCCTTGTTTTTCTGACTTGTCTTTGAGCAGCGAGGCAAACAAGCCTAAGATGCCTCGGGGTGCCAGTACCACCAGCGCCACAATGAACAAGCCCATCCACAATTGCCAGTGCTTGCCTAAATTAAAGCCAGCCACTTGGGGCAAGTCTTTGAACACATGCAGTAAATACTCGAACGAGAAAGCGCCCACAATAGCGCCTGCAAAATTGCCCATGCCGCCAAGGATGACCATCATGATGACATGCGCACTCATGTGAAAACCCATGAGCTCAGGGTTGACATACCCCGATTGCGCGCCCCACAAGAAACCAGCTAATCCAGCCAGTGCGCCAGCCAACGTAAAGGCCGCCAATTTGTGATTGAAGGTGCCATACCCCAGTGCGCGCATTCGGTGTTCGTTGACACGAATGCCAGCCAGTGCACGACCAAAGGGGCTCCACAGCAGACGCCGTAAAAACACATAAACCAAGACCATCAGAGCCAAGGTGAAGAAATAGAAAACTTTTTTGTTTTCTAAATCAAACAACACAGCTTCAGGTTTGAAGTTGATGTAGATCCCGTCTGAGCCGCCCAATACCTTGTTGTCAAAGAAGGCATAAAAAACCATTTGTGCAAAGGCCATGGTGACCATGATGAAGTAAATGCCGTGGGTGCGAACGACCAAGAATCCAATGATCAAAGCCAGTAAGGCAGAAGCGCCAACCGCTGCAGGCAGAGTCCACCACAAAGACACGGGCTCTCCGGGCGGCGTTAAAAATGCCAAAGCATAGCCAGCCACACCAAAGTAGGCGGCATGTCCTAATGAGACAAGGCCCGTGACACCTTGCAGCAAATCAAGGCTCATGGCAAAGATGGCCAAAATCATCATGCGGGTGACCATTTGCAGGTAATAGTCAGTGCCGACAAAGGGAAAGGCCGCCAGTGCCAAGAGCGCAGTACCTAGCAAAATTTTCAAACTGCGCGGCAGTGTTTCAAGGGGGGCGTGTGCGTCGCTCATGCCGGCCCCTTAGTTTTTGAACAAGCCTTCAGGCTTGTAAAGTAAAACAATGGCCATCAACACATAGACCAGCATGCCGGCCACTTGCGGCAACAAAACTTTGCCAAAGGTATCGACCAAACCCACCAGCAATGCCGCAATGAGCGCACCCTTGACCGACCCAATGCCGCCGATGACCACCACCACAAAACACATGATGAGGACCTGCGAGCCCATGTTGGGATACACACTGGAAACAGGTGCAGCCACCATGCCAGCAATGGTGGCCAGGCCCACACCCATGGCAAACACTAAAGCATGAATCAGTTTGATGTTGACGCCCAAGGCTTCGGTCATCTCGTGGTTGAAAGCGCCTGCGCGGATTTTCATACCTAAACGTGTTTTGGAAATGAGCAAATAAAGACCCAAAGCCAGCAACAAACAAACGCCAGACATGAACAAACGGTAGACCGGATATGAAAGTGTTTCTGTCAGAGGAATAGAGGCGCTGAGAACATCTGGAATGGTGACGCCATGCACATCGTCACCCCACAAAATGGAGCGCATCTCTTCAAAAACGTAAATGAGGCCAAAGGTGAGTAGCACTTGGTCGAGGTGATCGCGTTTGTAAAAATGCCTGAACAACAACCATTCAAGCAACAACCCAAACAGGACCGAAAGCACAGTACCCAAGATGATGGCGATCGTGAAGCTTTGTGTCATGGCGGCCAAGGACCAAGCCAAGTAGGCGCCCAACATGTAAAAACTCCCGTGCGCCAAATTGACCACGCCCATGATGCCGAAAATCAAAGTCAGGCCCGCAGCTAGCATGAACAGCAGCAATCCGTACTGAACACTGTTCAGCAACTGGATGAGGAAATTGACGAAATCCATAGGGGAAAGCTTATCACTTAAGCGTTTGCGTATCGTGTCTCAAGAGGACATAAAAAAAGCGACGGATCACTCCGCCGCTTTGGCGTGACAGGCTATTGGAATTAGCCCATGCGGCAACCGGCGCCAGAATCGGCCAGCGCTTTGGCTGCAACACCAATAACCTTGTTTTCGCCGTTCTCAGCGACACGCAAGTAAATGTCTTGAACAGGGTTGTGTGATTTGCTCATGGTCCATTTGCCGCGGGGGCTGTCAATGACGGCGCCTTCCATGGCTTTGTAGAGCTCGGGCTTTTTATTCAAGTCACCTTTGACGGCATTGGCGCCTTGCACCAACAGCAAGCCTGTGTCGTAGCCTTGAACGGCATAAACGTCTGGTTGCATTTTGAATGCCTTGGCGTATTCCAAGCGGAATTTTTTGTTGCGCGGTGTGTCTAAAGAATCGCTGTAATGCAGGGTGGTCATGACGCCGTCTGCTGCGGGACCTGCCGCCTGCAATACGCCTTCGGTTAAGAAGCCAGAACCATACAGTGCAATTTTGCCCTTGAGGCCAGCTGCCGCAAAGTCTCTCATGAACTTAGCGCCAGATGGGCCAGCAAAGAAGCAAGCGACTGCATCAGGTTTCAGTGCCGCGATTTCTGTGAGCAATGCTTGAAACTCAACGTTAGGGAAGGGCAAGCCCAACTCTTTGACAATGGTGCCACCCGCTTTGGTATAGCTTTCTTTGAAGCCCTCGAAGGCCTCATCGCCGGCTGCATATTTCCAAGTAATCCAAACAGCTTTTTTGTGACCTTTGGCCACCATGGCTTGGCCTAAGGCCAGCGTGGGTTGGCTGTTTGAAAAGCTGGTGCGAAATACATTCGGTGCGCACAAAGAGCGCGTTGCAGCGTGCACACCTGCGTTAGGAATCAAGGAGAGAACGCCTGAATCGCGCGCTACTTTTTGGATGCCCATTTGCACACCAGAGTGCACGGTGCCGATCAGCACGTCGACCTTGTCGCGTTGTACCAATTTGTTGGCGTTTTCAATGCCCTTAGAAGGATCTGACTCGTCGTCTACTTTGAACCATTCAATTTCACGTCCACCCAACTTGCCACCTTGTTCGTTGATGGCCATGCGCACGCCATTTTCAATGGCCACACCCAAGGGTGCAAAAGCGCCAGAGTAGGGCAACATCAAACCGACGCGAATTTTGCCGGACTGGGCCTGCGCCAATTCTGGCAACAACAAGCTGGAACTGGCGGCGCCTACCAAAGCGGCACTGCGTGTCAAAACCAAACGACGTGAGGGTGAGTTAGTCATGAAAATCTCCTTGTATGATGCATTATGTTGCATATCAAGGGCCGAAAAAGTAAGGCAAAACCCTGATTTTTGGAAAAAATATGGCCTGCCCGGAGGGACTCGAACCCCCGACCTACGGCTTAGAAGGCCGTTGCTCTATCCAGTTGAGCTACGGGCAGATAAAAAAGGCCCTGGAACCTGAAAGGTAGGGCCTTGATTGGGAAAAATGGTCGGAGCGAAAGGATTCGAACCTTCGACCCTCTGGTCCCAAACCAGATGCGCTACCAGACTGCGCTACGCTCCGACAAGCCTTGTATTCTAATGCGCTAACAGGGGAAATCATGAAACTTGATTAAAAAGTTCTTTCAAAGTTTCAAGATGTCCCCCGGTTGTGTGCTCATGCCTCATGGGCTAACGCTCAATAAGTGTCTTCTTAACTGCCACGCGTGACGGGCATGTCTACCTCGCCTGGCATGAGCAAGTGCTTGGCCAGCTCGAGCTTGGCCAAAGAGTTGCGGTGTACCTCATCAGGACCGTCTGCCAAACGCAGTGTGCGCTGGTGGGCATAAGCATAGGCCAATGGGAAGTCTTGTGAAACCCCGCCGCCGCCATGCGCTTGAATGGACCAGTCAATGATTTGACAAGCCATTTGAGGCGCCACAATTTTGATCATGGCAATTTCTGCTTTGGCCACTTTGTTGCCCACGGTGTCCATCATGTAAGCGGCTTTCAAAGTGAGCAAACGTGCTTGCTCAATCATGCAACGTGACTCAGCAATGCGTTCTTGCCAAACAGTTTGGCGCGCAACTTCGCGGCCAAAGGCCACGCGTGAGTTCAAACGTTTGCACATGAGTTCCAGTGCGCGCTCGGCCACGCCAATGGTGCGCATGCAATGGTGAATGCGTCCTGGGCCTAAGCGGCCTTGTGCAATTTCAAAACCGCGACCTTCACCCAGCAGCAAATTGGCTGCAGGCACACGAACGTTCTTCAACACCACTTCCATGTGACCATGGGGCGCATCGTCGTAACCAAAGACAGACAGAGCACGCACCACCGTAATGCCTGGCGTGTTGGCCGGCACAATGATCATGGACTGTTGCTCGTGGCGGCCAGCGTCTGGATTGGTTTTGCCCATGACGATGTAAACCGCGCAGCGTGGATCTCCCGCACCTGACGACCACCACTTGCGACCGTTGATGACGTACTCGTTGCCATCGCGCTTAATTTCGCATTGAATGTTAGTGGCATCGGACGAAGCAACATCAGGTTCGGTCATGAGGAAGGCTGAGCGAATTTCGCCTCTGAGCAGTGGCTCTAACCATTGGTCTTTGAGCTCTTCGCTGGCATAGCGTTCAAAGGTTTCCATGTTGCCTGTGTCAGGCGCTGAGCAATTGAAAATTTCTGCAGCGAAAGGCACACGTCCCATGATTTCGCAAAGGGGTGCGTATTCCAAGTTAGACAAGCCTTGGGGTGCGCGGTGTGATTTAGGCAAGAACAAATTCCAAAGGCCAGCAGCAAGTGCTTTGGGTTTGAGTTCTTCTACAATTTTGGTGGGGACCCAAGCATTGCCTTTGGCACGGTTGTCTGCAATTTCTTGAAAGAAGCGCGCCTCGTTGGGATAAATGTGTTCGTCCATGAAAGCCAGCAAGCGGGCTTGCATGTTTTTGACTTTGTCTGAGTATTCGAATTGCATTGAAGTTCTCCTGTTAAATCTTAAAAATAGGTGCTGTGTTGAGTGGGGGCTTAATGAACTTGGCTAGCGAACTGCCAAGCCAACTCGGCCATGGGTTTGGCGCCGTTGCCTGACGCTTTGGCTTGATCGCTAGAAGCAGTGCCGTCGACCACGCGTTTGGCAATGCCTTGCAAAATGGCTGCGATGCGGAACAGGTTGTAGGCCATGTAGAAATTCCAATCGAGTGCCAGTTTCTCGGGTGTGGTGAAGCCAGTGCGTTGGCAATAACGTTGGATGTACTCGGCTTCTTCTGGAATGCCCAATGCTTTGTGATCTAAGCCGCCTATGCCTCTAAATGAACCTGGCTTGATGTGCCACGCCATACAGTGATAACTGAAGTCAGCCAATGGATGACCTAAAGTGGACAGCTCCCAATCAAGCACCGCCAAAACTTTGGGCTCAGTGGGGTGAAACATCATGTTGTCTAGGCGAAAGTCGCCATGCACAATGCTGACCAAGGACTCGTCTTTGGCGCTGCTGGGAATGTGACTTGGCAACCAAGCTATCAGGCGGTCCATTTCTGGAATGGACTGTGTTTGGGAGGCCACATACTGTTTGCTCCAGCGGCCAATTTGACGTTCGATGTAACTGCCGGGCTTGCCATAATTGGACAAGCCTTGGTCTGCAAACTTCACGGTGTGCAGCGCTGCAATGACGCGGTTCATTTCGTCGTATATGTCGCCGCGCTGGCTGTTGGTCATGCTTGGCAAAGACTGATCCCACAACACTCTGCCAGCCACAAATTCCATGACGTAAAAAGCACGCCCAATGATGGCCTCATCTTCGCAAAGCACATGCATTTTGGCGACAGGCACCGCTGTACCCGCAAGGCCTTTCATAACGGCAAACTCTCGCTCAATGGCATGGGCAGATGGCAATAATTTGGCCACAGGACCTGGCTTGGCGCGCATCACATAGGCGCAGTTGGGCGTGATGAGTTTGTAGGTCGGGTTCGATTGCCCGCCTTTGAACATTTCAACACTGAGGGGGCCTTCAAAGCCAGGCATGTTGGCAACAAGCCAACGCTCAAGAACGGGTACATCAAAGGCATGCGTGCCCGAGACTGGGCGTGTGCCCTCGAAATGATCAAACTGGCTCATGGCAATTACCGTTGTGAATGAACGAAGTGAGGATCAGGGTGCTGGCGTTCAGTCGTCCGAATTCACGATTTTGATAAGCGCTTCTCTGTCGAGCACAGTGAGACCACCGGGTTCGATTTTGATGACATGTTCGCGCTCCATTTGTTTGAGCTCTTGGTTCACGCGCTGCCTGGAAGCGCCCAATAACTGAGCAAGCTCTTCTTGCGCCAATTGCAAACTGATTCGAATGGCTTTGGCATCGGACAAACTGGGTACGCCGTAGCTTCGAACCAAGTGGTTGAGCTGTTTGGCCAAGCGCGCCCTGAGTGGCAATGTGTTCAAGTCTTCGACCAATCCGAACAGCTGTCGAATGCGCCGAGCGTGCAATCGCAACATGGCGTCGTACAACTCGACGTGCGACGATAAAATTTTCTTGAAATCTGCCTTGGCCACATTGAGTGTGGTGGTTTCGCCATGTGCGTAGGCATCGTGCGTGCGCCTGTCGCCGTCGAAGATGGAGACGTCGCCAAACCAAATGCCAGGCTCGACATAGGTGAGGGTGATCAATTTGCCCGATACGGAGGTAGAGCTGACACGGACCGCCCCTTTGGCGCAGGCGATCCACTGCTCCGGCGGTTCTCCGCGGGCTGCAATGAGTTCGCCGTCTTTGTACCGTTTGACGTAAGCGCATCGAAGTATGTCGTGCCTGAGTGAAGGTGAAAGGGAAGAGAACCAACGGCCAGCGTTGATGGATTCTCTTTCCTCCATCGTAAGAATGGGTTCGTCCATAGTCTGTCTTTTGAGTGACTGGGTTGCAAAAAATTGTCGCTTGAGGGACCCTGTCTTACTCGTAGCGAGGTTTTTCTTTGTTTAAAAAGGCTGAAATACCAATGCCTGCGTTGACATGGTGCAAATTCTTCACGAAATGATCGCGTTCCAAAGCTAACTGGTGATGAAAGGAAGCGGCATCTGCTTCATTGATCAGCTCCTTCATGCTGGTCAAGGCATTGTGGGCCTTCTGATTTAACAGGCTGGCCAGGGTAAGGGCGGTGCCCAGTGCTTGCCCGGGCTCACACAATCTGTTGACCACACCCAGCTGATGAAGTCTTTCTGCAGGCATGCGCTCGCCTAGCATCAACAACTCGGTGGCCAATTGGCGAGGCACACTGCGAGATAAGCTCCAAGTGCCGCCGCCATCAGGTGATAGCGCAATGTTGCTGTATGCCATGACAAACACACTGTTTCGTGCCGCCACAATCATGTCGCAGGCTAAGGCCAAAGAAAATCCTGCGCCTGCGGCAGGACCTTCAACTGCTGCAATGACGGGCTTTGGAAAAGTTCGAATGGCCTCTATCCAGTTGTGCAGGCCTTCGATGCTTTGAGCTTGGTGCTCCGGTGGTTGTTGGCGGTTGTTGTTCAGTCTTTGCAAGTTGCCGCCAGCACTGAACAAGGCTCCCTCGCCAGTAATGACCACGCTTTTAATTTCTGGGCTTGACTCGGCCACGCTCAGTGCCTCGACGCCTGCCGCATACATTTCTGGGCCGAGCGCATTCTTGTGTTCGGGATTGCTCAAGGTGAGAATGAGGGTGGCACCTTCGCTGGTGCTGAGCAGTTGAGCTGACATGCTTTAGTCCTCGGTATGAAGTAAAGACAAGCCAATGGCGCCTCGGCGACGCAACCATGGACTTGGGCGATACCTTGGATCGCCATAGACGGTTTGCAAATTGAACAGCACTTCCAAAACATTGGTAGGGCCTAATTTGTCACCCAGTGCAAGTGGGCCCAAGGGGTACCCAAGGCCCAAAGTGACGGCAATATCCAAATCTTGCGGTGTGCAAACACCTTGTTGGCACATGTCAGAAGCAATGTTCACGATGTTAGCCACAACGCGTTGGGTGATGAAGCCGCCGCTGTCACGCACCACGCTGACAGCTTTACCATCTTTGGCAAACAGGGCGTGTGCTGCATCGCGCATGTCAGATCGGGTGGCCGGGTTGGTAGCCAATACGCGTCGCTTGGTGGCCGCATCGTCAAACAGCATGTCAATGCCAATGGTGCGCGCTGGGTCAAGGCGTTCAACGACGGCCACGGTGGTGACATCAAAGCCTAATGGCGCAACAAGGGTGAGAGCGTGCGGGGAAGGTGAGGCGCCCGTTTCAAGGGTGGCGCCCAAATCTTTGAGAAGCTGTAAAAGTTCGAGGCGTCTTGTGGCACGAGGAGAGACCCAAACAGGCGGAAACTCTTTGACTTGCGGCACGGCGGGTTCTGGGGTCACAACTGCTTTACCGTCTGTGTATTTGTAGAAACCTTCGCCCACTTTTTTGCCCACCACGCCACCGGCCAAACGCTGCGCTGTGATGACGCTGGGGCGGTAGCGAGGCTCTTGGTAATACTGGTTGTAGATTGATTCCATGACAGGATGTGACACATCCAAAGCCGTTAAATCGAAGAGCTCGAAGGGGCCCAATTTGAACCCAACTTGGTCTCTCAAAATTCGATCAATGGTGGCGAAATCTGCCACGCCTTCAGACACGATGCGCAAAGCTTCAGTGCCGTAGCCGCGGCCTGCATGATTGACAATAAAACCCGGTGTGTCGTTTGCTTGAACAGCTGTGTGCCCCATTTGTTTGGCAAACTCAGTCAGCCGAATGCACACCTCAGGATTGGTTTTGAGACCTGCAATGACTTCTACCACTTTCATCAATGGCACAGGATTGAAGAAGTGATATCCCGCAAATTGGGCGGGTCGCTTTAGGGCTGCAGCGATGGCCGTGACGGAAAGCGAGGAGGTGTTGGTTACCAAGACCGTGGTGTCAGGCACCAGGTTCTCTAGTTCAACAAACAAGCTTTTTTTAATATCGAGTCTTTCAACAATGGCCTCGACGATTAACTCGCAATCTTTCAAATCTTGCAGGCTGCTGGCTGTTTTCAAATTTGTTTTGTAATTGGCAACCGTGTCTGCTTCAAGACGGCCTTTAACGACAAGTGAGTCCCATACCTGATACACGGCCTCTTTGGCTTTGTGCGTGGCATCTGCTTGGGTGTCATAGAGGAAAACAAGACTTCCTGCTTGCGCAGCTATTTGGGCAATGCCACGTCCCATAGCACCTGCACCAATGACAGCGACTTTGTTGAATGCAATGTTCATGATCTGATTGAGATTTGTTTTAAATTTTCTAGCAGACAAAATCTGCTTGTTGCCGCTTAGCGACGAACTTGCAAAGCGCCAGGGTTGACGATATTGGTGGGAGTGCCTTTGATGAAGTTGACCACGTTGTCAAATGCGGCACCAAAGTACAACTCGTAGTTGTCTTTTTCCACATAACCAATGTGGGGCGTGCAAATGCAATTTTCCAATCGCAACAGTGCATGGCCCTGCAAAATGGGTTCTTGCTCAAAAACATCGATGGCTGCTAAACCAGGCCGCCCCCGATTGAGCGCACTGATCAGGGCGTCGGGTTCAATCAGTTCGGCGCGGGATGTGTTCACAATCATGGCGGTGGTTTTCATGCGCGACAGATCTTCCAAGGTCACAATGCCTCGGGTTACATCGTTAAGCCTAAGGTGCAATGAAAGCACATCGCTTGTCTCAAAAAGTGCTTCGCGTGTGGTGGCAGGTATATGGCCGTCGCTTGCCGCTTTTTCGCGCGAAGCTTCACTGCCCCAAACAACGACTTGCATGCCGAAAGCTTTGGCGTAGCCCGCAACCAATTGGCCAATTTTTCCGTAACCCCAAATGCCCAATGTTTTGCCTCGAAGCACAGTGCCCAAACCAAAATTGGTTGGCATGGAAGCACTTTTTAAACCTGACTGTTGCCAAGCGCCGTGTTTGAGATTGCCAATGTACTGAGGAATTCGGCGGGCCGCAGCCATGATCAATGCCCAAGTTAATTCTGCTGGTGCATAGGGCGATCCAGTGCCTTGCGCAACGGCGATGCCTCTCGCTGAGCAGGCCTCCAAGTCAATGTGGGAACCCGCAGCGCCTGTTTGGGAAATGAGCTTGAGGCGCGGGAGTTTTTCAAGCACTTGCCTGTTGAGGTGGGTACGTTCGCGAATTAGGACCAAGATGTCGGCGTCTTTAAGGCGAACTGACAATTGCCCCAAACCCTTGACGGTGTTGGTGTAGACCTTGGCGTTGTAAGCGTCGAGTTTGGCGGCGCAATCTAGTTTTCGGACGACATCTTGGTAGTCGTCAAGGATCACAATATTCATAAGCACTATTGTGCCTTGCCTAGAGGCTGCCATTGGGAGGGGTCGTGAAATTTAGCCCCCAATGGCCATGAAAATCAGTGGGTGAGGGTGGGCTTTTTCTGGGCTTCGAGTGCGACCAGCCTGTCTAGTTCTGCGCAGACGTCGGACATGCGGCCTGAAATGACCATGCGACCCGCGCAATGGGGTGTTTGGCCATGCTCAGAGACACGAAGAACTCGCAAGGCACGCTGCTTGGCGTGCATTTGGGTCTTGGGCGAGTTGCCAATTGATGGTGCTTGAACAAGGGGCGCAGAAGTTTGGAGGTGAGCTGCTGCACTCATGAATTTTTGAATGCCGTTGTAAATGCTAGAAATACCGAAAAGAGCGATGGTCATGGGTAGCCTTTTGAATGGAGTGAGTTGGGTTACATCAAGAGCGTGTTGCGAATGAGGCCGACCGCCAAGCCTTCGATGTCGAAGGGCTCGTCTGGGTTGACCAAAATAATGGGGTAGTCGGGGTTTTCTGGAAGAAGTTCAATGCGGTCTGCTTGACGGCGCAAGCGTTTGACGGTGACTTCATCGCCGAGGCGGGCCACCACAATTTGGCCATTGCGAACTTCTTTGGTGGCTTTGACGGCCAGCAAGTCGCCATCCATGATGCCTGCATCTCGCATGGACATGCCGCGCACCCGCAGCAAGTAGTCGGGCTGTTCTTGGAACAAGTGGCTCTCGACATGGTAGGTGCGATCGATGTGTTCTTGGGCCAAAATAGGGGAGCCAGCTGCCACGCGGCCAATGAGTGGCAATGCCAATTGGGCAAAACCAGGCAGCGGCAGGCTGAAAAGGTCGGTGGATTGGCGTGTGCTGTTGCGGGATGAGCCCTTGAGCCGAATGCCTCTGGACGTGCCGCTGACCAAATCGATGGCGCCTTTGCGGGCCAGGGCTTGAAGGTGTTCTTCTGCAGCGTTGGCCGATTTGAAGCCTAAGACCTGAGCAATTTCGGCTCGGGTAGGGGGTGCGCCCGTTTCGGCAATGGTTTTTTGGATAAGTTCCAAAATTTCTTGCTGTCTAGCTGTGAGCTTAGGTTGATCGTGCATGATGCAGTCCTTTGAAGGTGTCTGAAGCCAAATAACTGTGTTCTTATCCAGTTACTGTATTTTTAACCAGTCTTTTAAGAAATGCAAGCAAATAATCAAAAAATTGTTGTTTTAGGCACAGGAGGCACCATTGCAGGTGAATCTGATTCAGCCGATGAGGGCCTGACTTACAAGGCCGCGCAGCGCGGCATTGGTGAGTTGTTGAAGTCTGTCAGCAGCATCCCATTGCCGTGGCCACAAGTCTTGGCAGCCTGCCAATTTGAGGCTGAACAAGTGGCGCAATTGGACAGCAAGGACATGGACTTTGAAACATGGACTCATCTGGCAAAGCGTTGTGATCATTGGTTAGCCCAAGACGACGTGGTTGCGCTTGTGGTGACGCATGGCACGGACACCTTAGAAGAAACGGCTTATTTTTTATCTCAGGTCATCAAGCATGCAAAGCCCATTGTCTTGACGTGTGCCATGCGGCCGGCCAATTTCAAAGATGCAGACGGCCCGCAAAACTTAAGAGATGCCCTGGTGGTTGCGGCCACCACCAAGGGGCCAGGTGTTTGGCTTGTGGCTGCAGGCGAAATTCACCACAGTCAGTTTGTTCAAAAAGTACATCCGACCAGATTGAATGCTTTTGATTCAGGTGAAACGGGTGCTGCAGGCCGTGTTCAAAAAGACAAGGTTCAGTGGTTTGAAAACTTCAGCAAGCCTCTGCCAAACTTAAGACTGCATGTCTCTCAATTGCCTTTGCCAACGCAATGGCCATGGGTAGAGATCGTCATGAACCATGTCAACGCAAGCCAGAAGCATGTAGATGCTTTGGTCAACGCAGGCGTTCAAGGTTTGGTCATTGCTGGAACGGGCAATGGCTCCGTCAATTCAAAAATGAAGGAAAGTTTGGTTCGGGCCCAAGTTGCAGCGGTTCAGATTCGATTGAGCAGTCGATGCAATCAGGGCGCTGTGGTTCCTACCAGCAGCCATGTGTTTGATGCGAAGGGCGCTTTAAGCCCTGCAAAAACCAGAGTGGCCTTGCTGCTGGACATCATGTCCGAGCGGCAAAGCCACAGTACTTAGTTCATGACCCAGCCACAGCCTAAGTAGCTTGGGCCTGCAGTTGTGAATGCGTTATTTTGTTGTCCCAAAAGCTTGCAGGGCGCGCTGGGTAATTTCTTCGACAGAGCCCATGCCGCTGATGGCACGGTATTGAGGCGCAGCTTGTGGTTCACGTTTCGCCCACTCAGAGTAGTACGCCACTAGCGGCCGTGTTTGTTGGCTGTAGACATCCAAACGTTTTTTCACAGTTTCTTCTTTGTCGTCTTCGCGTTGGACCAAGGGCTCACCGGTGACATCGTCTTTGCCTTCAGCTTTTGGCGGATTGAATTTGACGTGGTAAGTGCGGCCAGATGCAGGGTGTGAGCGGCGGCCACTCATGCGCTCAATGATGGCCTCGAAAGGCACGTCAATTTCAAGCACATAGTCCAACTTCACGCCAGCGGCCCGCATGGCATCAGCCTGAGGAAGGGTGCGTGGAAAACCATCAAACAGAAAGCCATTGACGCAATCGGCTTGGACAATACGTTCTTTCACGAGGTTGATGATGAGGTCGTCGCTGACCAAGCCACCTGATTCCATGACAGCCTTGGCTTGCAAACCGAGCGGGGTACCGGCTTTGACAGCAGCGCGCAACATATCGCCAGTGGAAATTTGAGGGATGGCGTATTTACCGCATATGAATGCGGCTTGCGTGCCCTTACCAGCACCTGGTGCACCTAAAAGAATGAGTCTCATGAAAGTCCCGAATAGTTATTGAATCTTTCGCCATGGCTTGGATGGCTGTCGTTGGAGAATAGCATGGTAAGCCTGTATTTGCCTGACGAATCCGAGGCGTCAATATCAGGGTTTGTACAGAGCCCTGACTCTTTCTAAATCTTCAGGGGTATCGACACCGGGGCCAGGCACATCAGGGGTGATGTGAACCGCTATTTTGTGCCCGTGCCACAAGGCCCGCAATTGCTCCAAGGCTTCACCCGTTTCGATGTGTGCAGCTTGCAATGTTGGAAAGCTTTGCAAAAACCCTACCCGGTAAGCGTAAATGCCAATATGCCGAAGGGGGGCAGGTTGAGGCAGGGTTTGAATGCCATTCGCAAAACCATCTCGCCACCAAGGGATGGGTGCTCGGCTGAAATAGAGCGCCAATTGAGCTTGGTCGATGACCACTTTGACCACATTGGGGTTGGTGAACTCGGCTAGCTCGTGAATTTCGTGGGCTGCCGTACTCATGCTGGCGGTGGGGCGCAGAACAAGTAATTCGGCCACCTGATTGATAAGTTCCGGGTTGATAAGAGGCTCATCGCCTTGAACATTGACCACCACATCATGAGGTTTCAAACCCAACAGCGCACTGGCTTCAGCAAGCCGATCACTGCCGCTTGGATGGTCAACTTGGGTGAGCATGGCGTGAACCCCATGGGCTTGGCAGGCCTGAACAATTTCAATGCTGTCAGCAGCAACCACCACTTGGGAAGCATTGGAAAGTGCAGCCCTTTGGGCAACTCGAACCACCATGGGCAAGCCATGGATGTCTGCCAAGGGTTTATTGGGAAG
>JBIIJK010000070.1:0-8561 GCA_044233865.1 Limnohabitans sp.
GACCGGCATCTTGTCCCGCCAAGGCCATGCCCGTGAAGTTGACATGGGCCGTGATGTCTTTCAAGCCAACTGCTTCTAAAGGGTTGACATCGGCCTTGTGCGCCTGATGGCACATCAGGGTGCCCATATGGCGTTCAGGGTGAAAAAACTCCGCCTCTGGGAAACCATAGTCCAAGAAAAACGCAGCGCCGCCCTTCTCGCTGGCCAGCATTCGCTCGGCCAAGCTGGTTACGAAGGCTTCGCCTTGTGGCTGAATTTCGGTCAGGTAGTCTTGTTCACCCGCGGGCTCTAGTGGAGGCCGCAGATCGGTCGGCCGGTCTTCCCAAGCCAAGCCATCGGGGTGGTCAGATGGCGCAACCAGCACCACACCCCGCTCATGCCATTGACCTTTGATTCTGTGAAGCAATTTGACCGGCATGGCGTCGAGCACTTCATTGCCAAGCACCACGCCTTGCATGCTTTCGGGCCATTCGCTCAGCCATTTCACTTGGTCACCAAACGCTGCCAAAAGCAAATGCTGCCTGGCCTTTAAAGTGCTGGACAAATCCATGATGTTGTAGCGCTTGATCTCGCAACCCAATCGCTGCAGTTCACTCAGCAACTGGTGCGCCAAAGCCCCACTGCCTGCGCCAAACTCCCAAACTTCGGCGGTGCCAGTGGCCTTAAAAGCCTCGGCCACCTGTTGGGCCAGCGCCGCGCCAAACAAGGGGGACAACTCGGGCGCCGTCACAAAATCGCTACCCGACTGGGGCATGGTGCCAAACTTGGGCTGCTGATTGGCGTAATAGCCCAAACCCGGCTCGTACAAGGCCAAAGCCATGAATTGATCAAACGGCAACCAGCCTTGGGCCGCCAAAATGGCCTTGTGCACCCGCTCAAGCATGGCGGTCGTTAAACTATGCGGTTCTGTCATTGCCCTTGATTGTCCCCGAATGTCGGCTTCTTTTTCTTCTACCCCCCGCACGGCCCTGGTCACAGGCGCCGGCAAGCGCTTGGGCCGAGAAATTGCGTTGGGCCTGGCCCGTGCAGGCTGGCGAGTTGCGGTGCACTACCGAAGCTCTGAGGCGGAGGCGCTTCAAACAGCGGCCGATTGCTTGCAGGCTTTAGCAGAATGGCAGGCACAAGCTGGGCTAAAACCAAAAGGCGCTGATGCCTCTGTTGTGCAAAATAGCACTCAGGTACCACTGCAAAATTTTATTTTCAAAGCCGATTTGGCCAACGAAGAAGCCACCCGCAAACTGTTGCCGCAAGTGGTTAGCCAATTAGGTCGCGTCGATGCTGTTGTCAACAGTGCAGCGCTGTTTGAACACGACGACGTTCAGAGTTTCAGCTACGCCAACATGGCGCAGCACTGGGCCAGCAACACGGGCGCTGCCATTGTGTTGGCGCAGGCTTTGCACCAACACTGCCAATCGCGCGGTGCGCAAGCCGCCGAAGCCGTGGTGATTAACATGCTCGATCAAAAACTTTGGAACCCCAATCCCGATTTTTTAAGTTACACCTTGTCGAAGGCCGCGTTGGAAGCGGCCAACACCTTGCTGGCTCAATCTCTAGCGCCGCTGGTTCGCGTGGTGGGCGTAGCCCCCGGCCTCACGCTGACTAGCCACATGTTGGACGACGATAAGTTTCAAAAACTTCACACCCTCAGTCCCTTGGGCCGCTCCTCATCTGTTGAAGATGTGGTCAGCGCCGTGGTGTTTGCAGTGCACAACCGCGCCATCACTGGCACCACTTTGTTGGTCGATGGCGGGCAGCACTTGATGAAGTTCGAGCGCGATTTTTCTTTGATGTGAGCCAGCATGACTGCCCCTACTTCCCCCCTTGCAGACAGCTTGGCCCCTTCAGGCAAGCAAACGCTTACGCTCACAGGCCTCAGATTTGACGCTAGCTTGGGTATTTTGGAGCACGAGAAAAAGGCACCCCAGCCCATTCAAGTCGACGCTGAACTCAACCTCGGCCCACAGCCTTTACTTCCGCGAGACGATGACATCAGCAACGTTCTCGACTATCGCAAGGTGCGAAAAATTATCATCGATGAATGTACCGCTGAGCACGTCAATTTGCTCGAAAGCCTGATTGGCAAACTCTCAAGTCGCCTCATGCAACTGCATGGTGTGAAAGGTGTTCGCGTGAAGATTGCCAAATTAGAAATTTTTGAAGATTGCGAAGTTGCCATTCGCATGGAAACAGGACAATGGTGAAACCATGAATGCACCCACACAAAACGCTTGGCTAGAGGCCGTCGAAAACTTGACCGAAGAAGCTTCAGACGAGGCTTCGCAAAAAGCCAAGGCCCTCAAAATTGAACGCGAAACACACAAGTTAGAAAAACGCTTGTGTCGCCAGGTGGGCCAAGCCATCAGCGAATTCAACATGATTGAAGAAGGCGACCGCATCATGGTCTGCATGTCGGGCGGCAAAGACAGTTACGGCATGCTCGACATTTTGCTCAAAATGAAAGCGCGTGCACCTGTTGACTTCGAACTCATTGCCGTCAACTTAGACCAAAAGCAACCCGGCTTTCCCGCCGAAATTTTGCCCGCCTATTTGAAAAACATGGGCATTCCGTTTCACATTGAAACGCAAGACACCTACTCCATCGTGAAGGACAAAATTCCCGAAGGCAAAACCATGTGCAGCTTGTGCAGTCGTTTGCGCCGCGGTATTTTGTACAAAGTGGCAGGCCAATTGAAGTGCAATAAATTGGCCTTGGGTCATCACCGCGATGACATGTTGCAAACCTTTTTTCTTAACATGTTCTTTGGCGGCAAACTCAAAGGCATGCCGCCCAAGCTCTTGAGCGACAACGGCGAGTTCATGGTCATTCGGCCTTTGGCGCACGTGGCAGAAGCCGACCTTTCTCGTTGGGCTGAGCATCGCCAGTTCCCCATCATTCCTTGCACGCTGTGCGGTAGCCAACAAAATTTGCAGCGCGTGCAAATTGGCAACATGATTCGCGAGTGGCAAAAGAAGTTTCCAGGCCGCATTGAAAACATGTTTTCAGCTTTGCAAAACGTGGTGCCCTCACATTTGATGGACGCCAACTTACACGATTTTAAAAATCTCAAAATCACGGGTCTTGCCAATGAAGATGGCGACAAAGCCTTTGACGACGAAAGCTTTGAAGCGCCCAATGTGATGGCCAGCTTGCAAGGCGTGCAAGTGGTTCAGCTCTAAATCGATTCCATGTTGATTTGTGATTTACAAGTGATTCGCAAGGAGAACGCCATGAACCTTCAAAACATGGGACCACTCTCACGCCCTATTCGGTGGGGTGGTCTGTTTTTACTGGCCCTGTTCAGCCTTCTGCTGAGCGGCTGCAACAGCATGCGCATCATCGAGAGCCAAGTGCAAACCAGCACGCAGTGGCCCACAGGCACAGCTTCACAAACCGCCGTGCCTGCCAAAGCATTCTTCCGACTTGATCGTCTTCCTGCCGACGTCAACAACCTCCAAGCGGGTTGGGCTGAAGTGGAGCTTGAAGCGGCCCTGGCCCCATTGGGCTGGACCCGCAACGACATTCAAGCCCAATACACCATCTGGGTTGGCGTGCGCGCAGCAGAGTTCATTGCAGATCCTTGGGGCCGTCCTGTTCGCAGTCCTTGGACGAATCGTCTGAGCATCAATATTGGCACGGGCTACTACAGGCCTCACGGCATGGGCTGGGGCCTTGGCATGCGCTCTGGTTTTCCACCACCTTCAGGCTATGCACAAGAAGTCAGCATCATCATTCGTGACCTGCAAACCAGCAACGTGGTGTACCAAACAAAGGCCATGCACGAAGGCCCTTGGACAGATCACCAAAACATTTGGCGCGCCATGATAGGCGCTGCATTGCAAGGTTTCCCAAACCCATCGGTCCTCAACCGACGAGTTGACACCACCATTGCAAGGTAAGAGATGCCCTCGAACGCAACGCGCATCGTGGCCATTCGGCATGGCGAAACAGCTTGGAATGTAGACACCCGCATTCAAGGCCACATTGACATTCCCCTGAATGAGCATGGCCAATTGCAGGCTGAACGTTTGGCCGAAGCTTTGGCCGCTCAAGACCCTTTGCACGCCATCTACACCAGTGACTTGCAACGCGCACATCAAACAGCTGCTGCTGTTGGCAAGCGCTTAGGCCTCACACCTGTGACACACCAAGGCTTGCGCGAGCGCGGGTTTGGCGCCTTTGAAGGTAAAACTTTCAAAGAAATAGAAGCCGACTTGCCAGAGGACGCCATGCGTTGGCGTAAGCGCGATCCGCATTGGGAACCGCCAAAAGGCGGTGAGTCATTGATCGTTTTAGATCAGCGCATTCGGACCACCCTGAACACTTTGGCCGCAAAGCACCCAGGTGAGCACATTGCGGTTTTTGCGCATGGCGGTGTGATGGATATTTTGTACCGCATTGCCACGGGGCAAGATTTGTTGGCGCCTAGAACTTGGGCCCTGACCAACACCGCCATCAACCGATTGTTGTGGACGCCAGAAAGCATTTCTTTGGTGGGGTGGGCAGACACGTCGCACTTGGACGACGTGGCGCAAGACGAATATTAAGTTTTCGACTTAAAGCTCAGCTCAGCTGAGTTGAGCACTCAATCTTGAGTGAAACTTTTGGGTGGTGTCACACCCAAGTGCCTGTATGCAGCCAAGGTTGCTGTTCTACCTCGCGGTGTGCGCTGCAAGAAACCTTGTTGAATAAGGTACGGCTCAATCACATCTTCAATGGTGTCGCGCTCTTCGCCAATGCTGGCCGCAATGTTGTCTAGACCCACAGGGCCACCATCAAAACGGTGAATGACTGCTTCGAGCAATTTGCGGTCCATCAAATCGAAACCTTCTGGGTCGACATCGAGCATGGCCAACGCGCGTTTGGCAATGTCGTGCGTGATGTGGCCTGAGCCTTTCACATCGGCATAGTCGCGCACACGTCTGAGCAAGCGATTGGCAATGCGCGGTGTGCCGCGTGAGCGCTTGGCAATTTCTTCGCCGCCCGCTGCGTCCATGGGCGCTTTGAGCAATGCTGCACTGCGCTTCACAATGCGGCCCAATTCTTCTGCCGTGTAAAACTCAAGACGCGACACAATGCCAAATCTGTCGCGCAGTGGGTTGGTGAGCATGCCCGCGCGGGTGGTGGCACCCACCAAAGTGAAGGGTTGCAAATCGAGCTTGATGCTGCGCGCAGCAGGCCCTTCACCAATCATGATGTCGATTTGATAGTCTTCTAAAGCAGGGTACAAAATTTCTTCCACCACGGGCGACAAGCGGTGAATTTCATCGATGAACAAGACATCGTTCTTTTCTAAATTGGTGAGCAGTGCGGCCAGGTCTTTTGGTTTTTCTAAAACCGGACCACTGGTTTGCCGCAGGTTGACGCCTAGCTCGGCGGCAATGATGTGGCTCAAGGTTGTTTTGCCCAAACCGGGCGGGCCGAAGAGCAGCACATGGTCCAAAGGCTCCCCGCGCATTTTGGCGGCACCAATGAAAATTTCGAGTTGCTCACGAACCTTGGCTTGGCCCACATAGTCGTCCAGCAGTTTGGGGCGCAGCGCGCGCTCAATGGCTTCTTCCTGAGGTGTCTCGGGTTTTGCGTCCACCATGCGCGCGGGCGGTGGAGTGCCAAAGTCGTCGGTTTGAATGCTCATGGTGTGATTTTATTTGGCTAAGGCCTTGAGTGCCATTTTGATGCCATCGCTCACGCCAATGTCTGGGGGCAAAGACTTAAGTGCCAACGCGGCCTCCTTGTCTGAGTACCCAAGCGCCACCAAGGCTTGCAAGATATCGTTGGCATGGTCATGAGAAGTGCCAGCAGGCAGTCCAAGGTCAGCGCCCATCTTGCCCTTCAATTCCAACAGCAAACGCTCGGCAGTTTTCTTGCCAATGCCGGGGACTTTCACCAAACGACCCGCTTCTTGTTGCGTAATGGCTTGCGCCAAATCGGCCACCCCCATGCCCGACAGCACGCTTAAAGCCGTGCGCGGGCCTACGCCAGATATTTTGATGAGCTGCCTGAATGCTGCACGCTCTTCGTGAGAGGCAAAGCCGTAAAGAAGCTGAGCATCTTCACGCACCACAAAATGAGTCAGCAACTTCACCTTTTCGCCCAAGGCGGGCAGGTTGTAAAAGGTGCTCATGGGCACGCTCACCTCATAGCCCACGCCATGGCAATCCACCACCACTTCGGGTGGGTTTTTGTCGATCAAAGTGCCTGTTAACTGACCAATCATGGCTTGCCGTTCTTCTTCATCAGATAAGTGCCTATCATTATGGGTATGGACAATGCCCCATTTGGGCTTTTGTCTATTTTCTTTAGGATTATCAGCTTGATTGTCAGACACAACTTCACGCCGCACAACAATACCCGCATGACCCATCTTTGCGGCCCCATGGATGCCCATTTGCGCACCATTGAAGCGGGGCTGCAGGTCAAAATTGCCCACCGTCACGAGCAATTCAAAATTGACGGCCCTAAGGCTCGCGCGAACCAAGCTTTGGAGTTGCTACAGGCCCTTTATGAAATGGCCGACCGGCCCATCAAGGAAGACGCCCTTCAACTCATGATGACGGGCGACCCCGAAGTGGCCAACAACCCCGATGCCACCACTCTTTTAACGCGCCGTGCTGACCTGAAAGCCCGAACGCCCATGCAGGCCTTGTACATCGACAACATGGCCACGCACGACATCACGTTTGGCATTGGGCCAGCGGGTACTGGTAAAACTTATTTGGCAGTGGCCTGCGCGGTGGATGCTTTGGAGCGTGCCAGTGTGCAGCGAATTGTTTTAACCCGCCCAGCCGTAGAGGCTGGCGAGCGTTTGGGCTTCTTACCTGGCGATTTGTCGCAAAAGGTCGACCCCTATTTGCGTCCTTTGTACGACGCGCTTTATGACCTGATGGGACACGACAAAGTGCAGAAAGCCTTTGAGCGCAACGCCATTGAGGTGGCGCCATTGGCCTTCATGCGCGGCCGCACCTTGAACAATGCGTTTGTGATTTTGGACGAGGCGCAAAACACCACGCCAGAGCAAATGAAAATGTTCCTCACGCGCATTGGCTTTGGTGCCAAGGCCGTGGTCACGGGTGATGTGAGTCAGATTGATTTGCCTAAAGGGCAGTTGAGTGGGTTGATTGATGCAGAGCGGGTGCTAAGGCGCGTAAAAGGCATTGCCATGACGCGGTTTACCAGTGCCGATGTGGTGCGGCATCCTTTGGTGGCGCGCATTGTGGATGCTTATGATGCGCAAAGAACGACGGTGCGCAGTCGGTCGATTGATGCTTAACTGAGTCGCTTGGCAATATTGAGCAGATGACTTTTTATAAAATTACACAGCGTTTTGCGCATGACACTTCCAACACTTAATTTGTCTTTGCAATTTGGCGATATCCCTTACGCTGCGCGTCATCGCACTGCATTGCCTCGCCACAAAGTTGTCAGTTGGATTCGTCACAGCTTGGCTACTGATGGCGAAATCACGGTGCGCATTGTAGATGCCGAAGAAGGCCAACGCTTGAACCGCGAGTTTCGCAAAAAAGATTACGCCACCAACGTGCTGACATTTGATTACATGCAGTCACCTGTGGTGATGGCCGATTTGGTGTTATGCGCGCCGGTGGTAGCAAAGGAAGCTCGCGAGCAAGGCAAAACATTGCAAGCGCATTACGCGCATTTATTGGTGCATGGCACGCTGCATGCGCAGGGCTGGGATCATGAAACCAGTGAGTCGGATGCCGAGGCGATGGAAGCACATGAGATTGAGATCATGCACAGGCTAGGGTTTAAGAACCCGTATTAATTTCTAGGGTCAATTTGTTTTTTTGACTGGACCATAACCAGGCTTGGTCCAAGGCGCGCCAAAGACTGCATTCTTTTCCATGTGCTCAAAATCTGCGTCAGTCATGGGCGGGTTATCTGGATCGCTCATGGCTGCCAATGTGATTTGATAGTCTTCTTCATCAGATAACAACTCGTATTTTCTAGGCGGTGGGTTTTGAGTGTTTTTTTTCATATTTCTTCATCTCTCGGTTATTCGCTTTTCGCAAACTGATCATTCGGGTAGATTCAGCACGCAAAACATACACCACTGCGTAAATTTTGCCTTCTAAAGGTACCAAGCCGCGCATGCGGTCCTCGTTATAGTTGTGGCGATCATCTATCCAAACCATTTTATTCGCCCACTCAAGATACTGAGCGAATTCAAGCACTATGCCATGTTTGAAATAATTTGCACGGCTTTTGTTGGGGTCACATGTAAAGTGCATCGCGCCATGATGCTGCGAACCCCTAAATCAAGGTCATACATTGAGCGACAGTGAAGCACTCAACAATGTCCGAAGTTAATCACTCTCAATACCAGAAGCATCTTCCAGCAAACGCACTTTCACGGATTTGCCTTTTACTTTACCGAGCGACAATTTAGCCGCAGCCTCACGCGCAATGTCTCGAGCTACTGCCACATAAGTAGAGTATTCATTCACATTAATCTTACCCACTTGCTCACGCGTGTAACCAGCATCGCCTGTCAGCGCGCCAAGTACATCACCCGCGCGAATTTTCTCTTTGCGACCACCCACAA
>JBIIJK010000053.1:0-13920 GCA_044233865.1 Limnohabitans sp.
GTCGCGAAATTACCCACCAAGAGTTGGGCATGGCACTGTTGCAGCGTATTCGCGATGACTTGGGCGATCTGATTGTGGTTGAGCAGTTTCCAAAGTTGGAAGGCCGCCAAATGATCATGATGATTGCGCCAGGTCGAAAAAAACCGGCTGGTAAAACAGCCAACGAAGCGGCTCCGGCAGCTTCGGAGTGAAACAGCTGTTCACCTCGGTGAATGGCTGATTAAAAGTGTCTCGGGGCCAACAAGGCTGCAAGGAGTTTGCAGACGCCTCACGAGCACAAATTAAGGAGCAGTCAAATGCCCAAAATGAAGACCAAAAGCAGCGCTAAAAAGCGCTTCCGAGTTCGTCCTGGTGGTACCGTTAAACGCGGTCAAGCCTTCAAGCGTCACATCTTGACGAAGAAGACAACCAAGAACAAACGTCACCTCCGTGGTTCAGTAGGAGTGCATGAGACCAATATGGGTCACATGGCGCAAATGCTGCCTTCGGCTGGCTTGTAATTCACTGACGAACAAGGAGAAAATATGCCTCGCGTAAAACGTGGTGTTACGGCAAGAGCCCGTCACAAAAAAGTATTGGCCCTGGCCAAAGGTTTCCGCGGCCGCCGCGGTAATGTCTTCCGCATCGCTAAACAAGCGGTGATGAAGGCCGGTCAGTACGCCTACCGCGATCGTCGTGCCAAGAAACGTGTGTTCCGCCAATTGTGGATCGCGCGTATCAATGCAGCGGCTCGTGAATGCGGCATGACCTACAGTCAATTTGCCAATGGCCTGAAAAAGGCTGCCATCGAAATCGACCGCAAAGTGTTGGCGGACATCGCCGTGCACGACAAGGCCGCTTTTGCGGGTATCGTGAACCAAGTCAAGGCCAGATTGGCCGCAGCTTAAGCACTCACGCAGTCGATATCACAGTCGATCAAGGGGGTTGAGGCTTGCGAAGGCTTCAATCCTTTTTTTATGTTGAATTTAAGTTCCTTTTAAAGTTCCCACCATGACCGAGTTGGACAGTTTGGTTGAAGCGGCCAGTGCCAGTTTTGCGCAGGCCCAAACCCCCGCCGATCTTGAAAATGCCAAGGCTCTGTATTTGGGCAAGTCAGGCCGCATCACCGAAATGATGAAGGGCATGGCCGCATTAAGCGTTGAAGAAAAGAAAACATTTGGTGCAGCGGTCAATGTGGCCAAGCAGGGCATTGAAGCAGCGCTGAATGCGCGCCGCCAAGCTTTGGCCGATGCCGAGTTGGCCGTTCAACTCAAAGCGGAAGCTTTCGACGTGTCATTGCCAGGACGCCCCCTCACCCAAGGCGGCTTGCACCCAGTTTCACTCACTTTAGAACGCATTGAGCAAATTTTTGGCTCCATGGGTTTTGAAGTGGCACAAGGCCCTGAAATTGAAACCGATTGGTTCAACTTCACCGCCTTGAACACACCTGAAGATCATCCAGCCCGCTCCATGCACGACACCTTCTATGTAGAAGGCGGTCATTTGTTGCGCACCCACACCAGTCCCATGCAAATTCGCCATGCTGTTCAGCACGTGAAGCGCTTCAAAGCACAGCTGGAAGCAGGGCAGGGCATGCCTGAAATTCGCGTCATTGCGCCTGGCCGCACCTACCGTGTGGACAGCGATGCCACTCACTCGCCTATGTTTCACCAGTGCGAAGGCTTGTGGATTGGCGAGAACGTCAGTTTCAAAGATTTGAAAGTAGTCTTCACCGATTTTTGCCGCACGTTTTTTGAAAGCGACGACTTGGTTCTGCGCTTCCGCCCCAGTTTCTTTCCGTTCACAGAACCCAGCGCAGAAATAGACATTCAATTCCAAACCGGTCCCTTGGCCGGTCGCTGGTTAGAAGTGGCTGGCTCTGGCCAAGTGCACCCCAATGTGGTTCGCAACATGGGCCTCGACCCAGAAAAATTCATTGGCTTTGCCTTTGGCATGGGCCCCGACCGTCTCACCATGCTCCGATATGGCGTCAATGATTTGCGCTTGTTCTTCGATGGCGACGTTCGCTTCTTGAGTCAATTTCAATAAATTAAAGACCATGCAATTTCCTGAATCTTGGCTGCGTGAGTTTTGTAACCCACCCCTCTCGACTGAACAACTTGCCGAAACCCTCACCATGGCGGGCTTGGAGGTTGAAGAACTTCAGCCTGTAGCGCCACCATTTTCCAGCGTGGTTGTTGGTGAAATTAAAAGTGCAGAGCAGCATCCCAATGCAGACCGCTTGCGCGTTTGCCAAGTCGATGTCGGCCAACCCACCTTGCTCAACATTGTTTGCGGCGCACCCAATGCGCGTGTAGGCATTCGCATCCCTTGCGCCATGGTGGGCGCAGAGTTGCCCCCCGGTGAAGATGGTCAACCCTTCCAGATCAAAGTGGGCAAACTGCGCGGTGTCGAAAGCCAAGGCATGCTGTGTTCAGCCAAAGAACTCAAAATTGCAGACGATCATGGCGGCTTATTAGAGCTGCCTGCCGATGCCCCCCTGGGCAAAAGCATTCGCACTTATTTGAAGCTCGACGATACGCTTTTCACACTCAAACTCACGCCTAACTTGGCACATTGCTTGAGCGTCTATGGCATTGCCCGAGAAGTTTCTGCCCTAACGGGTGCGCCCTTGAAAGCGCCAGAATTCAAATCACTCGCTGCACAAGTTCAAGACACATTGCCTGTGGCCGTGCATGCCACTGACTTGTGTGGCCGATTCAGCGGCAGGGTGGTGAAGGGTGTCAATCCCAAGGCCCAAACGCCCGCATGGATGGTAGACCGTTTGGCGCGATGTGGCCAGCGCAGTGTCAGCCCCTTGGTGGATATTTCAAACTACGTGATGTTTGAGCTTGGGCGGCCTTCCCACATTTTTGACCTCAACAAAATTCATGGCGGTTTGCAAGTTCGCTGGGGCCGCGCCGATGAATCACTCAAACTGCTCAACGGCAACACCGTGACGGTAGACGACAAAGTGGGTGTGATTGCAGATGACGCTCAAGTAGAGTCCTTGGCAGGCATCATGGGTGGAGACGCCACTGCGGTGTCTGATGACACGCAAAACATTTACATCGAAGCCGCCTACTGGTGGCCCAAAGCCATTGCAGGCCGGTCACGCCGTTACAACTTTTCAACCGACGCTGGTCATCGCTTTGAGCGTGGTGTCGACCCTGAAAGCACGGTTGAACACATTGAGCGCCTTACCCAATTGGTCATTGATATTTGCGGTACACCTGCAACGCAAATTGGCCCTGTCGATGATCAAAAGTTGAACATGCCAGTTCGCAAGCCCGTCACATTGCGCGTGGCGCGTGCCAACAAAGTCATCGGCATGACCTTGAGCCAGAAGCAATGTGCCGATGCACTGCGTGGCTTGGGTTTTGAGGTTTCAGAAACAGAAGGCTTGATCACGGTCAATCCTCCAAGCTGGCGCTTTGATTTGGAAATTGAAGAAGACCTCATTGAAGAGGTTGCACGCATGGTGGGCTACACCCAGCTACCCACCACGCCACCCTTGGCCCCCATCACGGCCAAAATTCGCAAAGAAAGTGTGCGTGGCCCGTTTGCAGTCCGTCGCAGTTTGGCAGCGCTTGGTTACCAAGAGACCATCAACTTCAGTTTTGTGGAAGAACGCTGGGAGCATGAGTTGGCGGGCAACCCTGCGCCGCTCAAATTACTCAACCCCATTGCCAGTCAAATGAGTGTGATGCGCACCAGCCTGCTGGGATCCTTATTGCAAGTTGTGAAGTTCAACCTAGACCGCAAAGCCGATCGCGTGCGTGTCTTTGAATTGGGACGGGTGTTTTTGCGCGATGCATCGGTGAAGGATTCAGACACCACCGTTGAAGGTTTGAGTCAGCCTATGCGTGTGTCGGGCGTCGCTTATGGGTCTGTGTCTTCCACTTCCTGGGGCGGCAAGGTTCGAAACGTCGATTTCTTTGACGTGAAGGGTGAAATAGAGGCGTTGTTGGCACCCGCCAAGCCAGTGTTTGTGTCGGCAGAACATCCTGCCATGCACCCCGGGCGATGTGCGCAAGTCTCTTTGCATGGCAATGTGGTTGGCCATGTGGGGGAGTTGCATCCTCGTTGGCGTCAGTCATGGGACCTGCAACAGGCGCCTATTTTGTTTGAACTCGATTTGGATGCCGTCCTTCAGCGAGACGTACCAGTGGCGCAAGGCGTCGCAAAATTTCAAGCCGTAGAGCGGGACATTGCCGTCGTAGTAGCCGAAAAAGTAACGCACGCTGAATTGATGGCGGCAGTTCACGAAGCCCCTACAGCAGGCCTGCTTCGAAGTGCTGTTTTGTTTGATGTGTTCCGTCCACAGGCCTCGCTAGGTGTAGAAAAAAGTTTGGCTGTGCGACTTGTTTTGAACAGCGACGAAGCCTCATTGACAGATGTGCAAATTGAATCCACAGTTAAGTCTGTGTTGGATCATTTGGCATTGAAGTTAGCAGCCCGTTTGCGCACCTGATGCTTGCCTGAAAGTGGATATGAATTTTTCTGTTGAAAGCCTCGAAACGCCAGCCCTCACCAAGGCTCACCTGGCTGATTTGTTGTTTGAACAAATCGGTCTGAACAAGCGCGAATCTAAGGACATGGTTGATTCTTTCTTTGACTTGATTGCGACCCAACTGGTAGAAGGGACAGATGTCAAGATCTCTGGTTTTGGCAATTTCCAAATTCGTGAGAAAGCGCCGCGGCCAGGTCGCAACCCGCGCACCGGTGAACTGATCCCCATTGAAGCCAGGCGTGTGTCCACCTTTCATGCAAGCCACAAGCTGAAAGCGGTCATTCAAGGCGATGAAAAATTGTGAAACTGGCGTTCACTGAATTTCTCTGACTTGCAGTCTCTGCAAAATTTTTCTTGATTCCTTCATAAATTTAATCAATAGCCCCTTTACTCGGCCCCCATGCTTAGAGTAAGCTTGCAATCCCCCAAGCAAGTTAGTGATTTCAATGGAGAACTCCCTCCCGTCTATTCCAGCCAAGCGCTACTTCACCATTGGTGAGGTGGGCGAGCTTTGCGGTGTCAAGCCGCATGTGCTGCGCTATTGGGAGCAGGAATTTACGCAACTTCGGCCCGTCAAGCGCCGCGGTAATCGCCGTTACTACCAGCACCACGAAGTGCTCATGATTCGCCGTATCCGTGATTTGCTTTATGAGCAAGGCTTCACCATCAGTGGTGCCCGCAACAAAATGCAAGAATTGGCTCAATCTCAAAAAGGCATGAAAAAAGATGCGCTTGAATTGAGCACTGAAGACAATGAAGGCATGGAGGACTTCGACGAGGACACCGAAGCTTTCTCAGTGAATGATCAAACATCCGTCATGGCCATGGAAAGTGCTCAACGGGCTTCTCCGCTTCAAGCCTCAAGCAGCCTGCCAACCCTGCGCCGTGAATTGATGGATATCAGAGACCTGCTCTCAAATTGAGAGCAATCTCGGGCTATAATTTAAAGCTTGTCGGCGTGTAGCGCAGCCTGGTAGCGCACTTGCATGGGGTGCAAGGGGTCGCGAGTTCGAATCCCGCCACGCCGACCATTGATGTCTGACAAAAGCTCTTAAGAATTAATTCTTAAGGGCTTTTTTCTTGGCAATTTAAGTTAGCTCACATCCCCTCGGGTTTGGCTTCCTGCGCCGCACCCTGCTCAGACTGAATGTTAATGGCCATTGGCCCCTTGGGGCCATCGGTCAAGTCAAAGCTCACCCTTGCACCTTCTTTAAGACTTTTAAAGCCCTCCATGGTGATGGCAGAAAAGTGCGCAAAAGCGTCTGGGCCACCACCATCGGGCTGAATAAATCCAAATCCCTTAGCGTCGTTGAACCATTTCACTGTTCCGTTGAGCATGCATGTCTCCATCCGTTAGATTTATAGGACACATTTAAAGCACTGTTTTTGACGTTGTCAATTCAAGGTTTACCCGACTGATGCAGAATTGCTGCATTGCGACATAGGGACTTTTTCGGGGGTCGGCTCAGAACCCCGCTCAGTCTCTATAGAATGAAATCATGGCAACAGAGAAACCTAAAAAACCAAATTCACCAAACCCGCCCGGATCGGTTGGGGATCCTGCTAGTACCCCCGGAAATAGTGATTCTGTGGTTTTAGAAAGACGACCTGCCAAAGTTGGACCGCCTCAGATGTACCAAGTTGTCATGCTGAATGACGACTACACCCCCATGGAGTTTGTTGTTTTGGTGCTTCAAGAGTTTTTTAACAAAGACAGAGAAGCTGCCACGCAAATCATGTTGAAAATTCACTTAGATGGCAAGGGCGTCTGTGGGATTTTCTCCCGTGATGTGGCCGCTACAAAGGTCGACCAAGTGCTTGATGCGGCCAATCAGGCCGGACACCCACTTCAGTGTGTAAGCGAGCCTGTGGCATGAATCGCACAAAAAGTCGGCAAGAATGTGGCATAAAGCAGTTGCAATCTAACAAATCTACCCAACCTAATATTTTTAACCTCCGCAAGGCATTGAAGGAAATCACATGATTGCCCAAGAATTGGAAGTCAGTTTGCACATGGCCTTTGTTGAGGCGCGTCAGCAGCGACACGAGTTCATTACCGTAGAGCATTTGCTGTTGGCATTGCTAGACAACCCTAGCGCAGCAGAAGTGTTGCGCGCGTGTTCGGCGCAAGTTGACGATTTGCGTCAATCGCTGGCCACCTTCATCAAAGACAACACGCCCCAAGTGGCGGGTACCGAAGAAGTCGACACGCAACCCACATTGGGTTTTCAGCGTGTGATTCAGCGCGCCATCATGCACGTTCAATCGACCGGCAGTGGCAAAAAAGAAGTGACTGGTGCTAATGTGCTGGTTGCTATTTTTGGTGAAAAAGATTCGCACGCTGTTTACTACTTGCACCAACAAGGCATTACACGTTTGGACGTTGTTAATTTCATCGCCCACGGTATTCGAAAAAGCGATCCACCTGAAGCCACCAAGGGCAGTGACGCAGCGCCTTCACCAGAAAATGAAGAGGGCAGTGGTGGCTCTGAACGAAACGAAAAGGCATCGCCTTTAGAGCAGTTCACTCAGAACCTGAATCAGATGGCCAAAGAGGGCAAAATTGATCCGCTCATTGGCCGCGAATATGAGGTTGAGCGCACCATCCAAATTTTGTGCCGTCGGCGTAAAAACAATCCTCTGTTGGTGGGCGAGGCCGGTGTCGGTAAAACGGCCATTGCAGAAGGCTTGGCTTGGCGCATCACGCAATCTAGCGTGCCAGAAATTTTGGCAGAGGCTGTGGTCTATTCTCTGGACATGGGTGCCTTGCTTGCAGGCACCAAATACCGAGGTGATTTTGAGCAACGCCTGAAGGGCGTTTTGAAGGCCCTGAAAGACAGGCCGCACGCGGTCTTGTTCATCGACGAAATTCACACGCTCATCGGCGCCGGTGCGGCATCGGGGGGCACATTGGATGCTTCCAATTTGCTCAAGCCTGCGCTGTCTAGCGGCCAGCTGAAATGCATTGGTGCCACCACCTTCACCGAATACCGCGGCATCTTTGAAAAAGACGCAGCCTTGTCACGTCGTTTCCAAAAGGTCGATGTGGTTGAGCCTACTGTGGCAGAAACAGTCGACATTTTGAAGGGCTTGAAGTCTCGCTTTGAAGAACATCACAGCGTGAAATACGCCAATGCCGCCCTGCAAGCCGCCGCTGAGTTGTCTGCCAAATTCATCAACGATCGCCACTTGCCCGACAAGGCCATTGACGTGATTGACGAAGCCGGCGCAGCCCAACGCATCTTGCCACCTTCCAAGCGCAAGAAAACCATCGGCAAAGCCGAAGTGGAAGACATCGTGGCCAAGATTGCACGCATTCCGCCCGCCAATGTGTCCAACGACGATCGCAGCAAATTGCAAACCATTGAGCGCGATTTGAAGAGTGTGGTGTTTGGTCAAGACAAGGCGATCGAAGTCTTGGCATCCGCTGTCAAAATGGCGCGGTCTGGATTGGGTAAAACCGACAAGCCCATTGGCTCCTTCCTTTTCAGTGGCCCCACCGGTGTGGGTAAAACTGAAGCGGCCAAGCAGTTGGCCTACATCATGGGCATCGACCTCATTCGCTTTGACATGTCAGAGTACATGGAGCGTCATGCGGTTAGCCGCTTAATTGGTGCGCCTCCAGGCTATGTGGGCTTTGACCAAGGTGGCTTGCTGACAGAAGCCGTGACCAAGAAACCGCATTGCGTTTTGTTGCTCGACGAAATTGAAAAAGCACACCCTGATATTTTCAATGTGTTGCTGCAGGTCATGGACCATGGCACCTTGACGGATAACAACGGCCGCAAAGCTGACTTCCGCAATGTGATCATCATCATGACCACCAATGCGGGCGCAGAGACCATGAACAAGGCCACCATTGGCTTTACCAATCCGCGTCAGGCGGGCGACGAAATGGGCGATATCAAACGCTTGTTCACTCCGGAGTTCCGCAATCGCTTGGATGCCATGGTCAGCTTCAAAGCCTTGGACGAGCAAATCATCATGCGCGTGGTCGACAAGTTCTTGTTGCAGCTTGAAACACAGTTGTCTGAGAAGAAAGTCGATGTCACGTTCAGCGACAACTTGCGCAAGTTCTTGGCCAAAAAAGGCTTCGACCCGCTCATGGGCGCCAGACCGATGCAGCGTTTGATTCAAGACACCATTCGCAAGGCCTTGGCCGACGAATTGTTGTTTGGTCGATTGATCGATGGTGGTCGTTTGAGCGTCGATTTGGACGAAAAGGACGAGGTATTGTTGGACATCCAGCCTTTGCCCAAGAAAGAAGGCCGCAATTCAAAATCTGAACCCCACGAGCCTGAAGAGGCAACTGCTAACTGAAAAAAGCCGGATTCGTCCGGCTTTTTTGTTGCGCAAGCTCAAGTAACGCCGAGTGCTTTCGATCTGCCCGCAGATGAAAAGTAAAATCTAGCCTCGACGATTTAAATCACATCAAGGAATTTGAGATGGCTGGCCACAGTAAATGGGCAAATATTCAACACCGCAAGGGCCGGCAGGACGAAAAACGCCAGCGCATTTGGACCCGTGTCGTTCGAGAGATCATGGTGGCTGCCAGAACCGGCGGCGGTGATCCTACTGCCAACCCCCGTTTGCGCCTGGCCATTGAGAAGGCCAAGGCAGCCAACATGCCAGCCGATACCGTGAAGCGCAATATCGATAAAGCCACCGGCAACTTGGAAGGCGTGACTTACGAGGAGATTCGGTATGAAGGGTATGGCATTGGCGGTGCGGCCATCATTGTTGACACCATGACCGACAACCGAGTGCGCACCGTGGCAGAAGTTCGGCACGCCTTCAGCAAGCACGGCGGCAACATGGGCACAGAAGGCTCTGTGGCTTTTCAGTTCAAGCATTGCGGGCAATTGATTTTTGCGCCAGGTACCTCAGAAGACAAAGTGATGGAAGTGGCACTAGAAGCCGGCGCTGAAGATGTCATTGCCGACGATGATGGCGCCATCGAAGTCCTGACGTCGACGACAGATTTTGAAACAGTTAAAAATGCCCTTGAAGCCGCTGGTTTGATGGCAGACATGGCGGAAGTCACCATGCGCGCAGAGAACAGCATCGACCTTTCAGGCGATGATGCTGCCAAAATGCAAAAACTCTTGGATATCTTGGAAGATTTGGACGATGTGCAAAACGTTTTCCACAACGCAACCATTTCTGAATAAGGCTTGATCAATGAAAGTATTGGTAGTAGGTGGTGGCGGACGCGAGCATGCTTTGGCTTGGAAGTTGTCGCAATCACAACGCATTCAAAAAGTGTTTGTAGCACCAGGCAATGGCGGCACAGCGCGCGATCCCAATTTGGTTAACGTGCCCATCACCGATGTGAAGGCACTGCGCGAATGGGCGCAACAAGAAAAAATCGATCTCACGGTGGTTGGGCCTGAGGCCCCATTGGCCGCAGGCATTGTGGATGAGTTTCGTGCGCATGCCATGAAAATTTTTGGACCCACAAAAGCAGCCGCGCAATTGGAAAGCTCAAAAGCTTTTTCTAAAGCGTTCATGCTTAGACATGGTATTCCGACAGCCCTGTATCAAGCCTTCACGGATGTTGCACTAGCGCATGCGTATGTCGACAAAATGGGAGCGCCCATTGTGGTGAAGGCCGATGGCTTAGCGGCAGGCAAAGGCGTGGTGGTGGCCATGACGGCCGCAGAGGCTCACGAGGCCGTTGACTTTATGTTGCTAGACAACAGCTTGGGCGTAGTTCACAACGCAGGTGCAGATGGCGCTGCTGTGCCACGCGTTGTGATAGAAGAATTTTTGCAAGGCGAAGAGGCCAGCTTCATTGTGTTGTGCGATGGCAAAAATGTGGTGGCGTTGGCCACCAGCCAAGATCACAAGCGTTTGTTAGACCATGACGAAGGCCCCAACACAGGTGGCATGGGTGCTTACTCGCCTGCGCCCGTTGTTACGGCGCAAGTGCATGCCAGGGCCATGCGTGAAGTGATTATGCCGACCATCAAGGGCATGGAAAAAGACGGCATTCCCTACACCGGCTTTTTGTATGCCGGCCTCATGATTGATGAAAAAGGTCAGCCGAAAACATTGGAGTTCAACTGCCGCATGGGCGATCCAGAAACCCAGCCCATCATGATGCGTTTGAAGAGCGATTTGGTAGAAGTTATGTTGGCTGCCACCAGCGAAAAATTGGACACAGTTGAGCTTGAGTGGGACAGACGAACCGCTTTGGGGGTCGTGATGGCGGCCGCTGGGTACCCCATGAACCCACGCAAGGGTGATGTCATTTCGGGATTGCCTAAAGACGAGATGGACGCCATGGTGTTCCATGCTGGAACGATCGCGAAGGAAGGCCAAACGCTCAGTTCAGGGGGCCGCGTTCTGTGCGTTACCGTGCTGGCCGATTCGGTGAAGCAAGCACAGCACAAAGCCTATGAAGTGGCCAAAGGCATTCACTTTGACGGACAACAATATCGCAGAGATATTGGATTCAGGGCCATCAAATCGTGAACACGCTCGAGGAACAATCAGTCCCCGCATCGGCGTTAATTCCCGGGCCCTACGCGTATCAAATGAAGGGTCATGTTTGGGCCGCTTGGCTACTCAAGCTGATTGGTTGGCGAGTTGATTTCCAGGGTTTGCCAAGCTTGCAAGGCGTGGCCATTGTGTATCCGCACACCAGCAATTGGGATTTCTGCACAGCCATGTTGTGCAAATGGACCATGGGCTTGCCTTTGTTTTTTTGGTGCAAAGAATCCCTTTTGAAAATTCCTTTGTTCGGCCCTTGGCTTCGCTGGATTGGTGGCGTGCCGATTGACCGGTCTTCGTCACGCGGTGTCGTCGGTGCCATGATCGAAGTTTTTGCAGAACACCAGCGCGCAAATAAATTCTTGTGGATTGGGTTGTCACCTGAAGGCACGCGAAAGCGAACAGAGGGATGGCGCAGTGGCTTTTATCAATTGGCCATGGGTGCCAATTTACCTTTGGCTGTGGTGCATCTCGATTACGCCAAAAAACAGCTTAAGTTTGAGGGCTTCTTGAAACTCTCTGGCGATGTTGAGCTAGATTACGCTCGCATTCGAAAAATGTACGAAGGTGTAGAAGGTTTTCACAAAGACAAAGTCGCACCTATTCGACCTTTGTCCACCAGAGAAAACGGCCAGTAGACAACAAACAGAGTATTCAGAAAGACACAGCATGCAAGTTAGCCAAGCCCATAGCGTTCGGCAATACCTCATCCAGCTTCAAGCAGGAATTACCAAGTCTTTGCATGACTTGGATGGCACACCTTTTGTGGTCGATGCTTGGAAAAAGCCAGAAGGCGAAATGCTGCAAGGCGACGGCATCACCCAAATTCTGGAAGGTGGGCCTGTGTTCGAAAGGGCTGGCTGCGGCTTCTCACATGTGACCGGCCCAAAGCTGCCCCCTTCAGCGACGCAGCATCGACCAGAGTTGGCGGGTGCGCCTTTTGAAGCTATGGGCTTGTCTTTGGTCTTTCATCCACGCAACCCCTATGTGCCCACCGTTCACATGAATGTTCGAATGATTGTGGCAAAGCCCGAGGGTAAAGCGCCTGTGGCGTGGTTTGGTGGCGGCATGGACCTCACCCCTTATTACGGTTTTGAAGAAGATGCGGTGCACTTTCACCAGACCTGCAAAGAGGCTGTTCAGCCTTATGGCGCCGATCTACACCCACGCTTTAAAAAATGGTGTGATGAGTATTTCTTTTTAAAACACCGCAACGAAGCACGCGGCGTAGGCGGCATTTTTTACGATGACTTTTCAGAACTGGGTTTTGAAAAAGGATTCGCCATGATGCAAGATGTGGGCAATGGACTTTTAAAAGCCTACATGCCCCTTGTGATGCGCAGAAAAGACACCCCTTATGGCGAACGCGAAAGAGATTTCCAACTTTATCGCCGTGGTCGGTATGTCGAATTCAATTTGGTCTGGGACCGGGGCACGCATTTCGGTTTGCAATCAGGCGGCCGGACTGAATCGATTTTGTTGTCCATGCCTTCTCTGGTGACATGGTCCTACAACAGAGTCGATGCGCCCGATTCAGCAGAAGCTCAATTGGCCAGTCAATTTTTAAAACCAAGGGATTGGGTTTGACACCACAACGCATTGGCATTTTGGGCGGCGCATTTGATCCGCCACATATTGCCCATGTGGCCATGGCCGAAGCTGCCATCGTTCAATTTCATTTGGATGAGTTGATTGTGGTGCCTACTGGGAAAGCTTGGCACAAACCTAGGGATTTAAGCAATGGTGAGCACAGGGCTGCAATGGCCAGGCTGGCTTTCAGTCACTTAAGCAATGCCCGTGTGGATGAGATTGAGTTGAACCGAGGGGGCCCTAGTTACACCATCGACACCTTGCGAAGCCTTTCTGATCAGTATCCAGATGCCCAGTTCTTTTTATTGATCGGGGAAGATCAGGGCAAAGCCTTGGCAACATGGCATGAAATTGGAGAAATTGCCCAGCGAGCTATAATTTGCGTCGCTGAACGCGAGATGTCCGAATTCTCAGACTCCGACGCTCCCAGCCATGACATCCCCACTCAGGCCCTGAAATTGCCCAATTTGCCACACAGTGCAACGCAAGTTCGAGCACGGGTGGCCCAAGGGCAAGCCATTGACGCTCTGGTCCCACCGACCGTTGCGCTGTATATTCAAAGCCATCACCTCTACCAGCCTGCACGATGAACGAAACCTCTGCCAAAAAAGACACCCAAAAACTCCAGCGCATTGTTGTTGATGCATTGGAAGATGTGAAAGCACAAGAAATTGTGGTGTTCGACACAGAAGAGATGTCCGCTCTTTTTGAGCGGGTCATCATCGCGTCAGGTACTTCCAACCGTCAAACCAAAGCCTTGGCAGCCAGCGTGCGCGACAAGGTGAAAGAGGCGGGCTACGCCAAACCCCGCATCGAGGGTGAAGACAACGGAGAGTGGATCATTGTCGATTGCGGCAGCGTTGTTGCGCACGTGATGCAGCCAACCATTCGTTCTTACTACAACCTTGAAGAAATTTGGGGCGACAAGCCGGTGCGTTTGAAGCTGGGTGCCCCCAAGCCTGCTGAACCTGTGCGCAAGCCCGTTGCCAAGAAGAAGGCCAATGTCAGTGCAGGACGCACGCCTACACGGCGTGATTCTGTGCCGGTTGGCCCCATGGGCTCGGAAGCGCTCAAGCCCACGCGCAAAGTGCCGGCTAAATCAAGCGGCAAACCTGCTGCTAAAACAGCGGGCAAAGCACCTGCCAAATCAAGCAGCAAGCCTGTTTCAAAATCTGTCGGTAAACCTGCTTCCAAGTCCAGTGTCAAACCAGCACCCAAGGCAGCACCTAAGGCAGCACCTAAGGCAGTAACCAAGTCCTTCGCCAAGGCCAAGCCTAAGGCCTGAGTTTCATGAAGCTGCTAATCGTGGCAGTGGGGCAACGCGTCCCCGATTGGGCGCAAAC
>JBIIJK010000087.1:0-6370 GCA_044233865.1 Limnohabitans sp.
AAGGCAGCACCTAAGGCAGCACCTAAGGCAGTAACCAAGTCCTTCGCCAAGGCCAAGCCTAAGGCCTGAGTTTCATGAAGCTGCTAATCGTGGCAGTGGGGCAACGCGTCCCCGATTGGGCGCAAACTGCGTGGGATGATTACGCCAAGCGTTTTCCCCCTGAGCTCAAAGTAGAGCTCAAGGCTGTGAAGACAGAGCCCCGCGGCTCTAAAACCTATGAAACCTTGGTCGCTGCAGAGCGGCAACGCATTGAAGCGGTCATTCCGCGCGGTACCCGAGTGGTGGTTTTAGACGAGCGCGGCACCTCATTGAGAACCACCGCCCTTGCACAGCGTTTAAAAGATTGGCAACTCGGCGGTGATGATGTTGCGCTCATTATTGGGGGGCCAGATGGTTTAGAGCCAGCCTTTAGAGATGCAGCACACGAACGCATTCGATTGTCCGATCTCACGCTGCCACACGCCATGGCCAGAGTCTTGCTCATCGAACAGTTGTACCGAGCTTGGTCGATCAATGCCAACCATCCTTACCACCGAGAATAAACTTGCAATGAAAGATTTCGTTTACCTGGCCTCGCAAAGTCCTAGACGCAAACAATTGCTCGAACAGATAGGCGTTCGATATGAGTTGTTGTTGGCTACGGCAGACGAAGATGCAGAATCACTAGAACGCGAAATACCAGGTGAAGCTCCTTTGACCTACGTGAAGCGCGTGACGCAATTGAAACTTGAAGCTGCCGTCAAACGCATGCAAGCGCGAGGTTTAAAACCTGCGCCTGTGTTGTGCGCTGACACCACTGTGGCCTTAGGCCGAGTGATCTTAGGCAAACCCGAAAATGAGCAAGATGCCGTGCGAATTTTAAAAACTTTGTCTGGCCAAACTCACAGAGTTTTAACCGCCGTGGCTGTAGCCTCTGGCCGTCGGCGTTACTTGAGTGTGTCTGTTTCTAAAGTGACTTTTGCACCCATGAAGTTGTCAGAGATCAAAGCCTATATTGCAAGTGGAGAGCCCTTTGGCAAAGCCGGTGCCTACGGTGTTCAAGGTATGGCTGCTGCTTTTATTTCAGACATTCAGGGCTCCTATACGGGCATCATGGGTTTGCCACTTTTTGAGACCGCAGAATTGTTGAAGAACATTTGAGGTGAGTTCGATGTCAAGAATACATGTGTTGACGCCCGAAACCATTGAGAGCTATCAGAGCTTGGGTGCTGTTGTGTTGCGTGGTGTTTTCAACGCACAAGAAATACAAACACTCGAACTAGGCATTGAACACAATCTGGCGCATTTGAGTGACTTGGTGCAAGTGGCCAGCCAACCCAACGATCCGGGGCGCTTCGTTGAAGACTTTTGTACCTGGCCCTCAAATCCAAGCTATCAAAGCATCTTATTGAATTCGACCTTGCCCCATTTGGCGGCGCAACTCATGCAGTCAAAAACCGTGCGGCTTTATCACGATCATTTGTTGGTCAAGGAGCCTGGCACGCAACAAGCAACACCTTGGCACCAAGATCAACCTTATTACAACGTGAGTGGTAGACAAAACGTGAGTTTTTGGATTCCAGTCGATCCTGTGCCTTTGGCCAGCACGCTCAGGTTTGTAGCCCAATCGCATTTGGGAACCTGGTACATGCCTCGAACGTTTAGAGACCAACAAGCCAAATGGTTTCCAGAGGGAAGCTTGGCTGAGTTGCCATCAATTGAAGACAAGCCCGATGAATACAAGCAACTCGCGTGGGCCTTAGAGCCAGGCGACTGCGTGGCTTTTCAGATGTTGTCTCTGCATGCTTCTAGCGGCGTTGGACCTGAAAGAAGAAGGCGCGTGTTTTCTGCCAGATACCTGGGCGACGATGCGCGCCATGCTGTGCGCCGCTGGGTCACGTCGCCACCTTTTACCGACTTGGAAAAACGCTTGCCAGACGGTGCCGAAATGAACGACGAGTTATTCCCTAAGGTCTGGGGTTAAAGCCCCAAGCAACACCGTCTCTTCGCGGATCTGCAGATCCGATCCAGCCATTGCCAGCGCGCTTTAAAAATCCCATGCCGCTGTTCATGGGTACGACTTCAACTTTTTGGCCCTTGGCCAGAAGGGCCTCGGCCAATTGGGCGGCTGAAGTTCCTTTTTCAAGTTGAACCCGATTGGGGAGGGCCGTTGAGATGTGCCCTTGTGCCAGTGCTTCATAGGGGCTTAATTGGTTGGCCAACATGCGAACCAAGTTGGCAGAAACATAGTCCACGATTTGTCCGCCGCCAGCCGATCCGCCTAGCGTGACCAATTGACCTGCCTCGTCAAAAACCATGGTCGGCACCATGGAGGTGACAGGTCTTTTTCGGGGTTCCATTTTGTTGGGTGCTATTTCGCCTGGTTTGGGTGATGTGGTGAAGTTGGTCATGGCATTGTTCAACACATAACCTTGCACCAAGATGCGCGACCCAAAATTCAAATTGTTGGTGGTAGTCATGCTGACTGCGTTGCCTTGTGCATCCACCACTGCCAATTGACTGGTGGCATCGGCACTGGAAGCTGCTGTTGCTTGTGTAAGTGTCTGGCCAGATGACTCAGCCAACATGGCTTCCGGCTGTCCTGGGCCATAACTGGGCAGGGTGTTGCTTTGAATCAGGGCTGCGCGTTGTTTGACGTAAGCCGGACTGACCAAGGCCTTGGCTGGCACTTTGAAAAATGCAGGGTCTGCCACATAACGGTGCCTGTCAACTTGCGCTAATTTGCCGGCCTCGGCAAAGGCATGAGCAAACTCAGGCTGATTAAAGTCAGTGGCCAAGCTGGATTTTTCCGCCAACATTTGCAGCACTTGAAGAACCACCACGCCGCCAAATGAAGGCGGTGCCATCACGCAAACTCGGTAACGCAGGTAGGGACCACAAAGGGGGTCACGTTCTTCGACTGGGTAGCTTTTTAAATCTTCTTCTGTCATCAGAGACGGCTTGTAGCCCTTTTGAACGGCAGCCAAAAAATCTGTACTGGCACCATCAGCCCAAATCGCGGAGGGTCCTTTAAGGGCGATTCTTTGAAGCGTCTTGGCATAGTCGGGGTTGACAATGAGCGCGCCCACAGGCTTTACTTTTTGAGCATCGTCAAAATACAAAGCCAACATATCGGTGTGATCTTTGGCGGCTGTTGGTGCTGACAAAATTTGATGCATGTAGGCCGGCATGGGAAAGCCCTTGCTGGCTGCCTCTATGGTCGGGACAAACAATGCTGGCCATGTCAATTTGCCAAATTTAGCGTGCGCTTTGGCTAATAAGGGCAGGGTGCCTGGAACGCCGGCACTCCGACCGCCACGGCCCATTAAGGCAGAGGGAAGTTGACTCCCATCTACATCGGTGGTGAGGGAGGCTGTCGTTTTTTGAGGAGAAATGGCAAGGCCATCTAGGCTGGTCAGTGATTTTTGAGCGGCATCCCAATGCATTAAGAAAGTGCCGCCACCTAAGCCAGACGATTGCGACTCAACCAGTCCCAGCATCAGCTGCGCTGCAATGGCTGCATCTATCGCAGACCCACCTTGCTGAAGCATTTTGAGTGCTGCCTCGGTGGCCATGGGGTGTGCTGTGGTCACAGCCACCTGAGCCGGCTTTTGGGTGATCTCAAAAAATGGGCTTTGAGCGAAAGCGGCTGAACTGAGCAGCGAAAAAATGAGGCAAAGCCTCTGACCAAGATGAGGAGGCGCTTTGAAAGAACTTAGAAGAATCATTTTTGAATGCTTACCCGCTGCTATAAAACCCGCGTATTTTGAAGCATCTGACATAGATCAGCCCGTCTCCGACCTGACTCAAGGCAAAATAGCGCCATGACCTTGAATGCGACTGAAACTACTTTTTTGACTGCGGCCTTTTACAAGTTTGTTGATTTGCCTGACTATGCAGATCGGCGTGCTGCCTTGCTGGCATTTTGCGAAGCGCACAACGTCAAGGGCTTGATATTGTTGGCGCGTGAAGGCATCAACAGCACAATTGCGGGTATGCCAGAAGACGTGCATGCGGTGCTGGCCTACTTGCGACAAGATCCCAAGCTGGCCGACTTAGAGCACAAAGAGTCTGTTTCAAACAAAGCGCCTTTTCACCGCATGAAAGTTCGCCTTAAAAAAGAAATTGTCACACTGGGTATTGATGGCATCAGCCCGACCAAACGAGTGGGCCAGTACGTCAAACCAGAAGATTGGAACGATCTGATTTCTGCACCTGATGTGGTGGTGATCGACACGCGAAATGACTACGAGGTCGAAATTGGCAGCTTTAAAGGCGCCATCGATCCGCAGATTCAAAGCTTTTCGCAACTGACTGAATGGGTCAAGCAGGCCAAAGTCTTGGAGGCAAAAAATGGTCAGAAGCCACGAGTGGCTATGTTTTGCACTGGCGGTATCCGATGCGAAAAATCAACATCTTTGATGTTGGAACATGGCTTTGAAGATGTCTATCATTTGCAAGGCGGCATTCTTAAATACCTAGAGCTTGTGCCGCCAGAGAAAAGCTTGTGGGAGGGTGAGTGCTTTGTGTTTGACGAGCGAGTGTCTGTAGGCCATGGTCTAACACCGGGCCCACATGAGTTGTGCCGCGCTTGTCGTGAACCCTTGCCACCTGGCGCCAAAGCATCGGACATGTTTGAGTTGGGCGTCAGTTGCCCACGGTGTCATGATCACACCAGCGAGGTTCAAAAGAACGGCGCTCGGGAACGACAAAAACAATGGGAAATTGCCAAGGCGCGTCATACCAATCACATTGGCACGCCACAACGTCAAGAAAGGGTGGCTGCCTTGTTACCAGTTGATGCACCTGTTTTGTATTCTTTCCGACGTTGCCCTTATGCCATGCGCGCCAGATTGGCGTTGTTGTCGAGCGGCATACGCTGTGAAATTCGCGAAATTGCGCTGTCGCAAAAACCAGAAAGCATGTTGGCTGTCTCGCCCAAAGGCACTGTGCCGGTCTTAGTTTTGAAAGACCAAGTGCTAGAAGAAAGTCTGGACATCATCAACTGGGCTTTGCATCAAAGTGACCCGCAGTCTTGGTCGACCGCAGGCACTGCCACGCACCAAGATGCGGTGGCGCTGGTGCACCAATGCGACAGCGAATTTAAGCAGCATTTAGACCGCTACAAATACCCCAATCGCTACGACCTGCCCGATGGATTGGCAAACAGACAACAGGGTTCATTGTTCCTAAGTCAACTGAATGTCAGACTGAGCCAGACAGCGTGTTTGATGGGCCCCGCATGGTGCTGGGTTGACGCAGCCATTGCTCCCTTTGTGCGGCAATTTGCCAGAACAGACCGAGCATGGTTTGATGCGCAAGCGTGGAAGCCTTTGCAAAATTGGCTGACAAGTTTTGAAGACTCAGACGCTTATGCAGAGGTGATGCACAAGTACAAAGTGTGGCACCAAGACGCCAAGCCTGTCTCTTACCCTGCCACGCCTTCAATGAATTGAACACACTGTTCTACCTGGGTGACGGGAAGCATGTGCCCACCGGATACCAAGGTAATTTGTGCGCCAGGAATGCGAGAGGGCAAATCTTCGCCATTCTGTTTGCAATCCAAAATTCGATCTTCGTGTGCAAACAGAACATGAACCGGCGTTTTCATGTTGGCGTAAGCCGCCTCAATAGCGGGCATGCTCCATGAAGCGTTTTGGATATCACTGGAGGCGGTGATAAAGGTTTGAGGCTTGAGTGACAAAATGCCGCCCCCGCGAATAGCAAAATCTGAAGGAGCTCTTTCGGGGCCGAAAACGACTCTCAAGGTCAAGGAGATTCGAAAAAGTGTCCCTGGAATAGCCAATGTCCAGCCTAAGATTTTTCGGATCAGCGGAGAAGAAACTTCGAATACTTTAAATACTTCGGCAGTAGATTCTGGCAAATGCGTCAGAGGCGCAATCAAAGCCAAGGCTTTCACTCTGTCGGGGTGTCTTTGCGCAGCTGCCAATGAAATGGCGCCACCTAAGGAGTGACCGACGAAAACAGCAGACTCAATTTGCAAGTGGTCTAGCAAGCTCACAATCGTATCGGCTTGTGCTTCTAGACTGGCATCGGCGTTGGATGAGCGCTTTGAATAACCGCAACCTGGACGATCAACACAAATGACTCTGTGATTTTGGGCAAAGGGTGCCGCAAGGCCATAGGTGAAGTTTTGAAGATTGCCGGCTAAACCATGGACCATGACAATGGCCGGCCCCTGTCCTTGATCGACATAGTGCAGGCGAGTAGACCCTAATTTGGCAAAGCTGCCGGCTGGCGGTAAAAGTTGTTCAGCCTTCTTGTTTGAAAAGGCGGCGAACAAAACCAATCCGACGAGGCTCATGAAGAGCAAAAACAAGATCCATAAAGCAAGCATGCGTACCTCGACTTGGGTGATCCGAAAAAGAAG
>JBIIJK010000067.1:0-8679 GCA_044233865.1 Limnohabitans sp.
GAGCGCAATTGCTTGGCAGCCATCTTCACCAAGTAGCGTTTCACAAACTCGGGTTTCCTGCGAGCGAATTGATAGGTCAGCATGCCAAAGCTGACATTTTTAAGGCGTGTGATTTGATAGGCCCATTTCATGGGCAGGTACTTTTGCAAGGTCAGCGAGAAGTTGTCCTCTGCTGGCCTTGAGACGACATAAGTGGGGGAGCGCTGCAACATGGTCACATGCGCAGCCGTCTTGGCCATTTCTGGCACCAAGGTAACGGCTGTTGCACCACTGCCAATGACCACCACTTTTTTCTGATCGTAGTTCAGCTTGGCTGGCCAGAATTGAGGATGAACCCACTGACCTTTGAAGTTGGCTTGGCCTGGAAATTCGGGTTGATGGCCATTTTTATAACTGTAGTAGCCGCAGCACAGGTATAAAAATCTGGCTTTCAAAATAACTGGCTGATCATTTTGTTTTTGACTGGCCGTGATGGTCCAACAGGCTTCATCCGATGACCATGTGGCATGCGTCACGGAATGGCCATGGCGAATGTGCGGTGTGATGCCGTTTTCATCGGCCGTCTTTTGAATGTATTGGCGAATGGTGCTGCCATCGGCAATCGACTTGTGATCCACCCAAGGTTTGAAGGAATAGCCCAAGGTGTACATGTCCGAGTCTGAACGTATGCCTGGATATCGAAACAAGTCCCACGTGCCACCAATGGCGTCTCTTGATTCCAAGATGCACCAACTGGCTTGCGGACTGTGCATTTGCAAATGTTTGGCGGCACCAATGCCAGACAAACCGGCACCCACTATCAAGACATCGATGGGCGAATGATCGTTAACCGCGCTCTCTGATGCGGATTGAAGCGAAGCGTTCATTGTTTAAATGCCTAAACTCTCTAGAGTAACCAGACCTTTGGGTGTTTGAAGGGTGGCTACGATGTTTGCAGTCCCATCAGAGACAGGAATGTTGCCAAGTGAAATGGCGTCATAGGCTGCTTGAATTTTGCTAGCACTGGGATGCGAGACAGTTAGAGACTTCAGTGACACGCCTGAACGTGGCAAGTGATTGCGAGGATGCAAATGCATAGGATCGGCTGCCTCAGGCTTGCCCCATTGAATGAGCGTGGGCAGGGTGCCGCCAAAGAGCCTGTCGCCGTCCAACCTGACCGTAATTTGCCATTGCAGCAAGCCTTTGGGTGTTTTGCGGCTGGCATGGATGACGGGCCCGCGATCAATGCCTTGGGCTTTCCATGCGTGACGTGCGTCTTGGATGTTGCTTGTATTGGCCACAAAATGAATGAGGCGAGGTGACTTGACCAACTCAGCTTGGAGTTGCGGGTTGTCTAAGTCAAACCAACGTGTAGGTGGCGGTTTTTTTTCAATCACGGCATCGGGGTTGATGGCAATGATTTCTAAATAAGCAACTGGGAATACGGGCGTGGCAATTTTAAACAGGCGGTTGTGTGTGCCGTATTTTTCATGCTCACCGCCTGCCGCAGGTGTGATACCTAAGGTAGCCTCACACCATTCAACACCTTGTTGCAGGCTGTGGGCTGCAACGACCAAATGGTCAATTTGGCTTTTCATCAAGCGGCTTCAAATTCGATTTGAACTTTCAATGATTGCGATTTGTCGCAAGCCAACTCAAAGGCTTCAACCGCTTTGTCCATAGGCAAAATACCTGTGATGACAGGTTTGCCGTTGATCAGCCCTTCATTCAAGAACTGAACCGCAGTGGCAAATTCCGCATGGAAGCGGAATGTGCCGCGCAAATCAACTTCTTTGGCCACCAACTGCGTCATGGGCAAGCTCATGTCGCCACCCATGCCCACCGTGACCAAGATGCCTCGCGGCACAATGACATCGAGGCCAGCCCGCAACGCAAGCTCGCTGCCAGACGCTTCAAACACGGCGTCAAACTGGCCTTTGTCGGCTTTGTATTTGTCAAGCAACTCGGGTTGGGTTTTGAGGTTAATGGTTTCGTCGGCGCCCATTTCTTTGGCGCATTTCAAAGGAAGGTCTGCAATGTCAGCGGCCACAATGCGGGCTGCACCGGCGCGGCGCAAAGCCCCAATGAGCAGCGAGCCAATGGGCCCACAGCCTGTGACAAAAACCTGCTTGCCCAGCACGCCGCCAGCGCGTTGAATGGCATGCAAGCCCACCGATAGGGGCTCGGCCAATGCAGCTTCTGAAAGACTTAAATGTTTGCCGATGGCGTGGGCCTGGTAGGCTTCAATGATGAGTTGCTCGGCAAAGGCGCCTTGAATGTGAGGGAAGGGCATGGCGCTGCCAAAGAAGCGCATGTTCAAACAATGATTTTGTTGACCCATTTGGCAGAAGCGGCAACTGCCGCAAGGACGTGATGGCGAAATGGCAATGCGTTGACCCACTGTGAGGTGTTTGACGTTCGCGCCAAGTGCGCTGATCACGCCCGAAATTTCATGCCCGAGTGCCATCGGTTGTTTGATGCGCACAGTACCAAAACCACCGTGTTGGTAATAATGCAAATCAGAACCACAAATACCCCCAAACGCAACGTTCACGCGAACTTGATCGGGGCCCATGTCGGGCAGCTGAGTTGTTTCAATTCTTAAGTCTTTGGCAGAGTGGCAAATGAGCGCGCGCATGAAAAATGCCTTTCAACGGAAAAGTTAGAGTGTAGCCGTGACGCCACCATCCACATAAAGGATGTGCCCATTGACAAACCGAGAGGCATCGCTGGCTAAAAAGACGGCTGCGCCGCCCAAATCTTCGACATCGCCCCAGCGCCGGCTAGGCGTGCGGCCTACCAGCCAAGTAGAGAACTGAGGATCGTCCACCAATTTTTGGTTCAGCTCGGTTTTGAAATAACCTGGGCCAATGCCATTGACGTTGATGCCAAATTGGCCCCAATCAATGGCCATGCCTTTGGTGAACATCTTGAGCGCGCCTTTGCTTGCGGTGTAGGGCGCAATGCCTGGGCGGCCCAGTTCGCTTTGGACAGAGCAGATGTTGATGATTTTGCCGTGGCCACGCGGAATCATTTTTTGCGCCACTGTTTTGCCAACGTAGTAAACACTGTCTAGGTTGGTGCGCATCAGGGTGTGCCAATCTTCGTCCTTGTACTCATGCAAAGGACCACGAATTTGCATTCCGGCGTTGTTGATCAAAATTTCAATGGCTCCCAGATCGGCTTCAATTTTGTTCACAGCTGTAGCCACATCTTGGGCGTTGGTGACATCAAAAACCGATTGGCTGATCTTGAGGCCTTCAGCTTGAAGTAGGGAAGCCGCCGCTGCTACTTTTTCTGCATTGCGACCATTGAGAATGACATGCGCGCCAGCTTCGCCCAGTGCACGTGCAAGGGCAAAGCCGATGCCTGCAGATGAGCCGGTAATAAGGGCAAGCTGACCGGTCAGTTGAAATGATTGAAGTACGGTCATGTTTCAAAAAAATTAATCGGTTGGCAGCGCATATTCATCAGCGCTGAAAACGGTGTGGAATACAGTGCCATCAAACATGGCAATGAGGTCCTTAGAAACTTCGCGGCTTTTGAGACGCACTTCTGAAGCCAAGGCAATTTCAATCGATTCACGAGTAGGGTAGCGCACGGAAAGCACCATGCCAAAGTGAGGATCTGCTACATCACTTTCAACTTGTCTCAATACCCGCACTTCTTGCGCACCTGGGAAGCGGGTCCACAAAGGCACGAGCTCTTTGCGAATGTAGTTGTTGAAGGCTTGCTCCATGCCGGGTTTGACATTGCCTTGAAAAAATGCGCATCGAATGAACATGAAAGTCCTAATGTTTGTGAAGAGAATGAGTTTGAACGAAAGGGCTATTGTGCTTAAGCGCATCTTCTTGGTAAGCGACCAATTTTGTCATGGCATTCTCCAAAAGATCCGATACAGCCTGGTTGATGCTTAAAGCGATGACATCACTTTCATCTGCACTGGGTCTTTCCAAGGTTTGCAATTGACTGTCTAACAGTCCAGCCTGCATGTAATGCCCCTTGCGATCTTGCATGCGTTGCTTGATTAATTCAGGCTGACCGTCTAAAAAAAGAAAAATAACAGGGCCCGCTTGCCGCCGGATGCGATCTCTGTAAATGAGTTTGAGCGCCGAGCAAGACACAATGGCGCCCGCTTTGCCCTGAGGGTTTTGTTCTGAATTGGCAAGGTAGTTGGCTATGCGGTCTAGCCAAGGCCAGCGGTCGGCATCTTCAAGGGCAATGCCGGCACTCATCTTGGCCACACTTTCCGGCAGGTGAAGTTCGTCGCCGTCTTTCATGGGCAAACAAAGGGCCTCTGAAAGTCCTTCGGCCAGTGTTGATTTGCCGGATCCGGAAACACCCATCACGATGATGCGAAGTGGAGAATCTGCTTTGCGCATCAGTTGTTGTTTAAATTCATGCGAGCCAATTCACCTGCGGTGTCACAGCTTGATTTGATATGATTTCGCGGCAAAGTGTCTTTTGCCGCGAAGTTTAATTTCAGTCTGCCTTGGCGCCAGAGGCTCTGACAATCGGGCCCCAGCGTTGAACTTCTGCTCTGTTCATATCGGCCATGGTTTCTGGGCTGCTGCCCATGATGATGTAACCTAATTCGGTCATGCGTTTAACGAACTCGGGTGACTTGGTGCCTTTAACCGCTTCTGCATTAAGTTTCATGACCACATCACGAGGTGTATTGGCGGGCACTGCCAAACCAAACCACACGCCTGATTCATAACCCGCCACGCCTGCCTCAGCCATGGTGGGCAAATCGGGCAGCAAAGGATCGCGCTTGGAACCGGTGGTGGCCAAAGCTTTGAGCTTGCCAGATTTGATGTGAGGAATGGCCGACGGGATGTTGTCAAACATCATCATGACTTGGCCACCCAGAAGGTCCGTGACTGCGGGTGCACTGCCTTTGTAGGGGATGTGTGTGATGTTGACATTCGTCAAAGATTTGAACATCTCGCCAGACATGTGAATGCTGGTGCCACTACCACTAGAAGCGTAATTCATGGCGCCTGGTTGTGCTTTGGCAAGTGCAATGACTTCTGAGACAGAGTTGGCTTTGATCGATGGGTGCAAAACCAGCACATTGTTCAAGGAAACCAAGGCTGTGACAGGTATCAAGTCTTTGTTAGGGTCAAAAGGCATCTTGGCATACAGTGCAGGATTGATGGCCTGAATGCCGCTGGTGGTCATGAAAATGGTGTAGCCATCAGGGTTGGCGCGGGCCACTTCAGCACCGCCAATGTTACCGCCTGCACCTGGCTTATTGTCGACAGTGACAGGCTGCCCTAAATTTTTGGCCAACTCTTGCGCAATGGCGCGAGAAGCAATGTCTACAGCGCCGCCTGGGGGGAAAGGGCAGACCAGTCGAATGGCTTTATTGGGAAAGGCTTGCGCCAATGCGGCAGGGGCTGACAGCAAGGCACTGGCCATGCCCACTGATAAAGCCAGGGTTGAGACCCATGAAAATGATGGGCGTAACTTGAAAGATGCCATTTAAAACTCCTCAGGATCAAAATTGAGCCACAAGCCTATTTGAATTTTTGGATTTTGAGCACAGGATATTCCCTTGATTTTGTGAGTAAAGTTCACAACAAAATATGTCAATTTCGCGGTTTAATCTGGATTCAATGGGTGTTTTCGAATGCCTCTTTGGATATCTCAATCCTTGAATCGAGCTTGCATGCCATTTCTTCCTTCTCTGCTGCTGAATTTGGGCCACGCGCTTGACCATCTGTTTTTATTGATTTTTGCCACCGCAGTGAGTGCCATTGCCCAAGATTTTGGCGTCGCCGGTTGGGAGGACATGATGCCCTACACGGTGGGCGCCTTCATGATGTTTGGTTTTGCTTCAATCCCTGCAGGGCGTCTGGGTGATTTGTGGGGCCGTCGGCAAATGATGTTGGTGTTCTTTTTCGGCATGGGTCTATCGGCCATTGGTGTCTCACTCACTCAAACTCCTCTTCAAATGGGCATTGCGCTCACTGTTTTAGGTGTTTTTTCCGCCATTTACCATCCTGTTGGTATTCCTATGTTGGTCCAAAAAGCAGCTCGACCAGGCTTCACCATTGGCATCAATGGCCTAGCGGGCAATTTGGGCATTGCCTTGGCGGCCCTTTCAACGGGATTTTTGGTGGCATGGCAAGGATGGCGAATGGCTTTCATCGTGCCCGGTTTGATCTCTATCGTTTGTGGTTTTGTATTTGCTTGGACTGCGCCCAATGAGGCTAATGCGCCCGCTAAAAAGAAATCCAATTCAGTCCAATTGCCCAAGCATGTGGCATGGCGAACTTTTGCGGTCATGGTTGCAACGGCCACCACCACCAGCGTGTTGTTCAACATCACCACCAACGGCAATGCACAATTGCTGGCCGAGCGCCTAGATGGCTTGGTGAACGACCCTGCTCGTTTGGGCATGCTGTTGGCTGCCGTTTATGCGGTGGCCTCGCTGGCACAATTGGTGGTCGGTCGTTTGCTCGATCGATTTCCCATGAAGCCCTTGTTCTTTGGTGTCTTGATTCTTCAAATTGTGGCTTTTGGGGTAGCGTCGCAAACCTCTGGTTGGATTTGGTATTTTGCAGCAATCGCATACATGGTCATGGTTTTTGGTGCTATTCCATTCACCGACACCATGGTGGTTAGATACATTGACGATGCCATGCGCTCGCGTGTGAGCGGCACGCGCATTGCTATTTCGTTTGGTTTCAGCTCGATTGCGGTTTACTTGCTTGGGCCCATCGTGAAGGTGGCCGGCTTTACGCAACTCATGGTGGCGCTGACCTTCGTGGCTGCTTTGGGCGCCATCATCGTTTTGTTCTTGCCCAACGAAGCGCAAATGAATGCCCACTTAAAGGGCGGCAGTGGCAACCACCTCTAAACGCCATTTGGGGGAAGCCAAGTTGGCTTGAACAGTGGCTCTGGGTGGTGTGTGGCCGGGCACAACCCACTGATCCCAAACACGGTTCATGCCTTCAAAATCTTTCAAGTCTACTAAGAATATTTGAACCATTAGCAGCTTGCGCTTGTCGGTGCCTGCCCGTTCTAGCAAGCGATCAATGGCTTGCAAAACCTGAAGTGTTTGGCCTTCAATGTCTAAGTTGGGGTCTTCAGGAATTTGACCCGCCAAGTAAACCACGCCATTGTGGATGGCCATCTCAGAAAGCCTAGCACCCACATCAAACCGTTGAACCATGTCGACTTCCTTAGGGCGTGTGTTGTGCCAAATAGGCAATAGCAGCAGCCATGCCGTTGGGGCCATAAGGAATTTTTTGAACCGTCATGGCCGCTTCAACGCCCGCAAGAGCACCCAAGATCATGGGTTCGTTCATGTCGCCTAAATGCCCAATTCGAAATACGCGGCCAGCCAAGGGACCTAAGCCACCTGCAATGGCCACTTGAAATTTTTCGCGTGCCACAGTGCGCATGGCTTCTGGGTCAATGCCGGGCGCAACTTCAATGGCTGTGACAGAAGACGAGAAGCCTTTTGGATCTTGGCAGTGCAGTTTGATGGCCCCTGCAGTGGCCCAGCAAGAGACTGCTGCTCTGACCGCGGCGCCCAATCTGTGGTGACGTGCATAAACCGCTGACAGGCCCTCTTCTTTGAGCAAGCCCAAGGAAACCTCTAATCCTGCAAGGTGTGCCAAAGGTGGGGTGCCACAAAACTTGGCGGATTGGTTGTCGGTTTTTCGCTCTAACCAGCTCCAGTAGTAGCGAGGTTTGGCATGAGCTTTAGACCAAGCAAAAGCTTTGGCATTGACGGCCACAAAGCCAAGGCCAGGCGGCATCATCAAGCCTTTTTGAGAGCTGCCCAAACACACATCGGCACCCAGAGCATCCATGTCAAAGGGTGCTGCACCCAAGGAAGCCACCACATCGACCACATACAGTGCTGGGTGACCTGTGCGGTTTATGGCGGCGCGAATGGCTTGCAGATCGCTGGTGATGCCGCTTGCGGTGTCGGTATGTACCACCATGACAGCTGAAATTTTGTGCGCTGTGTCTGCGCGAAGTGCGGCTTCAATGGCGGCCACATCAATTTGCTGGCCCTCTGTATGAGGAGTTCTGATGACAGGCAAGCCTAAGCTGGTGGTTTGAATGGCCCATTGGTCAGAGAAATGGCCAGAGCCTGCAATCAGCAAGCTGTGTTGGTCAGAGCCTAAATTGGCCGATGCGGCTTCCCAAGCACCATGGCCATTGCTGGCGTAAAAGAAGACATCGGAGGCCGGCGATTGGAGCAACTCTTTCATGCCTTTTTCGCAAGCCGCAATGAGGGCACCCACGCGGGGGTCTGACAAGTCAGTCATCGGCCTTTGCATGGCGTGCATGACCTCATCGGGGACATGGGTTGGCCCAGGTGAGTGCACAAATCGAATGCCAGGTAGCCGAGGAGTGATGGGAGAGCTCATGCTTTGTACTTTCATAGACAACGACAGTAGAGCATAAATTGAGTTTCAGCTTTCTGATCGAAGCCCTTGAGAAAAATTCAGGTACTTTTTAAAAAACACTAAACTACAAGCCAATCAATCAGGCTTCAGGAAAACACGTCATGCCCCAAAAAATGCAGATCATCCCTGACGCTTTGGCCTGTCGGGGTTAATGGCGAATGGAATCCCGCAGAGCATGGGTGGTGGTCTGGGCAACTTTTGTCTGCTTGGCAGTCATTTTTGGCGTGTCCTATTCTTTCGCGGCATTTTTTGAAAATTTTGCCAA
>JBIIJK010000071.1:0-8194 GCA_044233865.1 Limnohabitans sp.
ATGGGCACCTTGTTGGGTGCGCCGGTTATGTTTGTTCCCTTCGCGCACATTTCTGCCGCAGCCAGAGATGCTGGCGTGCCGGATGCACAAGCTGTGGGCCTGGTTGGCTTGATTGGCATTGGCAGTTTGGTTGGCCGTTTTGCAATTGGTTGGCTGGCCGATCGCATGGGTCGAATCAAAACACTCATGCTGATGCAAGGTCTGATGGGCTTGTCTTATTTGGTATGGGCTGGCGCACAAGACCGTTGGATGTTTGCTGCGTTTGCCCTTTGGTTTGGGCTCAGCTATGGCAGCATCGTTTCTTTGCTGCCAGCCATCTGCATGGATTTGTTTGGGGGCAGGGCTGTTTCTGCCATCATTGGCACGCTTTACACAGGCGCAGCTTTGGGTAATTTGTTGGGTCCCGTTTTGGCGGGTCAGGCTTTTGACATGACGCAAAGTTACTCGCTTGTCATCTGGACTACGTTGGGTATTTCAGCCTTGGCAACCTACAGCTGCTGGCGTATCTTGAAGTACCCCAAGCTCTTCGAATAAACAAAAACACGTGCAAGTGTTTTGAATCAAGGTTGACATGGAAGTTAGTCAGTATTTGGTGGTTGCCAGTTGTGCAGCAGTTCTCGTTGGCATTTCCAAGGGTGGCTTGCCCTTGGTGGGCATGATGTCGGTGCCCTTGCTTTCCTTGGTGATGTCACCCTTGAAAGCCGTCGTTCTTTTGTTGCCCGTCTACATCATTTCAGATGTCGTTAGCGTTTGGCTTTACCGAAGGAATTTCAGTCTCATCAATTTGAAAATCTTGGTGCCGGCCAGTATGGTGGGTATTTTGATTGGGTGGTTCACGGCATCGATGATTTCAGACCTGGCCATCAAACTCATCATCGGCTTGGTGGGGGTGAGTTTTTGTTTGCAGACTTGGTTCAAGCGAGGGCAGGTTGAGGGCGCCTTGCCTGCATCGGTTCCCAAAGGTGCTTTTTGGGGAGCTGTTTCTGGCTTTACCAGTTTCATTGCCCACGCGGGAGGGCCTCCTTTTCAGGTTTTCATATTGCCTCAGAAGCTTCCCAAGGCAGAATTTGCAGGGACTGCCACCATTTTGTTTGCCTTCATCAATGTGGCCAAAATTGGCCCTTATCAAATTCTCAGCCCTTACAGTTTGGAAGATTTGATGAGTGCGCTTGTCTTGGTGCCTTTTGCGCTTCTTGGCACTTTTTTGGGCGCCTATCTCACCCGACGAATTGCAGACGCTTGGTTTTTCAAATTGGTTCAAGCGGGGCTCTTTCTGATATCGATGAAGCTTATTTGGGATGCAATCAGAGGCTAAGCTTATGTTTTTAAACAATTTGTTTTGCGGTCTATAGTTTATAAACCATTGGTCAGTCAACTGTTGGATTTATAACCATAAGTTGGTAAACTAGACTTTGTATGAATAAAATCACACTTCGAGCCATCACGGCCTTTTCTAGAACGGACCTTAAAACAAGTGACGGGTCCTTGTCCATCCGCGCAAGAGAGATCAACTACTTAGGTAAGCAATACGTCGCACTTGAGACTGAATCGTCTGAGGAATTGCTGGCGCTCTACCGGTGTATGAATCGCGGTGAATTAAAGCGCTTGAAGCGTTGGCCAGCAGAGCTAACTCACAAAAAACCAGTGACTCAGAGCATGCACGCTGCTTCCGATGAAAAGAAAGCGCCTGCCATTTTGGAGATCTCGCCTGTTAAAGCCTCGGCCAAAGTTAAAAAGACCAAAAAGCCAGCATCACGGGCAACTGTTGCCAATGTGAATCAAACAGATTTGTTTGAATCGTAAAAAAACCGCACCCTGTGAGTGGTGCGGTTTTGGCATAAAGCACCTGCAGCAAATGCAGGTGTGAGTGACCTCATCAAGCGTGGGCGGCTTTCAAAATGGCATTGAAAGTGCTGCTTGGGCGCATGACCTTTTGCAACAACTCCGCTGAGGGTTTGTAATAGCCACCAATTTCTACAGGTTTGCCCTGTACGGCTTTCATTTCTTCCACAATTTTCTTTTCATTTTCAGTCAAAGATTTGGCCAAAGTTGAAAACTTGGCCTGCATTTCTTTGTCGTCAGTCTGAGCCGCAAGTTCTTGGGCCCAGTACATGGCCAAGTAGAACTGGCTGCCGCGGTTGTCCAATTCACCTGTTTTAGTCGATGGATTTTTGTTGTTGGCCAACAAAGAGCCAGTGGCAGCATCGAGTGCTTTGGCTAAGACTTTGGCTTTCTGATTACCCGTTTTTATTCCCAAATCTTCCAAGGAAGCTGCCAGGGCCAAGAATTCACCCAGTGAGTCCCAACGCAGGTGATTCTCTTCTACCAACTGCTTCACGTGCTTAGGTGCTGAACCACCTGCACCTGTTTCGTACATTCCGCCACCCGCCATGAGCGGTACGATGGACAGCATTTTGGCGCTGGTGCCTAACTCCATGATGGGGAACAAGTCGGTGAGGTAGTCACGCAATATATTGCCAGTGACAGAGATGGTGTCCAAGCCGCGAATCACGCGCTCAAGCGTGTAGCGCATGGCACGCACTTGAGACATGATTTGAATGTCCAGGCCCTTGGTGTCGTGGTCTTTCAAGTAAGTCTCGACTTTCTTGATCATCTCCGCTTCATGAGGGCGATAAGGATCAAGCCAGAACAATGCAGGCGTGCCTGAGTTGCGAGCACGTGTGACGGCCAACTTGACCCAATCGCGGATGGGTGCATCTTTCACTTGGCACATGCGCCAGATGTCGCCCGTTTCAACGTTTTGTGACAACAAGACTTCGCCTGTGGCGATGTCAACAATGTTGGCAATACCGTCTTCTGCAATTTCAAAGGTCTTGTCGTGTGAACCGTATTCCTCAGCTTGCTGCGCCATCAGGCCAACGTTGGGCACTGTGCCCATGGTGCGAGGATCGAAGTTGCCGTTGGTTTTGCAGAAATTAATGACCTCTTGGTAGATGCGGGCAAATGTGGACTCAGGAATAACTGCTTTGGTGTCCTTGGGTTTGCCGTCAGCACCCCACATCTTGCCGCCAATGCGAATCATGGCGGGCATGGAGGCGTCAACGATCACATCGTTGGGCGCATGCAAGTTGGTGATGCCTTTGGCGGAATCAACCATGGCCAAATCGGGGCGGTGCTCGTGGCAAGCGTGCAGGTCGCGAACGATTTCGTCATGCAAAGAATGGGGCAATGTTTCTATCTTCTCTTCAAGATCAACCATACCGTTGTTGACATTGATACCCAACTCTTCAAAAACCTTACCGTGCTTTTCAAACGCTTCTTTGTAGAAGATTTTGACAGCGTGCCCAAACACGATGGGGTGCGACACTTTCATCATGGTGGCTTTGACATGCAAGGAAAACATCACGCCAGATTTGCGGGCGTCTTCCATCTGCTCTTCGTAAAACTCGCACAAGGCCTTTTTGCTCATGAACATGCTGTCGATGATTTCGCCAGCCTGCAAAGAGACCTTGGCTTTCAAGACCACGTTTTTGCCTGACTTGGTGATGAGTTCCATGCGGACATCGCGTGCTTTGTCCAGCGTCATGGATTTTTCGCCATGGTAGAAGTCGCCGTGTTTCATGTGTGCCACGTGCGAGCGTGATGCCATGCTCCATTCGCCCATGCTGTGTGGGTTTTTTCTGGCGAAGTTCTTCACAGCAAGCGGGGCGCGGCGGTCTGAGTTGCCTTCACGCAAAACAGGATTGACGGCACTTCCTAAACATTTGGAGTAGCGAGCGCGAATGGCTTTGTCAGCATCTGTTTTTGGATCTTCTGGGTAATCCGGCACATGAAAGCCCTTGGCTTGCAGTTCTTTGATCACGCCTGCCAATTGGTGCACAGATGCACTGATGTTGGGCAATTTGATGATGTTGGTTTCTGGAAGGAGGGTGCGCTTGCCCAAATCAGCCAAGTTATCGGGCACCTTTTGTTGAGGTGTCAGGTAGTCTGGAAACTCACCCAGAATTCGGCCTGCAACAGAAATGTCACTCGTTTCAATTTCGATGTCAGCAGGCTGCGTGAAGGTCTGAATGATTGGTAAAAAGGCTACTGTCGCCAGGAACGGAGCCTCGTCGGTCAGGGTGTAAATGATTTTGGATTTTTGATTGGCCATTTTCGTCCTCGTTTTTATAACTGCATGAGAGATTGATGCATGCCGTATTAGATCGTAAAAGAAGCCCCTGACAGCCCGCTGAAAGGCTTGATCCCTTAAAAAATGGAATGAAATTTCGCATTGCGAAAATGACGACTGAAATCTGATTCTTTGACTGTTTCTCCCTATGCAGCGTCCAAAAGGTTTCACATGTCACTTAAGATGGAAATAGTTGGACAAAAGGCTTGATGTGAATCAAGCAAAGAAGCGGAGAAATGTACGTATGAGCGAACACCCCATTCACTGGGAGACCAGTGGTACCAGCCGAATTCCGTTTGCTGTTTACACCCAAGAAGACATTCATGCCAAAGAGTTGGAACGGTTTTTTTACAAAGCTCATTGGAATTATGTAGGCCTAGAAGCAGAAATTCCCAATGTGGGTGATTTCAAGCGAACATCGATCGGCGAGCGTTCTGTGATCATGACGCGCAGTCAAGATGGCCATGTCCATGTGGTCGAAAATGTGTGTGCACACCGTGGCATGGCATTTTGCCGTGAGCGCCATGGCAACAAAAAAGAATTGGTCTGTCCTTACCACCAGTGGAGTTATGCGCTGGATGGCAAATTGCAGGGCGTGCCATTCAGGCGCGGCGTTCGCCAAGACGGCAAAGTCAATGGCGGCATGCCGGCAGATTTTGATCCCAAAGATCATGGCCTGAATGCGTTGAAGGTGGCCTCGCGCGGTGGCGTGGTGTTTGCTTCCTTTGACCATGAAGTAGAGTCCTTGGAAGACTTCATGGGGCCCACCATCCTTCAGTACTTTGACCGTTTGTTCAATGGTCGCCAACTGAAAATTTTGGGCTACAACAAGCAACGCATTCCAGGCAACTGGAAACTCATGCAAGAGAATATCAAAGACCCTTACCACCCCGGTTTGTTGCACACTTGGTTTGTCACCTTTGGGCTTTGGCGAGCAGACAATAAAAGCGAACTTCGCATGGATGAGCACCATCGGCATGCGGCCATGATTTCAACCCGCGGTTCTGCGGGGCAAGCCACAGGCCAAGCATCCGATGTGACGCAAGTGAGCAGTTTCAAAGCCAGCATGCAATTGCACGATCCTAGCTTCCTAGACATCGTGCCAGAGGCATGGTGGGGCGGGCCAACCGCGGTCATGATGACTTTGTTTCCCAGTGTCATTTTTCAGCAGCAAGTGAACAGCGTTTCAACGCGCCACATTCAGCCCGATGGCCATGGTGCATTCGATTTTGTCTGGACACATTTTGGCTTTGAAGACGACACAGAAGAGATGACAGAGCGCCGTTTGCGCCAAGCCAACTTGTTTGGGCCGGCCGGCTTTGTGTCTGCAGATGATGGTGAAGTGATTGAGTTTTCTCAACAAGCCTTTGAAAGCAAACCTGAGCATCGCACCTTAGCCGAGTTAGGTGGGCGCGATGTTGAAGAAACAGAGCACATGGTGACAGAAACACTCATTCGCGGCATGTACAAGTACTGGCGCAAAGTGATGGAGAACTGATCATGGTGGACATGCAAACTTGGTTTGGCATTCAACAACTCTATGTTGATTACACCAGCGCAGTGGACAGCGGAAAATGGGATTTGTGGCCAGAATTTTTCACTGAAAAGTGCGTCTACAAACTTCAGCCGCGCGAAAATCACGAGCGGGGTTTTCCTCTGGCCACTTTGTCGCTCACCAGCAAAGGCATGCTCAAAGACCGGGTCTATGGCATTTCCGAAACTTTGTTCCATGACCCTTATTACCAACGACATGTGGTGGGCGCGCCCGTCGTGCGCAAAGTAGAACAAGGCCGTATTTTCAGTGAAGCCAATTACGCAGTTTTTCGCACCAAACTCGATAAAGAGTCGACCGTTTTCAATGTAGGCCGCTACCTTGACATCATTGTACAAACGCCAGAGGGCTTTAAATTTGAAGAGCGCCTTTGCATCTATGACAGTGAGATGATTCCCAACTCCATCATTTATCCCATCTAAACATGAGCAACTGGATTGACGTAGCCGCTGAGGCTGATTTATTTGAAGGTGCAGGCATTGCTGTGACCCCGCAGAATTTCGACATCGCTATATTCAAAGTGGACGATGGCGTGTTTGCAATCAACAATGAATGCAGTCATGGCAATGCCAAGCTTTGCGAAGGTTTCGTCGAGGGCAACTTTGTAGAGTGCCCTTTTCACCAGGCACTGTTTGATGTGCGCGATGGCTCCATTGCATGCGGCCCAGCCACAGAGCCTGCCAAAGCATGGCCCGTCAAAATTGAGAACGGGCGGGTCTTTTTAGATTTGGCAGCCAATGCCTGAATGGCAGATCTGCTAAACCACCATTCTGCTAAGTGGCAGACCAATTGGGCTTTCGTTTTTCTATGAACGCCTGCACGCCCTCGAGTGCCGAGTTGTCCATCATGTTGCAAGCCATGGTTTGAGACGCATATTCATAGGCTTTCTCAATCCCAGTTTCGAGTTGCATGTAAAACAACTCTTTGCCCATGGCCAACGCAACTTGAGGCTTTGAAAGAATTTTGACAAGCAAGGTCTCTAGGCAGGCGTCGAGTTCCTCGGGAGAGACAATTTGATTGATCAAGCCTTGCTTCAAAGCATCTTGCGCGCTTAAAAAATCGCCTGTGACCAGCATTTCAAAAGCGGCTTTGCGCGACACATTCCGCGACAAAGCCACACTGGGCGTTGCGCAAAACAAACCCAAATTGACGCCGCTAACCGCAAACTTGGCCTCCGCAGAAGCTACAGCCAAATCGCATTGCGCAACCAGTTGGCAACCCGCAGCAGTGGCAATGCCTTGCACCTTGGCAATGACGGGCACTTGCAGTTTTTGAATGCTCATCATCATTTGACCGCATTGCGAAAAGAGCTTTTGGTAGTAATCCATAGAGGGCTCAGCGCGCATTTGTCGAAGGTCATGCCCTGCACAAAAAGCTTTGCCTTCCGCTGCAATGACGAGAACGCGAAGCTTCTGGCTTTTGGACAAATTGTCGAGTTCGCTTTGCAAGGCGGTCAGCATCTCTTCGCTTAATGCGTTGAAAGCGGCTGGCCGATTCAAGGTGAGGGTGCACACGCCGCGATCATCGTCGTGCCGAAGAACCAAGGGAGCGTCTGGGTTTGTCATGGTGTTTACCTTTTAAATTCAATTGGCATTTTTGGCGCGTTCGCGCAGTTGGAATTTTTGTATTTTGCCAGTAGAGGTTTTTGGAATTTCCTCAAAGCGTATTTCTTTGGGAACTTTGTAGCTGGCTAACAAGTTTTTGCAGTGCGTTATCAAATCGGCTTGAGACACGGTGGTACCAGATTTGACCTCCACAAATGCCAATGGCGTCTCGCCCCATTTGGAATCTGGTTTGGCGACAACAGCGCATGCCAAAACAGACGGATGGCGGTAGATTGCATCTTCTACTTCGAGAGAGCTGATGTTTTCACCGCCCGAGATGATGATGTCTTTGCTTCGATCTTTGATTTTCACGTAGCGGTCAGGTTCCATCACGGCCAAGTCACCGGTGTGAAACCAGCCACCTGCAAATGCTTCTTGAGTGGCCTTTGGGTTTTTCAAATAGCCCTTCATCACAATGTTGCCCTTGAACATGATCTCCCCCATGGTGGTGCCATCGGCAGGGCACTCGGCCATGGTTTCAGGGTCCATGACGGTCATGCCTTCTTGCAGCACATACCGCACACCTTGTCTGCCATTCAAGCGAGTTTGTTCTGTCAGACTTTCGTCGGCCCAAGACTCGCGTTTGACTGCAACGCTAGCAGGCCCGTAAACCTCGGTTAGGCCATAAACATGCGTGATGTCAAAACCGATTTTGGCCATGCCTTCAATCATGGCTGCTGGTGGCGCGGCGCCTGCCACCATGCCCCTAACTTGCTGGTCAATGCCAGCCCGCATGCTTTCGGGGGCGTTGTAGATCAGGCTGTGAACGATGGGGGCTGCGCAGTAGTGATTGACCCGGTGCTCGCGGATGGCATCTAAGATGGGCTGGGCTTCGACGCGGCGCAAGCACACGTGTGTGCCAGCCTGCATGGCCACTGTCCAAGGAAAGCACCAGCCGTTGCAATG
>JBIIJK010000064.1:0-10442 GCA_044233865.1 Limnohabitans sp.
AACACTCCTCCAAAAAGTTTGGGATGGCGGATTTTGTGCCCAAACAAACCCCATTTGAATGTGGGTTTCACCTACCCGTTGTGAGAAAACAATAAAAACTTTTGGGTTTACCCTAGGTTTTAGCCATTTGAGCCCTCAATTACGTCACCAAAGGTTTGAAAACCTTCAACCATTTCGTGGCTGGCAGTCCAAATCTGTTCTCTACGGCTTCTGCTTGGGCTAGCAATTGATCTTTTTTGGGACGACTTGCAATGCGTTGAGCCATGACCACTGTGTTGCCCTCTCGGGTAGGCTTAAAAGCCCATAAGGCATCTTGACCGAAGGCTTCGGCCATTTTGGTCAAGCTCTTTTCATAGCTAGAAGTGCGACCAAACAAATTGACCGTCATGGTGCCTTCATCGCTTAACAGCGCCCGGCAATTTTTGTAAAACGCAACGTTATCGAGTACCGGCGCTGCAGCCTCATGGTCATACAAATCGACATGCAATATATCGACAGTTCCCAACCACTCTTCGCTTTGAATTTCTACAGCCGCATCGGCAATGATCACTCGCATGCGAGGACCATCTTCTGGCAACTTGAACCAGCCCCTGCATGCATGCAAGACATCCGGGTTGAGCTCTATGGCCGTACACGTCCAGCGAAGCTTCTTGTAGCAAAACTTGGTGAGGCTGGCGGCACCCAAACCTAACTGCATAGCGTGTCGCCCGGCCACCGAGGCGCTCTTTAAAAATAACAAGCCCACCATCATTCGCTGAATGTATTCAAGGTCCAAATCAAATGGCTCTTTGATCTTCATCGAACCCTGAATCCAGGGCGTGCCCAAATGCAAATAGCGTGACTCACCATCTTCGGAGAAGTTGACTTCGGGAAGCGCAGGGGCTTTGCTTGAAGGTTTGCTCATGGGGTTTCGAAAAATTGAAGCTGTGGCAAAACACGCTGCGCATTGACCAGCGTTGCATGGGCAATGTCTGAAGCAGAAACACCTCGCAATGCGGCCAATGCATCACCTATGCGCGGCAACTGAGCGGGCTCATTGCGCGCTTGACCAGGTATGGCTTGGCTCGATTGTCGTTCAGATTGAGTTTTGTAAATCCAGTGCGGCGGTATATCGGGGGCATCTGTTTCTAGCACCAAAGCCGAGAGGGGTAACTCTGTGGCCAAACGCCTTAATTGCAAAGCACGCTCAAAGGTCAGTGCACCGCCAAAACCCAACGCAAACCCCATCTCAATGAATGTGTTGGCTTGCTGAAAACTGCCATTGAAGGCGTGCGCAATACCGCCCTTCACTGCAAACCGTCTGAGCCCCTTCAACAACTCATCGGCTGATTTGCGCACATGCACAATTACTGGCAATTTGAATTTCTGTGCCATTTTCAATTGGGCATGGTAGAAAAATTCTTGCTTCTCGCGCATGGCGGGCTCACACAAGGCTGGCACAAAAAAATCCAAACCAATTTCACCTAAGGCTACCAATCTTGGATCTAGCCTTTGCCCATTGGCATCTTGCGCCAGCGCGCTCTCAATGCAGTGCGCTAAAAATTCCAAGTCTTGTTCTTGAGCCTGCGGCACAAACAAAGGGTGAATGCCCAAAGCATAGGGCTGGTGAAGTTCTTGGGCCAGTTTTTGAAGCGGCAAAAAGTCTTTGGCTTGAACCGCAGGCATGACACACCAGGCCACGCCCTGTGCTTGTGCGTTTTGCAGAACCGCAGTGCGGTCTAAATCAAACTCAGGTGCATCTAAATGGCAATGGCTGTCAATCCAGCGCATGCTCATGATTGCAGAACGCCTTTGTCTAATCGAAGCACACGGCTACAGCGCGCGGCCAGTTGCGGATCGTGTGTGACCACCACAAACGCCGTGCCTTGTTTTTCTGCGGTGCTTAACATCAGATCAAACACACTTTCTGCGGTGGCGCGGTCTAGGTTACCGGTGGGTTCATCGGCTAAAACGCAAGCGGGTTGCGTGACCATGGCGCGCGCAATGGCCACCCGTTGGCGTTCACCGCCCGAGAGTTCGGCGGGCCTGTGTAACGCACGATTTTCAAGACCCACTTGCGACAACCTTTCTAGGGCCTTGGCGTTGGCCGCATCCTTCAATTCACGGCGAATCCAGAGTGGCATGGCCACATTTTCTTGGGCGGTAAATTCAGGCAGCAGGTGGTGAAATTGATACACAAAACCCAGCAACTTGTTGCGCCTTGAGCCTTGCTCTGAGGCATTGAAACCAGACCAATCTTGGCCCTGCAAAAGCACTTGGCCTTGAGAAGGTATGTCGAGGCCGCCCATCAAATGCATAAGAGTGCTCTTGCCCGAGCCAGAAGCACCCACAATCGCTACCGTCTCGCCAGCTTGCACTGCGAGGTCAACACCCTGCAAGACAGACACACTCAAGCCGCCCTCGTCAAAGCGCTTGCTTAAACCGCGCACCTCTAGCACCGGCGGATGGGCCACATTACTCATAACGCAAAGCCTCGGCTGGGTTCACTTGGCTGGCATGCCAACTGGGATAGAGCGTTGCCACAAAAGACAAGGCCAATGAAATAAGCACAACAGGCAAGATGTCTGACATTTGAGGATCGCTGGGCATGCGGCTAATCAGGTAGATGTCTTTGGGCAAGAAGCTGGCTTGAAAGATGGCTTCCAAGGTCGGCACGATGACATCGATGTTGAATGCAATCAGCAGACCCAAAAGCAAGCCGCCCATGGTTCCCATGATGCCCACCATGGCGCCTTGAACCATGAAAATACCCATGATGCTTTTTGGACTGGCACCCAGTGTTCGCAAGATGGCAATGTCGGCACGTTTGTCGGTCACATTCATGACCAAAGTTGACACCAAGTTGAAAGCGGCCACGGCAACAATGAGGGTTAGGATGATGAACATCATGCGCTTTTCCACTTGCACGGCTGCAAACCAGGTTCTGTTTTGCTGCGTCCAATCGCGCAAAGCCATGCCCATGGGCAATGCAGGCGCAAGCTCGCGCGCAACAGAGCGCGCCTCATGCAAATTTTTGATTTTCAAGCGAATACCGGTGGGTCCCTCGATGCGAAAAATTTTGCCGGCATCGGCCACATGCATCATGACCAAAGCCGCGTCATATTCGTAGTGGCCAGAGTTGAACACGCCCACCACTTGCATCTGTTTGAGACGGGGCAACACACCGGCCGGTGTGACCTGGCCATTGGGTGAGATCAGCGTCACGGGGTCACCGATTCGAAGTCCCAACTGCCTGGCTAAATCAATCCCAAGCACCACCCCAAACTCACCAGGGACAAGTGCGTTGATACCTGGCACGCCTGAATTTTTGAGCTGCGAGTCCACTGACAAATCAACCACACCAGGTTCTAGTGCAGGGTCAATGCCGCGCACCAAAACGCCCTTCATGTCTTCACCCCTTGCCAACAAGGCCTGCGCTGAAATAAAGGGCGCAGCCCCAATGACGTTGGGATTGGCGCGTACTTGGTGAAGCGTAACACTCACGTCTTCTAAGGCGCCACCATCTGTAGAAATGACTTCGATGTGCGAGACCACGCTGAGCATTCTGTCGCGCACTTCTTTTTGAAAGCCATTCATGACAGACAACACAATGACCAAGGCGGCCACGCCAAGTCCAATGCCAAGCATGGAAACGCCAGAAATAAAAGAGATAAAGCCGTTTCGGCGCGTGGCCCGTCCTGCGCGGGTATAGCGCCAACCCAAAACCCACTCGTAAGCAAATTCAAAACGCATTCAAGACCACTTTCAAAGGCACTGATGGCTCAGCAAGCCGACTGTCTAAAAGGGACATTGTGTCATCCCTGACAATACAGCCATGAATGCAGCTTTACCAAGCACCAAAACACCTCAGTTCAATGAGGGCCGCTCACCCACTCGACATTGGGTCATTGCCTACGCGGCCCCTGAATCTGAAGCTTTGCGCGCGGCGATGAACAATTCACTGGACACATTGTATTTGCCCAATTTGCAAAAATTGCTCAGTCGAATGGCATGCGTCTCAAAATTAAGCACCGCCCCTGAAGGCGTCAGTGCGTTTCTCATGCCGCATGAATCGGCCCCGCAGCTTCTAGGTGCCAAACCATCATTGGGAAAAGAAGCCATCATGACCCCATGCCATTGGCAAGTCGGCATGAACGAAGTCACTTTGCTTGAACCTCAAGAACTGGCTCTGAACGAGCAGGAGTCCAAACAGCTTTTGTCCGCTATACAACCCTACTTCGAGGAAGATGGGCTTCAAGTGGTCTATGAAAGCCCCTTGGTTTGGCGCGTCACAGGTGATCTCTTGGATGGCTTGCCCTTGGCCAGCATTGACCGTGTTGTCGGCCACAACATCAAGCCATGGATGCCAGAACATCAGCGCGCCAAAACTTTGCAACGCTTGCAAAGTGAAATGCAAATGTTGCTCTACCAACACCCCGTGAACGACGAGCGCAGTTTGAAGGGCCGCTGGAGCGTCAATTCTTTTTGGCTGCATCGCAGCCTAGAACAACTTTATCCTGATGCATCAGACTTGAATGTTGTACTTAATTTGCGTGAAAACATGCAAGCTTCCAACCCCAAACTGTGGCAACAAGCGTGGCAACACCTTGACGCCACGCTGTGCCAATCTTTGAGTCAAGCCTTAGATCAAAATCACGACGTTTCTCTCACGCTTTGCAGCGAAACATCTTGGCGGCACTATCGGCCACAACCAGTCTCTTGGCTCAACAAACTGCACAGACTGATTCAACCTGTTTCTGTGATCAAAGAATTGCGTGCCCTGTCTTCCGGAGTTTCTGCCCCATGAGTTTGAAAATATTGACGCGAGATGTACCGCCCCGAAGTGCATGGGCCCTTGAACAGGCCGGCATTCATCCTTTGCTTTCGCGCTTGTTTGCGGCACGCGGCGTTGTCAGTCCTGAAGAATTAGACGATGGCTTGGCTAAGTTGTTAGCGCCCACCACTCTCAAGGGATCTCAGGAAGCAGCAAGCTTGTTGGCAGATGCTATTGCCGCCAACAAGCGCCTTTGCATCGTGGCCGATTACGATTGTGACGGTGCCACTGCATGCGCAGTGGGCGTGAGGGGTCTGCGCATGCTGGGCGCAAACAATGTCAGCTACATCGTGCCCGACCGCGTGGTTGATGGCTATGGCCTAACGGCCCCCATCGCAGATCGCGTGAAGCAATCGGGTGCCGATGTTTTGATCACTGTCGACAACGGCATCGCCAGCATAGAAGGTGTTGCGCAAGCGCAGGCTCTGGGCTTGCAGGTCTTGGTCACCGACCATCACTTGCCTGCGGCCTCCCTGCCCAATGCAGAAGTGATTGTGAATCCGAATCAACCGGGTTGCGAATTTGAAAGCAAGTCTTTGGCGGGTGTAGGCGTCATGTTCTATGTGTTGTTGGCGCTGCGTGCAGAATTGCGACAGCGAAGCATTTTCTCTGCCGAATCTCAACCCAAACTCGATGCACTGCTGCCCTTGGTGGCACTAGGCACTGTGGCCGATGTGGTGAAACTTGACAACAACAACCGCCGCTTGGTAGCTCAAGGTTTGAAACGCATCAGAGCAGGCTCGATGCCTGCTGGCATGTTGGCTTTGTTCAAAGCCGCTGGCCGCGAAGCCAAATTAGCCACCACCTTTGATTTTGGATTTGCATTGGGCCCTCGCATCAACGCTGCAGGCCGCCTATCAGACATGACACTGGGCATTGAATGCCTAATCACCGACGATGCGGCCAAAGCCGATGAGTTGGCAAGGCAACTTGATGCCATTAACCGAGAGCGTCGAGACATTGAGGGCGACATGCGCCAGCAAGCCATGGAAATCGCCGAGTCTTTGTTTGATGACAGCGATGAACCGCCGCCAGCCATTTGTGTTTTTGACCCCGATTTTCACGAAGGCGTGGTGGGCATTGTGGCTTCGCGCATCAAGGACAAATTTCACCGGCCCTGCTTTGTCTTTGCAGCCAGCAATGCACCTGGCAAAGAGCATGAATTAAAAGGTTCTGGTCGATCGATTCCAGGTTTTCATTTGCGCGACGCGCTAGACCTCATGGCCAAAAAGCACCCGCACATTTTGCTGCGCTTTGGTGGACACGCCATGGCTGCGGGCTGCACCATTGAAGAAGAACATCTGGAATTATTTGAGTCATGCTTCATGGAAGTGGCCGCATCGCTGATGTCACCTGCCACCCTTCAACGCAAGCTCGAAACTGACGGGCCTTTAGACGCACAATACCGGCGTGTTGAATTCATTAATGTGATGCACAAAGAAGTTTGGGGGCAAGGTTTTGCACCACCTGTGTTCAGCGAAGAGCTTGAAGTTATCTCGCAAAGACTGGTGGGTGAAAAACACTTGGCCTTGAAACTCAAGCACCAAGGTCAACCGGTGGATGGCATTTGGTTTGGTCGAATAGAGCCTTTGCCAGCCCGCGTGAAACTGGCCTTCCGATTGGATGTGGACGAATGGCAAGGCCAAAAACGCGTTCGCTTCATGGTGGAAGCGGCCGATATTTAACGCTTGGCTTGCAGGGCCTTCAAAACAGCCGGAGACACAAGCCCCTCTACCTTGCCACCCAAGCTAGAAATTTCACGCACCAAGGTGCTGCTAATGTGCTGAACCGATGCGCTGGTGTGCAAAAACACGGTATCAACTTCGGGCGCCAAGTGGCGGTTCATGCCAGCCATTTGAGTTTCGTAGTCGTAATCGGTGACCGAGCGCAAGCCTCGCACAATGACACGCGCGCCTTGGGTGTGTACAAAATCGCACAACAAACCCGTGAAGGGCAAGACAGTCACATTGCCCATGTCTTGGGTAACCTCTTGGGCCATGGCCAAACGCTCATCCAGCGTGAACAGTGTTTTTTTGTGGTGTGCGGTGGCCACGGCCACCACCACTTTGTCAAACATTTGGGAAGCGCGATAGACAACGTCTACATGACCCAGTGTGAGGGGGTCAAAGGTTCCAGAATAAACAGCGGTAACTGAGCGACTCATGGGAGCTCCTGTTCGTTTAGAAGGATTATCCCTCGAATGGGCGTTGCAGCAAATGTGCGTGAACAGCACCGGCTTTCATGTGTTTCACCGCCTGCAGTCCACAGGCCTGAACCGCTTCGTCTGTCCAATGGACGGGGGCTTCCAAATAGACCCAGCCCTCTGACACAACAGCTTTGGCAGCAGCCTGCAATGCTTTCTCGAAGTACTCCCCTTTAAATGGTGGATCTAAAAACACCACATCCAGGCTACTGGGCGCCAAGCGTTGCAGGCCCATCATGGCGTCGCCCTTTTGCACCTGCACGGCTTGAGCTTTTAAACGTTGCTGTGTCTCAAGCAACTGTGCCACCAGTTGTGCATCTTGTTCCAACATCAACACACTTTGAGCACCCCTCGATGCAGATTCAAATCCCAAAGCACCGGTGCCCGCAAAGGCATCGACACAGCGCCAACCCGTCAGGTCTTGGCCCAGCCAATTGAACAGTGTTTCGCGCACCCTGTCTGGCGTGGGCCGCAGGCCGGGTCGATCGATCACTTTGATTTTGCTGCGCTTCCATTGGCCACCAATGATGCGGACTTCGTGCGAAGGTGAGCCGATAGCAGCTTGATGGATTGGTTTAGTAGGCATGGGCTCGAGCTTACCTCGTTGTCAGGAGATTTTGAGCGTGACTTAAGTTTTCATAGAATAGAGCCCAACACACCCTTCAATATGTTCCGATTCTTTCGATCATCCACCAAAACAGCCCCTGTTGATGACAAGGCCTTGCCTGCCAGTCCCTCGTCAACTCAAGCCCAGTCAACCACCGCATCTGAACAGCCTACAGCTGCTGAAGCACCCCGCCAATCTTGGCTTAGCAAGCTCAAAGCGGGTCTGCGTAAAACGGGTGGAAGCATTGCCTCGGTCTTTACCGGCACTCAAATTGACGATGCACTGTACGAAGAACTTGAGACGGCCTTGCTATTGGCCGATACAGGCGTCAAAGCCACAGAACACTTGTTGCAAGACCTCAAAGCGCGCGTCAAAGCGGCCAAGGCCACCGACCCTGCAGCAGTTAAAGCCTTGTTGATTGAAGCCATTACGGACTTGCTGATGCCACTTCAAAAGCAACTTCACATCGACACACAAAAGCCGATGGTCATCATGGTGGCAGGCGTCAATGGCGCAGGCAAAACAACGTCCATTGGCAAACTCACGCATCATTTGGCTGATCAGGGCGCCAGCGTGTTGTTGGCGGCGGCCGATACGTTTAGGGCAGCGGCACGCGAGCAGTTAGCGGTTTGGGCTCAACGCAATACGGTAGAAATCATCAGCCAACAAGGCGGTGACCCTGCTGCAGTCAGTTTTGATGCTGTGTCTGCGGGCAAAGCACGCGGCAAAGATGTGGTGTTGGTCGATACAGCGGGCCGCTTGCCCACCCAACTGCATCTCATGGAAGAATTGAAAAAAATCAAACGTGTGGTGCAAAAAGCCGATGCCAGCGCACCGCATGAAGTCTTGTTGGTGATCGATGGCAACACGGGTCAAAACGCCTTGACGCAAGTGAAAGCGTTTGACGAAGCTTTGGGCTTAACCGGGCTTATCGTGACCAAGCTAGACGGCACCGCCAAAGGCGGTGTGCTGTGCGCCATTGCACGCGAAAAAGCCATTCCTGTTTACTTCATAGGCGTGGGCGAACAACTGGACGATCTGCAAACATTTGATGCGCGAGAGTTTGCAGAGGCCTTGCTCAACTAAGCCGATTGCCTTTAAAACCTTTGCGGTGCAAAAGGCCGCGGGTCAATGCTGGTAGCCTCTTTCGACATCAATTCAGACAACAAGACGCCAGTCCCAGGTCCCGTGCTAAAGCCAATGTGCTGATGCCCAAACGCCAACCACAATCCTGGTGCGTTAGGTGCCTCTCCAATCACTGGGCGGCTGTCTGGCGTGGTGGGTCTAGCGCCCAACCAATCTGACCCTTGAACGGCCGACTTCATGGGTAAAACACGCCGCGCTGCGTTTTCAGCACACTCCAACTGTTGAAGGTTTGGCCCCTCATCACGTGCGGCCAACTCAACGCCTGTGGTCATGCGCAGAATGTCAGCGCCCTGCTCGTCTTTCATGGGCGATAAAACATAGGCGCCTGAAAGATCATAAATGGGGCGCCCCAAACGAACACCTTCCACCGGTTGGAAATGACGGTGGTAGCCACGCTCAAAACCCATGTTGACCTTGAAGTTGTTCTTCAATTGGCTGGCCTCAAGTAAGCTCTCTGACCAAGGCCCCAACGCCACCACCACATTAGGTGCCCAATGGACGCCGCCTTCTGGGTTAACCCATTGCCAGCCACTGGGCTGCTGCTGCAAGACACTGACTTTGGATTGCACCAGTTGCCCACCCGCTTCTAAAAACTGCGCTACATAGACCTTCACCACGGCACGAGGGTTATCAACCGATGCGGCATCTTTGACCCACAGAGCATGGCTGAATGCTGGCGCCAAATGAGGCTCCAAGGCCTGCAGCGATGGCGCATTCAATACCTCGCAAGCGACACCAAATTCTTGCAAAACTTCGCGACTTGCAGCGCCTGATTCAAATGCAGCTGCATGGGCATACAACCAAAGCCAACCCGTATCACGCAATCGGCTTTCAACATGGGCTTTTTTCAACCATGCTCGGTGCGTGTCCGAAGACAATTGAATCAAACCATCTAGTGCAACAGTGGTGACCTCAAAGCTAGAGCGTTTGGCGTGCCAAAGAAAACGCCACAACCATTGCCAATGCGATAGCGCACTGGGTCTGATTTTGAGGTTGGGCCCAGGTCTTAGCAACATGGCGGGAAGGCTTTGCCAGAGCCCAGGCCGATTGAAAGGCAACAAGGAACTGCGAGAAAGCACGCCGGCATTGCCATGCGAGGTTTCTTCGCCGGGTGCTTGCTGATCGACCAAAGTCACACTCCAGCCTTTGGCCTGCAAAGCCAAAGCACACGAAACCCCAACCATGCCAGCGCCAAGCACTGTCACTTGTCGACTGGTTTCAAAAAGATTCATGTTCCTATTTTGCTTTAAATCTGACGTCGCCAATCATTTCTGTAAACTAGAAGCACTCAAGCAAGCCAAGCTTTGAGCCATGTCCATGGCACTTTAGATTTATAGTGTGGCCATGAAATTGCTTCAATGGTCCATCGCTGGCTCAGTCTTTTTGGTTTTAAGCGCAACTGCCTTGTGGTTGAAAAAGGATGAGGCATCCGTCAAACAAGTGCAGTCCACCAAACTGCAATGCGAACTGCCACCTTCTTTAACCAATGCCCCTCAGCCTGGCATGGTCTGGATTCCTGAGGGTGTTTTTGACATGGGTGACAGCGTTTATGCCGAAGAAAAACCTGTTCGCAACGTGCGAGTGAAAGGTTTTTGGATGGATCGCACAGAGGTCACCAATTCAGAATTTGCAGCCTTCGTCAAAGCCACTGGCTATGTCACTGTGGCAGAGCG
>JBIIJK010000056.1:0-13087 GCA_044233865.1 Limnohabitans sp.
CCCAAAGCACGCGTGATCAAGGGCGGCTCTTTTTTGTGTGCGCCCAATTACTGCATGCGCTATCGCGCAGGGTCTAGGCAACCCCAAGAAGAAGATTTGGCAGTCAGCCATTTGGGCTTTAGAACCATCTATCAGCCATGAAAACTGCAAAACGCATACTCACTGCAGCTTTGGTCTTGGTGGCATTGGTAGCTGCCATGTTGCTTGTCATGAAAGACAAGATCATGCTGGGAGCTGAGGCTTATTTGTATGGCTACCCCTTGGTCATCATGGAAACTACGCGCCTTCAAAGCGCGAAATACATCGGTCCTGAAAATCAGTTGCGCATGGTCAGGCAATTTCCAAACGCGCAATTTAAAGATGTGGTGCGGCCCAATGTCGATACGCTCTACACCACAGCATTTATCAGCATGAAAGAGGGGCCGTGGGTGTTTGAAATGCCCGCCAACGACAAGCGTTACGAGTTAATGCCTTTTATGGATGCATGGACCAATGTGTTTGCTTCACCTGGCACCAGAACTACAGGCAATCAAGGCGCCAATTATCTATTGGCCGGCCCGGAATGGGATGGCCAGGTGCCTAAGGGTATGACTCTTTTAAAGTCCCCCACCGACATGGTCTGGCTCATTGGCAGAACCCAAACCAACGGCGCAGCAGATTTTGAAACAGTGCATGCATTGCAAAACCGTCTGCGGCTTACAAAATGGGCAACGCCAGAAAACACCACATCAGCAAACACCGACTCTAAAAAAGATGCAAAACCAGATTGGCAAGTCAGCCTTGAACCTAGCTTAGCGCCAGTGGCACAAATGAAAGCGCTTAGCACGCCAGAATTTTTCAATCGACTCATGCAACTGATGGTCAGTAACCCAGCTTCAAAAGAAGATGCCCCTCTGATAGAAAGACTGGCACAACTTGAAATTAAACCTGGCCAAGCCGTGCATTTAAGCTGGTCGAACGCATTGAGTTTCAGCTTAGGTCGATGGATTGCCAACCAGCGCGTCATGAAAACATTGAACACCAAAGCTCAAGATGGAAGCTGGTCTTACCCGCCTTTGAATTTGGGCCGATATGGCACCGACTACAACACGCGCGCTGCGGTTGCCATGGTAGGGCTCGGCGCCAACTTGCCAGAGGATGCGGCGTACCCTAACACCGCCCTTGACCACCAAGGTCAATCACTGAATGGCAAGCACCGATACCGCTTGCATTTTGCGGCCAATGCGCTGCCACCCGTCAAAGCTTTTTGGTCGATCACGGCTTACGGAGCAGATGAGTTTTTAATTGACAACCCGATGCAAAGATTTGCCATAGGTGACCGCGATCGCTTGGTTTTCAATGCAGATGGTTCTCTGGACCTTTGGGTGCAAGCCACGCCCCCTTCTCAGAAAGAAGCCGCGGCCAATTGGTTGCCCGTTCAAATGGGCGCTCCGTTTTTACTCAATGCGCGACTGTATTGGCCAGAAGACAAGGCCTTGAATGGGCAGTGGAAGATGCCAGTGGTTGAACGGCTGAACTAAGACACTTAAGTGACTTGTTTCAAAACCAGATAGTTTGAAATCAAGCCTTGCACATAGGCTCTGATGTTGGGTGGATTCACAGGCCGACTTAAAGCCTGATAGCCACCCACAATGGCCAAATAAAGAAGCGCAGCCAAATCACGCGCCTTGGTTGGGTCTTTCAAAATCACCAAAAATTTAGACTCAAATAAATTGATGCGCTCTGCGTCAACTTCCACCAGCATTTGAGCTGCACCTTTGTGAAGATGACTCAAGGCTCTTAAGGCTTGTTCAAATCGAAGGTTCTCGAGTTCTGAGCCGGCTTGGTTGAAAGCAGCATCCACCACAAACTCCAAATCCTGAATGGGATCTTCGCTGCGATGCGATTTCAATTTTTCATCCAGTTCAAGTTGAGCTAATTTCCAACGCATCAACAAACTGCCAATCAAGTCAGCATGGTCTGTGAAATGCCAATAAAAACTGCCGCGAGTAACTTTGAGTTTTTCAGCCAACGCCAACACTTTGACGTTTTCAAAGCCACCCACGACAACCGCTTGAAAGGCTTCGTCAAGCCAATTGTCCCGCGTCAGACGTGCACCATCGGAGGGCGTCGGTTTGGTCTTTTGATTTTGAGGTTGCGTGTCCATAAGCGTCATGTCCTATTTGTAGCACACCAAATTCGTCCCAATCAAAGCTCTCGCTAGCGAAAACCCTAGACTGTTAATCATGTTTGCTGTGCTAGAGTGAAATGTCAATACACATGTGTACTGATTCAATAACTATTTTTTAGGAGACACCCATGATTCATTCTCTGCATAAAGCTACGGCTAGACATTTCGCTCTTGCTAATTTGCCGTGGGTTGCTCTAATGGCCTGCAGCTTCAATGCACAAGCTGCTGAAAGTTACAAATTGCGTCAGGCACCTGTCGGCGCATTTGGTGGCGAAATTGCAGCGTCTGCTGACAAACCAGGATTTTTTGGCACAGCCAGCCTCACCAGTTTGCAGATCTACAGCATTGCTGATGCAGCTGGCAACGATGTGGCTCCTCCTGCAATTTCACCCATTCAATTGAATCCCGCACTGCCCTACAAAGTCGCTTTTCCTGCAGGCAAATTGGCTTTCAACCAAGATCAAACACAGTTGAATTTGGTGGGTGGCTATTTGACTGAAAGCACCTATGGCAATGGCCATGTGGCTTTTGCAATTAACTTGCCTTTCATTCAACAAAAGCGTACGTACGTGGTGACTCAACCAGCAGGCACACTGACCCCAGCAGCCACAGTCCCTCCCTTAAGCCCCGCCATAGTTGGACAACTGAATGCTGGCACAGCCGCCGCCAACGCCCAAGTTCAGGCGCGCATTGCAGCAGCCAGTGCCATTCAAAATCTTGAAGTATCAGGCATGGGTGATACCGAACTGTCCACAGTGTGGGTGCGTCATGCCGATCGCTTGAAGGTTGCAGCAGGCGTTTCTCTGTTTGTACCTACAGGCTCTTACGACAAGAATCGCGGCCCTAATCCAGGTTTTGGTAACTTCTACACTTTGCGCCCAGGTGTTGCTGTAACCTACAACTTAAACCCAAAACACACAGACGCATCTTGGGACGCTGGCGTGACCATTGCAGGTCGAGTTTCTTATGGCATCAACACACGCAACAAAGACACCGACTACAAGAGCGGCAACTTTATTTATGCGGAAGGCGGCATCGTGAAAGTCAACGGCAATTGGGCTTATGGCGTGAATTTGTTATCCACACAACAAATTTCAGATGACACGGGCACGGGCGTTCCTGCTGGGGGCAATCGATACAAAACCAATGGCTTTGGTCCCTTTGTATCCTTCAAATTACCAGGTAAAGATGCAGGTGTGAATTTGCAGTACAGCGACAACTTTGGTGGCCGCAATGCCATCGTCGCCAAGTCATTGCAACTTCGATTGGTCAAAGCTTGGTAAGTAGCGATTGAATGCCTAAGGTTGATGCAGTTTAATTTCTGACTTCACCCCTATGGCATTCAGAAGTCTCAAAAGTTGGCTGATGCCCGTCATCAGCCAACAATTTTTATCACGCAGCCGCCTTCTGGCCTTGCGTGAAAAAGCAGAAGTTAAAAGAAGCGGTCAACAGCGTCCACACGTTTTGCATTTTTTTCACGAGTTGGAAGACCCCTACTCCCTCTTGTTGGCGCAAGCCATTCCCCTGTTACAAAATAAATTTTCAATTTCAGTTGTCCAACATTTGGTAGGGCAGCCAGACAGTTCTGCAGTACCCGAGCGCGACAAATTAAAAACCTATAGCCAAGTTGATGCTGCGAGGTTAGCTCAACAGTATGGACTTCAGTGGCCAGTCGCGACAAGCGCGGCAACAGCGCCCACACAGATCAGTCAAGAGTCCTTGCGCACTTCACATCGCCTGCGAAATAAATGGGGCCACTACTTAAGTGGTGTCATCTATTACGAAGGTGAATGGTATTGGGGCATTGATCGACTTCATCACTTAGAAGATCGACTCCATTCACTGGGTCTTTCTAAACAAACTCATTTGGCCAAAGAGGGGCAACGCACGCCACTCTTTTTCACACCGCAATATCAAAGCTTAGGCCATGTGCCAGAAGGCACCAGCATTGATTTCTTCTTTTCTTTGAGAAGCCCCTACTCCGCGATCAGTTGTGCCAAATTGTTTACTTGGGCCAAGACCAATGGCGTGCAAGTGAACTTGCGCTATGTGCTGCCCATGGTGATGCGTGGCTTGCCAGTGCCAGCAGAAAAAAGAAAATACATCAGCTTGGATGCTGCTCGCGAAGCCTTTGTTCAAAATGTGCCATTTGGCCGACTCAATGACCCTGTGGGCAAACCCACAGAGCGAGGAATGGCTCTGATTCCATTTGCCCAAATGCATGAACTGGCCGAAGAATTCGTCATGTCCTTCATGCTGGGTGTTTGGTCAGAGGGCTTAGATGCTGGTACAGATGCCCATCTTAAAATCATCGTTGAGCGATGCGGCCTGCACTGGCAAGCAGCCAAAGATATTTTGAAGAGCCAAAGCAATGACCAACATTGGCGAGCCGTCGCGGAACAAAATCGCCAAGCACTTTTTGCACTGGGTTTATGGGGTGTTCCCTCCTTCAAATATGAAGACACAGCCGTCTGGGGTCAAGACAGATTCTGGGTCATTGAAAAAGCATTGCACGATCGATTTGACCTGCCTTCCTCTCACTGAATCATGACATCCAAAAGCAGTACCCTTCAAATCTGGTTGGCCGTTTGCGCCAGCGCCGCACTTTTGATTTGCACACCCTCCTGGGCCAAACGACCTAACATTGTCTTGATGCTGGCAGACGACTGGGGCTTCAGTGACGTTGGTGCATTTGGCGGTGAAATTCAAACACCCAACCTGAACCAATTGGCGCAATCGGGTATGCGCTTTTCGAACTTTCATGTCAGCGCATCTTGCTCTCCTACGCGATCTATGTTGCTCACCGGGGTCGACAACCACCTCAATGGTGTGGGCAATATGCGGGAGACCATTCCGCAATCGCATGTGGGCCGCGCCGGGTACTTGAGTGTGCTCAATCAGCGTGTTGTCACGGTATCAAGCTTGCTACAAGACAGTGGCTACAGAACCTACGTGGCTGGTAAATGGCATGTTGGCAAAGAACCGCACAACTTACCGCCTGCCAGAGGCTTTGATCGGTCCTTGGTGATGGGCGATAGCGGTTCAGACAATTGGGAAACAGGAAAGCTTTACTTAGACCTCACGGACAAGGTGTATTGGTACGACAACGGGCAAGAAGCCAAGATGCCGAAAGAGTTTTACTCATCAGAGTTTTACATCAACAAAACACTTGAGTACCTTCAAGCTGACGCCAAATCAGACAAACCCTTTTTTGCATATATCGCATTCCAGGCCAACCACATTCCTCTTCAAGCGCCTCAGTCGTTCATCGACAAATACAAAGGTCGCTACGACAAAGGTTGGGATGTATTGCGCAATGAACGACGCGACAAAGCCATTGCCCTTGGCCTTGTACCAGCCAACTCCAAAATGGCCAATTTGCCTTCAACCCATGTGACCTGGAATTCTTTGAGTGCGACAGACAAAGCCTATCAAGCACGCCGCATGGAGGTTTATGCAGCCATGGCAGAGGCCATGGACTTTCACATTGGCCGGCTCATCGCTCATTTGAAAGAAACGGGCGAATTTGATCAAACTGTTTTCATGTTCTTGTCTGACAATGGCGCAGAAGCTACAGACCCTTACGCCTTGGCTGTAGGTCGTTGGTGGTTGGATCAAAATTACAACCGCGATATTGATCGCTTAGGCAGCAAGGGCGCCTACAGCGTCATTGGTCCCAACTGGGCAAGTGCCGCCGCGTCACCCCTCAGCACCTACAAGTTTTTTGCAGGTGAAGGCGGTATTCGGGTGCCGCTGATCATTTCGGGTGTTCCCAATATGCCAAAGTCCGCCAGCAATCGGGTGCATGCCAGCCTCACACACGTGAATGACATCGTACCCACCCTGCTTGACTTGGCCAGCGTTCAACATCCTGGCATCCTCTACAAAGGGCAAACTATTTACCCCCTAACTGGTCACAGCCTGATGCCAGTCATCACCGGAGATGCGACAAGAGTTCGAAGGCCAGATGAATCACTGGGATACGAGTTGTCTGGCAACAAAGCCTTGTTCAAGGGCGACTACAAATTGCTGAGCAACTTGGCGCCGGTAGGCGACGGTCAATGGCATTTGTACAACATCATGAAAGATCCGGGTGAAACGCAAGATCTGCAAAACGAGTTGCCAGACCTGTTCTTAAGCATGCAAGCCGACTATGCCAAATGGGCCAAAGCCAATGGCGTTCTTGACATGCCCTCTGGCTACGACCCCATCGAACAAGTCATCATCAACTCGCTGGTGTTTGTTTACTGGCCCAGGTACAAGTTGCACCTGATCGGCACCATGGGATTGATTTTGTTAGGAACGTTTTGGTTTTGGCGTCGGCGCAAATACAATGCGCTTTCACCAACTGCCCATTGAGCTCACACAATGGCGCCGTCTGGTTACTTTGACAGCCCTTGGCCTTGCGAAGATGCAGGGCCTTCTAGGCTTCAAACGCCTCACAACGCGGCCTGCTTAAATTTGCAACCTGGCAAGAAGCTGGCGTGCACTTCCAAACGCACACAAATGTCGACCATGACCGTCTTGGGTGCGCCAGGTGAAGTATTTCTTCTCACACATTCTGCAGTTCGTTCCTACTTGGGAATGGGCACCACGGCCCAAGTTTCTCGCATCGACCCTGTCACGCTTGAAACGCTTGAATGCTCACCAAGATTAGAAGGCGGCCCCATGTGGCCGGGCGGCATGGCGGTTCATGCCAACGGCCACATCGTGGTGGTCTACGGCCGGCACGCGCACAAACTTAATCGCCAATGCCAAGCAGTTGCGTCTTATGTGTTGCCAGTCAATGAGCCCTACAACAGCTTTGTGGTGCTGGACAATGGTTTGATTGTGACCAAAAATCTGTCGGACTCAACACCTGCTCAGCTCACTACACTTCACCCCGACAGCTTCAAAGCGGCCAGCAGCGATGTGGTGTGCCCCGAAGCTTCCATTGCCCGTTTGAGTGCCCATGGCAACACAGTGTATGTGGTGGGCATCAGCCGCATTTTCAGATACCACTGGCATGAAGCTTCCCAACAATTGGTTCGAGATACAGACTGGGAATTTCATTATTTGCAAGATGCAACGCACAGCTATGGCTGGGACATGGTGATCGACGGCGAACACGGCTGGTTCATGGACAACGGCAAGCACAACTACTTCATGAGCATGTTGGGTGCTGGCATCCACAAGGCCGCCAACCGGCTCATTCGGGTCTCATTGCACAATGCGCAATCACATCAAAGCTGGGAAGTTAGTGGCCTGCCTCATGGCAGCATCACGAATCCACCCTTGATCGATTTAAAACGCCGCATCGTGCTGGGCTACGACTCTGCCAACCGACATTTACGGGCGTGGAAAATTAATTCAATTCAAAACGGAAATGCGCACGATGTTGAATTGACCCCTCTTTGGCACCATGACAATTTTGGTGCTGCCAGTCACATGCTGCTGTTTACCAATACGGGTGAAGTGTGCGTCAATGACTACAGCCGCTTCAATGAAAAGGTACTGGTGTTGGACATTGAGACTGGCCAAGAAAAAGCACGCGTACAAACTGGCGGCAATATGCAGGGAGTGGTTTTTCCAAGTGCAGGTTGGCACCAAGATTTCTATTGGTCCTCCATGGACCGTCTTGCTCGTATTTATGTTGCTACTGTTGAATGAATCGAATTTTGCATGTCTAAAACTATTTTGATCACTGGCGCGGGCTCTGGTATTGGCAAAGACTCAGCATTTGCCTTGGCTGCCAGAGGGCACCGCGTGCTGGCCACCACCCAAACTCAGGCGCAAGCTGAAGCCCTAAGCCTTGAGGCGCAAAGCAAGAGCACGCCTCTCGAGGTTTTCAAGCTAGACATCACCTTGGAAACTGACAGACAACTCATCGAGCCGTATGCCATTGATGTTTTGATCAACAACGCAGGCATGGGCGAATCAGGTTCGTTGGCGGAAGTCGACATGCAACGTGTTCGGAAAATTTTCGAAGTGAATTTGTTTTGCACCCTCGAACTCACCCAAGTTGCTTTGAGCGGCATGATTCGGCGCGAAAAAGGCACGGTGCTTTTGGTTAGCTCCATTGCAGGCAGAGTGCCTATGCCCTTCCTCATGCCCTACAGCATGAGTAAGTTTGCGCTCTCAGCAGCTGGAGCAGGCCTGCGGGCCGAAATGGACCAGCTCAAGAAAAATATTCACATCTCGCTCATCGAGCCTGGCGCCATTCATACCGGTTTCAACCAAGCCATGACAGACAGCAAATATGCATGGATGGGACAGTCTTCCTACTTTGCCCACCAAGCCCAGAAGATGCAGAAGCAAGAGCGCGCTACGTTTAAATTGTTAGAAGCACGCAGCACGCAAGGCATCGTGAATCAAATTATCAAAGCGACGGAAGCCAGCCGACCCAAGCTGAGATACACCTCACCTTGGATTCAAGGCTTTGGCGTTCGTTTAGCCAGAATTTTTGGAGTGTAAAAATGCGCATTGGAAAACTGGGCTCAGCCCTTATCTTGATTGCAATTCTTGCGGGCAGCTTGTACGCCTTTCAAGAACCCATTAGCTTGCAAATCGCAAAGCGCATCACTGCTCAGCGAATGGGCGGCGATGCCCTCAAAGATTTACCCGATGGTTTGCACATTGCTGTTTGCGGCGCAGGCTCCCCCATGCCTGATGACAAACGGGGTGGGCCTTGTACCCTGGTCATTGCTGGACAACAACTTTTTGTTTTTGACACAGGCAACACCAGTGCGCGAAACATCAACAAAATGGGTTTCAATGCAGGCAACATTCAGGGCATCTTCCTCACGCACTTTCACTCAGACCACATCGATGGCTTAGGTGAATTGCTACTCCAGCGATGGGTCTCCAATTCAAATACACAACCCGTTTCGGTGCATGGCCCCGAGGGCGTCGAAACGGTGGTCAACGGTTTCATGCAAGCTTATAGCCTTGATCGTGGCTATCGGGTAGCGCACCATGGCGAGGCCATTGTTCCAAGCAGTGGATTTGGCGCAAAAGCTGTTTCGTTCAAAACCCAAGCATTCGAAACCACGCTGGTGTATGACAGTCAAGACACAAAAATTCACGCCTTCAGTGTGGCGCATGCCCCCATTCATCCTGCAGTTGGCTACAAAATTCAATACAAAGACAGAAGCATCGTGATCAGCGGCGATACCACTCCCTCTGTGCATGTGGCCAAGGCTGCTCAGGGTGTAGACGTACTGATACACGAGGCCATGTCGATGGAATTAATGAAGCTGCTACAAGAAGGCGCAAAAACGGCCAAACGTGACAAGCTCGAACAAATCATGAAGGACATCACGGACTACCACACCTCGCCCGTTCAAGCTGCTGAAATTGCCCAGCAAGCGCAGGTGTCCTATTTACTGCTCAACCACATTGCGCCGCCACTTCCACTGCCAGGCTTGGTGGATGCGTTTCTAAAAGGCACGGCAGATGTTTTCAAGGGCAAGATTCAAGTGGCCAAAGATGGCGATTTCTTGAGCTTGCCAGCGGGAAAGAAAAGCATTGACGTCAGTCATCGCTTTTGAGTTTATTTGAATTTTCAAGCCACTTAAAGATTGATCCAGTTTCATGCGCCAATTGCCTCACATCGAAAGTTTTCTTCGCACACCCGAGGAAAGATTTCAAAACCTGCCCGACTTTCCTTATCAGCCCAACTACACCGAAATTGGCGGATTGCGCATTGCCTATATCGATGAGGGCCCCAAAGATGGCCCCGTTGTTTTGCTCATGCATGGCGAGCCTGCATGGTCTTTTCTTTACCGCAAAATGATTCCAGTTTTGGTTCAGGCCGGGATGCGTGTTTTGGTGCCTGATCAAGTGGGTTTTGGTCGCACAGACAAACCGACCCAGCGCGCCGACTACACCTACGAAAACCATGTGCAGTGGATGAGCGCTTGGCTTGAATCTGTCGAAGCACACAACATCACCTTGTTTTGCCAAGACTGGGGTTCACTGATTGGCCTTCGCATGGTGGCCGAGATGCCAGAGCGATTTGCACGCATTGCCCTTAGCAATGGTGGCTTGCCCACTGGCAAAGAAAAGATTCCAAAGGCATTTCACATCTGGCGCGCCTTTGCCATGTACAGCCCTTGGTTTCCCATTGGCAAAATTGTTCGTTTTGGATGTGCGCAAGGCTTAAGTGATGAAGCTGTGGCCGCTTACGATGCACCCTACCCCAACAGCCGCTACAAAGTAGGGGCCAGAGTATTCCCCACATTGGTGCCCATTGACCCAAGCGATCCCGCTCGCGAAGCCAACGAGCGAGCGTGGGACATGTACAAAGCTTGGACCAAGCCCTTTATCACCTTGTTTGCTACGCGCGACCCCGTCACAAAAGGTGGCGAAAGGATGTGGCAAAAATTGGTGCCGGGTGCAGCCAATCAAAACCATACCAAAATTCGAGGCGCCGGCCACTTTGTTCAAGAAGACAAAGGGGAAGAAGTGTCGCAAGCTTTGGTGGCATTTATTCGCGCCAGCTAAGCGACATCACTATCAAGCACGCAAGCCTGACCGGCTTGCTGCTTGCGTGTGTTCAATTGCTGTAATAGATGTATTCGTCGCTTATCAGCGTTTTTTGCAAAATGTGCTTGTCAATGGCGATGGCAGCTTCCGCCATGGAAGGCCAGTTAGGCTTCACTTGCGTCGCATTGAAAGCTTCTAATTCTTTCTTCATGCTGGCCACTCTGGCAGGCTCTTGCGTGGCCAAATTCACTTTTTCAGTCGGGTCTGTTGCCAGGTGGTAGAGCCAGTCTTTTCTTGGGTTTTGCGTCACTTGCAATTTCCAATCGCCTTTTCGAATCACCCGATACGTGTCTGTTCGCCAGAACAACGAGCGATCTGGGCCTTTATCGGCAGGCTTGGCGATTTGGGGTAACAAGTTGATGCCATCCATGGGTCTGTCGGTGGGTATCTTGGCGCCCGTGGCTGCAGCAACCGTGGTAAAGATGTCAATGTGGTTGACTGGCAGTTGCGGCTTCACACCTTTGGGAATGCCTGCGGGCCAACGCATAAACATGGGAACTCGAATACCACCTTCGAAAAACGTGGCCTTCCAGCCGCGGTAAGGGGTGTTCAAACCATCTAAGCCCACGTAATGTGCACCGCCGTTGTCGCTGGTGAAAATCACAATGGTGTTGTCGTCTAAGCCCTTGTCCTTGAGTGTTTGCAGCACACGGCCAATGTTGCGATCTAGGTTGCGAACCATGGCGGCATACACACGCAATGTGTGATTTTCAATGTGCGACAGTGCTGCGTAGTCTTCTTTGGTGGCTTGCAGTGGCGTGTGCGGCGCGGTGTAGGCCAAGTAAAGGAAGAAGGGTTGATTGCGATTGGCCTCAATGGCTTTTTCGGCTTCGTCCGTCAGGTAATCGGTCACAAAACGTTTGGGCTTGAAAAGTTCGCTGTTGTTAAAGCGCATGCCAAAACTACCAGCAGCCCATTGAAATCTGTCGATGATGTCAAACGATTGCTGAGCGTTCACCACATTGGGATCGTTCTCTGGCAAGTAAAGAGAGCTGGCATGAGGAAACGACAAAGACTCATCAAAGCCATGCTCGTAAGCTCTAAATTGAGGTGCATCGCCCAAATGCCACTTGCCCACGTGCAGGGTTCGATAGCCTTGCGCTTGTAGCAACTTGGCCAACGTAATTTCTGAGCGTGGCAGCCCCATGGTTTCATAAGGAATCAGATCTTTCTCTCGATCAGCATGATAGATCGAGCCATGCACTTGGTTGGGTCCCTTGTAGTGGCCAATGACTTTCATGAACTGCTTAGGCGTTGGCGTGAACTCATACCCAAAGCGCGTGGGATAACGCCCGGTCATCATGGCGGCACGTGAAGGCGCACAGGTGGCATTGCCCGAATAGCTGGTCTCAAAATTGGCACCTTGCTGCGCCAAACTGTTGATAAAGGGGGTGGGCACAGTGCCTTTGGCCAAGCCGCCACCGTTCAAGCTGATGTCGTTGAAGCCCAAGTCGTCGGCCACAATCAGTATGACGTTGGGGGGTTTGGTGCCCGCACTGGCTTCAGAGCTTGTTAGCTTAGCCGCTGGAATGGCCCAAGTCACTTCCCTGTTAGGCGCATGCTCTTCTCTGATGAAGATTTTGACCACCCACAGAAGAATCTCTGCTTGGCCACCTTTGACATAAAGCCCCCCCACAACCAGCACAAAGGCTGAAATTAACAATCCAAAAACAATGACAATTTTCTTCAGCATAAGTGGCCCATAGAGGCGGGTTTCAAAAGTTTGGATGATAAACCTCCAAACTCTTGCTCCAAATCAGAGAAAAACCCTTTAAAAACAAGGATGTCACAAAAACATACATTCATGTATGGAAAATATAGCAAAATAATGCTTTACCGAATAGCCCTCCAAAACCCTCGGTCCTATTGAAAGATATTCATGTCTGAACTCGCAGTTAGAAAATTATTGGTTGACCTCACAACGCCTTTTGAAAAGCGTTGGTGTGGTGGTGATGCTTTCAAGTCAGCATTCTTCAATGCTTTGTCTATGAGCTTTCCTGTGGGCGAGCAGTTCTTCATCGATTCAGTCCGCGAAGGCGCCAAGCAAATGGACGACGCCACACGGGAAAAATTTGCGGAGGAAGTGAAAGGCTTCATTGGACAAGAGGCCACACACCGCCGCATTCATGCGCTGTTCAATGGTCACATCGAATTGCAAGGCTTCGCCAACATCATCGCAGAGCGCTCAGCCAAACGCATTAAAGCCAATGCCCATCAAAACGTGCGCCAGCAATTGGCGGCCACGGCAGCCACCGAACACTTCACAGACATTTTTGCTGACTGGCTGTTAAGCCACTCTGAAATTTTTGAAGGCACAGAGCCACGCCTTAGAACCATGTGGCAATGGCATGCTGCCGAAGAAGCCGAGCACCGTTGCACAGCCTTTGATGT
>JBIIJK010000102.1:0-4752 GCA_044233865.1 Limnohabitans sp.
GAACGCTTGACACTGGTAATAGACAGCGCGCGCAGTTTGCCAGCCAAAATTTGGGGCATGGCCGTGTTGATGTTCATGAAAGAGCTGTCTATTTGTCCGCCAAGCAAATCGATCATGACAGGACCGCCGCCTTTGTAGGGCACATGAATGCCCGTGGTGTTGGTTTGTTGCCAGAACAACTCGGCCGTCAGGTGATCACTGCTGCCATTGCCCGAGGAGGCCATGGTGAATTTATTCGGATTGGCTTTGTGAAAAGCAATCACATCGTTCATCGTCTTGTGGGGTGAATTGGCCGGCACCACCAATACATTGGGCGCTTGAACAGCAATGGTGATGTAGTCAAAATCTTTAAGGGCATCGTACGGCACTCTGGCCAGCAAGTGCGGTGCAATGACAAAAGGGCCCAATGAAGAAACAAACAACGTATGGCCATCGGGTGCAGCTCGCGTAACAAAACCTGCACCGATAGTACCTGTGGCACCGGCCTTGTTGTCAATGATGAAAGTGCCGCCCAGTTTCTCTTGCAACTTCGGTGCTAGCGTGCGAGCGATCAAGTCCGTAGAGCCACCAGGCGGAAATGGCACCACCAACGAAACCGTTTTATCAGGCCAGGCCATGGCACTAGAAATGCAAACAGTAGATAGCAAAGCACTCAGTATTTTTTTCATCATCGTCCCTTTTAATTTTGCAAACGTATTAAGTAATCGGCGCAGGATTGAACAACACCAAGGCATTGTGCAATTTCCAATGCTCCGCCCAAGTTTTTTGGCCGCTGGCCACTTCTAACAACAACCTGAACAACTCCCAACCGCCCTCTTCAATGCTGATGTCGCCATCGGCCACACGGCCTGCGTTCAGGTCCATCAAGTCGTGCCAGCGTTTGGCCAAATCTGTTCGAGTGGCAATTTTCACCACCGGACAGGCTTGCAAGCCATAGGGTGTGCCTCTGCCCGTGGTGAAAACATGCAGGTTCATACCCGCCGCCAATTGCAAGGTGCCACAAATGAAATCGCTGGCAGGCGTGGCCGCAAAGACCAGGCCCTTTTGATTTGGCTTGAGTTTTTCGCCAGGCGATAACACATGTTGAATAGGCAAGCTGCCGCTCTTCACAATAGAGCCCATGGCCTTTTCCACAATGTTGGACAAGCCCCCGGCTTTGTTGCCAGGTGTGGTGTTGGCACTGCGGTCTGCGTGGCCTCTTTCCAAGTAGCGGTCGTACCAATCGAGTTCTCGCACAATGCTTTGCGCCACTTCAAGGCTGCTGGCCCTGTGTGTCAGTTGTTCAACGGCATCACGCACTTCGGTGTTTTCACTGAACATAATGGTGGCGCCAGCGCGAACCAACAAATCGGCCGCAAAACCTACAACAGGGTTGGCAGTGACGCCAGAGAATGCATCGCTGCCACCACACTGCACGCCCACCACCAACTCACTGGCAGGCACCGTCTCACGGCGTCTGGCATTCAGGCGCGCCAAGTGTGGCTTGGCGCCTTCCACAATGTGCTGCAACATTGACATGAAGCCCACATGCTGGTCGTCTTGCAAACAAATGGTATCGGGTCCGTCAGTTGCCGTTCGTTCGTCGACCAATGGAAAACTGCCTGGCGGCAATAAGCGCTGCGGTGGTAATTTTTCACAGCCCAAACTGATCACGAACACTTCATTGCCAAAGTTAGGATTGAGGCTGATGTTGCGCAGGGTGCGAATAGGAATGACGGCATCAGGTGCATCGATGGCCACACCGCAACCATAGGTGTGCTCAATGCCCACCACATCGTCCACGTTGGGATACAAAGGCAATAACTCTTCTTTGATTTTTTGCACCGCAATCGATACAACCCCCGCCACACATTGAACAGTGGTGGTGACGGCCAAAATGTTGCGCGTTCCCACGGAGCCGTCTGAATTGCGAAAGCCTTCAAAGGTATAGCCAGAGAGCGGCTCTATGGGAATTTGTGGCGCGGTGGCCAAAGGTAAATTTTGAAAGTCTCTGGCCGCTGGAATGTCGAGCAAGCGTTCATGCACCCAACTGCCCGCTGGAATATCGACTTTGGCATGGCCAATCTTGACGTTGTAGCGAATGACAGCTTGACCAGCGGCAATGGCACTTAAGGCAACTTTGTGTCCTTGCGGCACAGCACTCAACAAGACCAGGCTGTCTTGGGACAAACCTTTTCGAACTCGATCTCCCAGCTTCAAACCTCCCGCCGTCACCACAATGGCCACGTTGTCTGCAGGGTGCATCACAATGCTTGAATAAATGTCAGGGTTCACGAGATCAATGATAGCGTGTCGTCCTCATAGAATGACGCAGACTAACCCGAACAAACCCTATGACCACCACCCACCACACCCCCACCGTTGTGAAACTGCAAGTCATTCCCGTCGCAGGCAGGGACAGCATGCTGTTGAACCTCAGCGGCGCTCATGGCCCCTTCTTCACACGCAACATCTTGATCCTGACCGACTCTAGCGGCAACACGGGCATAGGCGAAGTACCGGGTGGTGAGAAAATTCGCAAAACACTGGAAGACGCTTGCCCGTGGGTTGAAGGTCAAAGCATTGGCAACGCCAAGAACTTGCTCAACAGCCTGCAACAAAAATTTGCAGATCGCGATGCAGGTGGCCGTGGCAATCAAACATTTGACTTGCGCGTGGCCATTCATGCAGTCACGGCCATCGAAAGTGCCTTGCTCGATTTATTGGGTCAGCATTTGGGCGTGCCTGTGGCAGCCTTGCTGGGTGAGGGACAACAACGCGCTCAAGTTCAGGTCTTGGGCTATTTGTTCTACGTTGCCGATCGGCAAAAAACAGACTTGCCTTACAACGCCGAACCCAATGCCAATAACGACTGGCAGCGTTTGCGACATGAAGCCGCTCTTACGCCCGAAGCCATCGTGCGCTTGGCTCAAGCGGCACAAGACCGCTATGGCTTTCAAGACTTCAAACTTAAAGGCGGCGCCCTACCCGCCGAAGAAGAAGTCGAGGCCATTGTGGCCTTGCATGAAAAATTCCCAGAGGCGCGCATCACGCTGGACCCCAACGGTGGTTGGTTGCTAAAAGACGCCATTCGTTTGCTACGCGATCATCGCAACACCATGGCCTATGCCGAAGACCCCTGTGGCGCAGAGGGCGTGTTTTCTGGCCGCGAAGTGATGGCCGAATTCAAACGGGCCACAGGGCTGCCTACGGCCACCAACATGGTGGCCACAGACTGGCGCGAAATGGCGCACAGCATTCAATTGCAGTCGGTCGACATTCCTTTGGCCGACCCCCACTTCTGGACGCTTCAAGGCTCTGTCCGTGTGGCTCAGTTGTGCCAGATGTACGACCTTACATGGGGCTCACATTCCAACAACCACTTTGATGTTTCTTTGGCCATGTTCACACACTGTGCGGCAGCAGCTCCTGGCAAAGTCACGGCCATTGACACGCATTGGATTTGGCAAGATGGGCAGTACCTCACACAAGAGCCGCTGCAAATCAAGGGCGGCATGATCGACGTCCCCACGGCACCCGGTTTGGGCGTCAAGCTGAACATGGAAGCAGTGGAAGCGGCGCATCAACTCTATTTGCAACACGGCTTGGGCGCGCGCAACGATGCCATGGCCATGCAATATTTGATACCTGGCTGGACCTTCAACCCCAAAATGCCAGCCATGGTCAGATAAATAAAACATTTCAAGGAAGCTTGCATGCTCAACCCCAAAGCATCACCCCTCGTATTTTCAAAACTTCTGCTCACCGGTGCCGCAGGGCAATTGGGCCGCGAGTTACGTCCACGACTAAAGGCCTACTGTAATGTGCTTCGGGTCAGTGATCAAAATGATTTGGGCGTGGCGGCAGTTGGCGAAGAAATTCAATTAGCAGATTTGGCCAACGCATTTGACATGCAAACGCTTCTTAAAGATGTGAATGCCGTCGTCCATTTAGGCGGCGTTTCTACAGAGCAACCTTGGGCGCCCATTTTGGCCAGCAACATTGTGGGCATGGTCAACTTGTACGAGGCTGCTAGGCTTGAAGGCACCAAGCGAATTGTGTTTGCCAGCTCCAATCACGTCACGGGTTTTTATCGACAAGATGAAGTCATAGACAACAAAATGCCGCCTAAGCCAGACGGTTTTTATGGTTTGTCTAAAGCGTTTGGAGAAGATGTCGCCGAGTTGTATTGGGCGCGTTGGGGCATTGAAACTGTCAGCATTCGCATTGGTTCAGCACTGCCCGCGCCCAAAGATCGGCGCATGCTGTCCACTTGGATCAGCTTTGATGATTTAGAGCGCTTGGTCGTCTCTGCACTGACGGCCCCCATCGTGGGTCACACCATCATCTTTGGCATGTCAGACAATCAATCTTCTTGGTGGGACAACACGCATGCCAAACACATTGGCTACCGTGCGCTTGATTCATCGGATGTTTTTAGACACGAAGTCGAAGCACGTCAACCGCACATTGACAGACATGACAAGGCCGCACTTTTCCAAGGGGGTGCTTTTGTCAAAATCGCGCCTCACGGCGAATAAGCACTGCAGTGCGCTCATTCTTGTTAAAGCCCAGAAAGACCTTATTTACAGTCAGGAATATTGATAAATATCAATAAAATCAATAAGTTATAAATTTGGCACTCGCGCCAAGAGAGTGCTAAAATCCGATCCATTATGGAAAGGAATTCTGGTATGACAAACCTCGCTGGATCCCTCGACACTGCACTCACCCTGAAGAATCCATGGGCCGTAGTGCCTTCGTTGGGCCACC
>JBIIJK010000028.1:0-28405 GCA_044233865.1 Limnohabitans sp.
CGCTTCGATCTTGCGCGCAGACATACACCGTGCCTTGCTCAGGCAGTCTGCGATTTTGAAAAATATCATCAAACTCACGCTGGTAATTTTGGTTGAAAAAGACGTTGTGCCGCACCATGGGAAAGCCGCTACTTTCGGCATGCATTGACAAAGTGAAAGCAGACAAGGATCTATTGAGAGCTGGTACTTTGGCAAAGCCCGGTTGCACTGCAGGGCCCAATAGACCCTGCGCTAATGCGGCCACATCGCCATTGAAAATCACATGGTCAGCTTCTAGCACTTCACCCGATTCAAGTTGCACGCCACTGACTTGACCGCCTTGTATAAGGATGCGCGCGCAGGCATGACCATATCGAGGTTTCACACCCCATTTTTCGCCCAACTGCGCCAAAGCTTTGGCCACTTCAAACATGCCGCCAGAGACCGACCACACACCATCCAATTCAACTTGCGCCACCAACATCAAAGTAGCCGGCGCGGACCACGGCGAAGAGCCGCAGTAAGTGGCATAGCGGCCAAACAATTGTTGCAAGCGAGGGTCGTGAAAGTGTCTGCCCAAACTGCGCCACAAACTGGCGAAAGGCCCCAAGCCCGTGAGTGTGGCCATGCCTTGAAATCCCAGATCACCCACCATGCTCAAAAGATCGGGCCGCTCGCTTCGAATGTAGGGCTTCTCTAGCGTGTCATAAAGACTTCGCGCTTGCTTGCAGAAGCCTAAAAACCGTCTGGCTTCTTGGGGGCTGCTAAAGGCTGCGATGGCATCTGTACTGCGTTCTGTATCAGACAACAAATCGAGCGTCTGTGAGCTGCCATCCCACGCATGCCTGGCCAGCACGCCAATATTTTCGAGTTTCAAAATATCGGCAAGTGACGTGCCCATCTCCTGCAGCATTTGGTCTAAGACCCAGCGCATGGTGAACACGGTGGGGCCGGAATCAACGCCTACGCCATCGACTTGAACTTTGCGAATCTTGCCGCCGGGCGTTGCGGCACTTTCAATCAGCGTCACGTCCAATCCGCGGTGTGCCAAAACCAGAGCACTCACCAAGCCGCCAATGCCTGCGCCCACTACAACCACCCGAGGGGTGTGCCTTGGGTTAAGCATAGACTTTGCCATGCCATTGACCTTGCACTTGCAGAGGGACAAATCGTGCAAACATGGATTCAGAAAAGTAGTCGTTTTGTGCTGCGTCTTGAATGGCCTCTAAGTGCGCGCCCGAACGCGCATAAGCATTCATGTCGGCCACGCTGTCCCAAATGGTGAAAGTGGCTTGCCGCACAAAGGGTGCTTCGCCCAATCCCACGGCCAGTTGGCAACCTTTGGCATCTGCCAGTGCGATTTGAGAAGGTGGTGCATGACGCCAAAACGCAGGCGCTTTGGCCAGTTTGATAGAGGCGCGCGTCAGTGCCGCCACAGACCCCTTGATGGGTTGCGCCGCGCAAACATCAAGCAGTTGGCCATCCCAACTGCCTCGGCATGACCAGGTTTTTAGAAGAGCCCAGCAAAACTCGTCAGAGCGCTCTTGGTAGGCTTGCAACACACTGGAGTTTTCAATGAAGTCTTGGGCTGTTTGCAAAGACTCAAACAAGCCAAACATGCCTTGGCGCGAAGGGCTGGGTCGAAGTCCAAAGCCACCCTCATAGCCACTGCCCAATACTTTTGAAAACAGCAAGCCAGGAATGCCTTGCAAAGCTTGGGGTCCTTTGACGATGCGCGACCAACCCCACAGCCGCGAGGCGTGAGAGATGTCAGCCAACAACATCACGACCACTTGGCCATTGGCGTCGTTTGCTGTTGTCGTGCGCATGTCTGAATTCCCCATAAAAAAAGGCCTGAACCGCAGCGGGTGCAGGCCTTGTGAGATTCAGAGCTTAGGGCTTTACGAGGGCCTGAAGCTCTGGGTAGTCCTTGGCCATTTGCGCACCATAAAGCGGTTTGTAAGCGCCCTGGTGGCAGGTGGTGCAATTGACCTTGGCCACATCACCTTTGGGTCCGAGGCGATTTGCCGGGAACTTGTCGGTGAGCGGAATGATGTATTCATTGTTCAAGTCACGTGCCATCCGAATGCCATGCCAAGCAGTGACCCGCTGTGGCCGTGACTCTTCCCAAGATGCAAAGTTGCGCGTGTTGTGGCAATACGTGCAATTCACACCCAACGATTCAGACATGTGAACCATCAGCGAATAAGTGAACTCGGCTTGCTTGGTCGATGTGCGGTTGGCATAAGCGCCCGCACCGGTCATGGCTGTATCGCTGTTCACACGAATTGGCTGTGCGTTCATGAGGTAAGGCGAAAATGGATCAGACGGCAAAGACGTCAAACCAGCTGCTTTGGTAGCTATATTTTGCCCAGCCAAATCGCCTAACAAGCTGTTTGCATAAAGGCGATCTTTTGGCGCAGTCCAAACTTCCGTCGGAACGTTGTTACCTCGGTGGCATGTATAGCAAGTAACGCCTGTATCGGCCACGTGCGCTTTGTAGTCCTGATTAACCTTTTGGGTCATCTGAATCATGCGACGCGCAACCACCTTGGTGTACTTATCGTCATCCGCAAAATTTTGAACATTGTGGCAATAAGCACAACCCGCTTCTGGCGAAACCCATTGTGTAATGGCGGCCATGTGGCGGTTGAATTGGCCCACGCTCAAATCGCCCAAAACTTGAACATTTTTGTAAACGTCCTTGGCCTTGGGGCCATCCTCTGAGGCCGCCTCTGCTGCAGCAGGTGCTGCATTCAAAGACGCCTGCTTGGCAAGAGTGCGTGGGTTGTAGATTTGTTCCATGCCGGTGCCACGGAAACCAGTTTGTACCGTTTCAATGGGCGGCCTTTCACAGCCTGCCAACATCACGGCTGCCATCAGGCACAGTGCAGATTTAAAAATTATTTTCATGGTTTCACTCCCAAAATAGCTGGATCGACCACAAGAGGGGTGACCAATGGGTAGGCAGGTACGACATGGTGTTTGACAGACCAGAGGTACCAGTTGTCAACGACGGTGCCTGTGAGCAAGATACCGATACCGCCAACCAAGGGGCAGAGCACTGCGAACCACCAGGCCCAGCGGTGAATGGATTCCATGGTGGCGTTAAAGCCCATGGTCCAGCGCCAGAACAAGGCAGCACGCTCAGACGCTGTACCGCGATCTACAATTTGTTCAATCTCTCGCTCGCCGCCATAACGGCCGACGGCCAAGATGGTGGCACCGTGCATTGCAAACAACAACGCAGAGCCATACAGGAACACAATGGACAAGGCATGGAAAGGGTTGTAGAACAGGTTACCGTATCGCAGAGAGATGGCCGACACCCAATCTAAGTGTGGAAAGATCCCGAAGGGTACGGCCTCAGACCAGCTGCCCATCATGATGGGGCGGAAGAAACCGCAAACCAAGTAAAGCCAAATGGCTGCAGCAAAGGCCCAAGCCACATGCGTGCCTAAACCCAGTTGTCTGGCGCGTCTGTAAGTGCGAGCCCACCACAACATGATGGAGATCGTGAGCAAGAAGCCGACAATGAGCCACCAACCGCCTTCTGCCAGCGGAGGAATGCCCAGACCATAAGCAGGTGGTGGTGGTTCGAGCGCCAGCCAGAACAACTGACGCAACAATTGAATTGGATTCCAGTCAACCGAAGCCAACATGTTAAAGCCAATGATGTTGAAAGCTGCGATGCCGAAAATCAGGGACGCTACACCGAGCGAGCCAAGATAAACAGGACCAATTTGGGCATTGCCAATGCGACCCAAAAGGTGCACCAGAAAAGGCTCTCCCGTGCGCTTGTCGTCGCCGCGAGGTAAGTCAACGCCATGGTGCAAAGGCCCGACGGGCTGCACCGAGGTGAAAAGATTTTGGTATTCGGCCATTTCAATTTCCTCTCTTTAATTAGGTGCGCCAGATGGGCATGTTGAGCCACCAGCTCCACCATTCAGGCCAAGCGCCGGTCCAGAACGGGCCGCTGACAACAATACAAACAATGCCGAACCAAACACCTGCCAGTGCCAAGAACAGGCCCAAGCGGTGAATGCCTAAAGTACCGACCGAGTAACCAATGAGGTCTCGGAAGAAGGTGTCTTCGTGTTCAGGTGACTTCACCACTTCGCCCTTGCCAGGGTTGGTGGCTGACAACACCAAGCCACCGTGCATCGAGAGGGCCAGCGTGGCAGCAAAGAACAAGCTGGCAGCAATCATGTGCCACGGGTTGTAGTGGAAGTGCAAGTACTGGTAAGCCGTGTTGCTAACCCAGTCAAGGTGACTGTAGATGCCGTAGGGGAACGCATGACCCCAAGCACCCATCAGCACGGGTCGAATCACTTGCAAACTCACATACGCAAGAATAGCCATGCCAAAAGCTACGGGTACATGCAAGCCCATGCCTAACTTGCGGGCAATTTCAACCTCACGCAATGCCCACGATACAAATGCACCAATGGCACAGACTGTGATCAATTGCCAAAGCCCACCTTCCATCATGGGAGCGAAACGCAAGCCATAAGAGATATCGGGTGGGGCAATGTTAATTTGCCAAACATTCCATGTAGGGCCCATTGCTGCGCCCCACAAAATCATCATGGTGCCCATGAGGGCAAAAAAGATCGTCGTGATTCCGAAAAATCCGACATAGAAAGGACCGACCCAGAAATCAAACAGGTCGCCCCCAAAAATAGTACCGCCGCGTACACGGTATTTGCGTTCAAAACTCAGCATGGACATGGTTGCATCCTCCGACCGATTGACTGTTTGTGAGGTCTTGTAGGCTTCAAATTAAAAAAATAAAAGGACAGACGCATCGTTCAGATAAATTGAGCGAGGTGCGTCTGTCGACATAAAGACCAGTGGTCCTTATTTTTGCGGCAAAGCCGCATTTTGTGGCTGTGCTTTCGCCGCTGCGGCCTTGGCCGTATCGGGATGCCAGCTGTTGATGTTGTACCGATCGCCACTGATTTGAATCAGGTGAATCGATGTTGAAATAAAGGCAATCAAAAGTCCAGTTAGAACTATTGCCTTGCGGGGATCTATTACACGCCACATGCGCCACATAGTAATTTCCTTTCTTAACTCAATTGAGAAATAACGGTATAGACAGAAGACTTCACGCCGTCCAAAGTGCCCGTTGAACCCTCGGCTCCAGGGAGCCAGCTACGCCAGTCAAGGACCAGCAACTGTCCCGCTACAGCGAGAACCATGAACACTAAAAACAGCAAAACATAGGTGACCCCATAACCATCAAAATGGTCGTGAGATTGAACCTTTGTCATGCGATCGTTCGGGTGGGTCATACTTACCTCCGTTGAATGGTTTTTTTAGAACCAGGGACGCCAGATCCACACTAAGCTGTGGGCGAAGAAAGCTCCCACAGCCCACAACAGGTAGCCCTGTATGAAGTACTGGTGAAACTCTTGGGCTTCTTCGTCTGACAGCCCTGAAGGGTTAGCTGCATCAGTCATAGTTTGTGCCTCTTTCTAAATGCCTTTCGGCGACTCCCTGTACCCTTGCAGATACAGGACGGACTGTTGTGGCTTTGACACCGCAACAGGTGAACCCTCGGACTGGCCGAGAGATTGGACGACCCAACGAATTCAAGTTCACACCTTTCATGCATGTGCTCCTTCATTCGCTTGACCGAACAATTCTGTGAATCTTTTCGCTTCAACATGAGAGCGGCCGGTTTCCCGTGCATCTCGCTCTGCTTGATCGCGCATTCTTTTGGCTGCTGAAATTCGAACCAACACCGGTTGTTGCTCCAACAAAGCCTCTAATCTGTCTTGTGCCTCTGGCTCCCACGGCACGGTGGTGTTGGGCGCAGAGCGGCCCAAGGTGCCTTCGATCTTGTCCATCTCGGTACCCAATGGCAGGATGTGGAACAGGGCATCGAACAGGCCGTTGCAAAACTCTTGAATGATGTAAGTGGCGCCGGCATAGCCCATGAACGGCGTGCCGGTATGGCGGCGAATAATGGGCAATGGAAAACTGGCAGGAATGAAACTGGTTTTCATCATGCCGCCACCACCGCACTCGGCCAAATAAATGCGCTCGTTGTAGCTGCCATACAAAATGAGTGGCGTTTTTTCTGTGACCAGTTTGCGTACTTCTGCGTTGTCTGTTTTGGCGCCCGCGATACGCGAGATGGCAAAGTTGCAGGGCAGGCCCATTTCGTCTTCTAAGAAATGGCGTATGCCGCGCGTGTAAGTTTCATTGGCGACCACGCCAAAGTTGGCGGTGCCAAAAAAGTCTTGGGTCACAGAGCGCCACAGATCCCAAATAGGTTTGATGGTGCTGTGCTTTTCTCTTTCGATGAAGGGCTCGGGATCGAGGCCAAGCAGTTCGCCCAAAGAGCGCAAAAATTTGGTGGTGCTGTGCAAGCCAATGGGAGCTTGCAAATAAGGTCGCTCTAAAGCCTCACAGAGCATGCGACCAAATTCGCGGTACATGCAAATGTTCACATCGGCTTCGACCAAGCGGGACACATCAGCCAGATGCGAGCCCAAAGGGAAGACCATGTTGACGTCGGCGCCAATGCCTTGCACCAAGCGGCGAATTTCAGCCAGGTCGCTGGGCGAGTTAAAGGTGCCATAGCTTGGGCCAATGATGTTGACGCGAGGACGCTCGCCCTCTTTGCGCTCACGCTTGGGCACATGCTTCATGCCGTATTGCTGCCAGAGCCAGTACATGGCGCGGTTGGCACATTGCCACTGATCTTCGTCGATGGTGCGTGGTAAAAAGCGTTGCAGGTTGGTACCTTCTGGCGTCACACCACCACCAATCATTTCTGCAATCGAGCCTGTAACCACCACGGAAGGCAGATCAGGATTGAGCGTGGCGTGCGCACGGCGCATGGCGCCCTCGGTGCCTTCGCGGCCCAATTGTTCTTCCGCTAAACCTGTGACCACAATGGGCAACTCATGCGGTGGCAATGCATCGGTGTAATGAAGCACGGACGTCACAGGCAAGTTCTCGCAGCCGACAGGCCCGTCGATGACAACCTGCAAGCCTTTGATGGCGGTGAACACATACACCGCTCCCCAATAGCCGCCTGCACGATCGTGGTCAAGAACTAGCATCAGATCATGGCCTCCGCTTTGCGTTTCTTGGCCAGCTTCTCGAGCTGTCTGCGTGTTTCAGCTTCAAACTCGGGGCGGTTTTGCGGCACGCCTTGTGATGCTTCCCAAACGCCGGCTGCATGACCGGTACCGGTGTCACCAAAGAAGGCTTTCATTTCGTCGAAGCGCGTCTTGTTGGCAATGGCGCCGTTGATCACTTGTGCCAAAGAACCTGCACCTGCAGGGCCCATCAAGGGGCGAGCAGAGATGAGGTTGGTGAAATACAAGCTTGGAATGCTGAGCTCTTTGGCCGCTTGCACCACAGGTGTGGTGCCAATGGTCAAGTCGGGCTTCCACTCGTGCATGGCTGCCAAATCTTGTTCAAGCGATGCGCGGTATTGAACGTGCACGCCATGTGCTTCAAGCCATTCACAATCTGGCGCGCTCCAAGGAGTGCGAGGGCAAGCGGTTCCAACATAACGCAAATCGGCACCGCTCTCTACCAACAAACGCGCTACCAACAACTCAGAACCTTCGTAGCCACTGAGCGTGATGCGACCTTTGATAGGGGACTTGGCTAATGCGCCTTTGATGGCACCCAACATGATGTTTTTCACCATGTCAATTTGGGCTTGCGGCACATTGGCAGCATTGCCAATAGCTTGAAGCCAAGCTTCGGTACCGTCATGTCCAACGGGTGCTGAGCCAACAATAGGACGACCCGCTGCTTCAAATTCGCGAACGCTTGCGGTGTAAAACGGATGAATGGCGGCTACGGCTGCGCAATCGAGTGCTGCATAAAGTTCGCGCCATTCGCGTGTTGGAACCACGGGGCCTGCTGCAAGGCCCATGGGCTCGAGCATGCGGCCAATGATGATGGGATCGGCGGGGAACATTTCACCAATCATGGTGATGGTGGGTTTGTCAGAGCGGCCCGTGCGCGGCGCTTGAACAGGCCCTGCCAAAATTTCTTCGCGCGCATATTTCAGCATGGCGCCGGCCAAGACATCTTTGGCTTCTGCGTGTGTGGGTACGCCAAAACCTGGCACATCGATACCAATGATTCGAACGCCGTTGATCTCTTTGGGCAGCAACTGCAATGGCACGCCGCTGGCTGTGGGCACGCACAAATTGATGATCACAATGGCGTCGTATTTTTCAGGATCGGCTTGGTCGTAAACAGACTCGCGAATATCCTCGAACAACTTGCCAGTGACCAGGGACTCAGAGTTAAAAGGCACGTAGCCCACACTGCGGCGAGCGCCATAAAAATGCGATGTGAAAGTCAAGCCATATACGCAGCATGCAGAGCCAGACAAAATGGTAGCGGTGCGGCGCATGCGCAATCCGACACGCAAAGAACCAAACGCAGGGCACATGCTTTGCGGTTGATCGTGGGGACCCGCTTTGGGATCTACCGGGTAGTCTTTGGCATATTGCGCCAACACTTCAGACTTGCCGGAGGCCTTAGCGGCAGCCAGCATTTTTTCACCACCCGAGTGGCAGCCCATACCATCGCCTTCGATGGTAGTGCTCATGCCCGTTGGCGCTTGAGAGGCTGGGACGATGGGAATCGTTTTGCTCATGGTGTCAGACTTCGTCGTACACAACTTCGAGGGTGGGCTTGCTGGTGTCAGTCTTGCCGCACATGTCAAATTGGGTTGCAGGCTCGAGCACCACATCGCGACCCACAGCAGAAGCTGCAAACAAGCCCAGCAACTGGTCTTGTGTCATGGGGTTGGGACGAATCGGTACTGAAGTGGCCACATTGGCAGCCAACTCGGCAAACATGGGGCCCCACACGGACTCAGGGCGGCCGATGATTTCGTAGCTGGCGCTCTTTCTGCGAATGTCCTCATTGGCAGGAATGGTGGACAACACAGGGATACCCACCTTCTCAGCAAAGTTGGCGGCCTCACCGGTGCCATCGTCGCGGTTGATCACCATGCCGGCCACACCTACATTGCCACCCAACTTGCGGAAATATTCAACCGCAGAGCACACGTTGTTGGCCACGTACAGTGACTGCAAATCGTTGCTGGCCACCACAATCACTTTTTGGCACATGTCGCGGGCAATGGGTAAACCGAAGCCACCGCAAACCACGTCGCCTAAGAAGTCGAGCAGCACGTAGTCAAAACCCCACTCATGGAAGCCGAGCTTCTCGAGCAACTCAAAACCGTGAATGATGCCGCGACCACCGCAGCCGCGTCCCACTTCAGGGCCGCCCAATTCCATGGCGTAAACACCATCGCGTTTGAAGCAAACATCGCCAATAGCAACCGCTTCACCCGCCAATTTTTTCTTGGAAGACGTTTCAATGATGGTGGGGCATGCGCGGCCACCAAACAACAAACTGGTGGTGTCGCTTTTAGGGTCGCAGCCAATGAGCAAAACTTTTTTACCTTGCTGCGCCATCATGTAGCTGAGGTTGGCCAGCGTGAAGCTTTTGCCAATGCCGCCCTTGCCATAGATGGCAATGATCTGTGTTTCCTTTGTGACCTCAGAGGTCGATACAGGGGTGGGTTCAATGGCCGCTTCAGTGCGCAAAATATCGCGCATGAAATTCACGGGGGCTACAGAGGGAATTGAACTCGAGCTCATGTGACTTGTCTCCAATCAAGAACCATCTTTAAACAATCGGCATCGCCAAAAGCGGTGCGGTATGCGGCATCTGCTTGCGTTGCATCTTGGCGATGCGTAATCAAGCCATCTAGGGATAAAAGGCCATCGCCTGCCAAGGCAATCACCGCGGCTAAATCCGGGGGTGACCACTGTGCTGCCACTCGAATGCGCGCTTCGCGCATGAAAGCAGGTGGGAAAACAAAAGAAAGCGGCGTGTCGTAAAAACCCGCCAGAACCACTTCACCGCCTGGGGCCAAGCGGCCAATGAGTTCATCCAGAAGTGAACTGACGCCGCTGACATCACAAATGCATTTGTAGTTTTTGCGGGTGTCTGTGCTGGGGTCAATGACCTCGTAACCCACAGCACCCGAGCGGCGTGCAGGGTTGGTATCCCACACCACTGGATGGCCACCTGCCAACACAGCCAGTCTGGCAATCATTCGACCCAAAACGCCATGACCCACAATCAAATCGGGTTGCTTTGTGCCGGGCGCGCTGTGAGCGTGATAGGCCGTGGCAGCCAAAGCAAATAAGACACCTTGCTCGGCCAATGATTCTTGGATGGGCAAAGCGCGTGCAGAAGGAACGACCAATTTGGAGGCAGAGCCGCCAAATAAATTTTTAGCTTCTTGGAAACATTGAGAGCCAGGGATATAGACCCGTGTGCCTACTTTCAATGTGGCTTGATCACCTGCATCGACCACGCGGCCAACGGTTTCATAGCCTGGCACCAAGGGGTAGCCCATGCCGGGGAATGCGGGCATGGTGCCATCCCAAAGAAGGCGCTCTGTACCCGTGCTGATGCCACTGAACTCAACCTCAACTTTGACGTCTGCCGCGCCCATTTCAGGCAAGGACAAACCTGTCAAAGCCAATGACTTGGGTTGCTGGAAAACGATAGCGGTGGACTGCATGACTGTATATTTACTCTTACACTGATTTGTGTCAACAAATATTTACAAATAAATCAATTTACGGGTGTAAACCCTGTGGCTTTCGCCCCACCAAGATCTGCGTTTGCAGGGGCATGGGGTTTGGCACAAGTTCCAAATTCGAGAAGCCAGCCTCTGCCATCATGGCCATCAACTCACGGGCTGTACGCAACCTGCCAGCGCCCATGGCCAACAGGTAAAAATGGAAATACGCATCGCCGTGAGGCGTTTCGTTAGGCTCTTGGGCCATGGGCTCTGCCAAAAGCAAAGTGCCGCCCACAGGCAGCGCCTCGAAAATGGCGCGAAGCGCAGTTTTCACATCGGCATCGGGATGGTCGTGTGCCACACGGATCAAAGTGACCAAGTCGGCGCCACGGGGCAAAGCGTCTTCTAAAAAACTACCAGGATTGGCCGTTGCGCGATCCGCAATACCCTGGCGCTCAAAGTTAGCGCGGGCCAGGGTCGCCACTTCGGGCAAGTCAAACAAATGCAACTGCAAGTGCTTGGCATGTTGTGCCAAGCGGCCTAAGAAGGTGCCTTGACCGCCGCCCACGTCGAGCACACAGCGGTGCTCGTCAAACGAGTAGCTGGCAAAAATTTCATCCACCACGAAGGGCTGCGACGCTGACATGAGGTTGGAATAGCGTGCAAACTTTTCGGCCTGGGCTGCATTTGTTGCCGCGCGTTGGGCGTTTTGGTCTTCAATGGTGTAGGGCCAGTACTGCGACATGGCGCCTGGCTGGTCTGTGCCTTTGAGCATGGCCACAGGGTCTTGCATGTCTTGGTACAACACAGCATGGTGTTCAATCATGGCGCGAATGCCAACATGGCCCGCCACAGGGGCACCCAATGCGCCCAAGCCATAGCGCCCTTCACTGCGCAAATCTAGCAAGCGCAAAGCCAGTGCCGATTGCAACAAACGCTGCAAACCAGCGACAGGCAGGTTGGTGAGCTGGGCCAATTCTTCGAGGGTGCGTGGGCGTTCGGCAACCGTTTCCAAAATGCGCAAACGCACACACGCCAACAGGACTTGTGAATACACAAAGCCCGCCATCAGGTCAAACACTTGGCGCGCACGGCGCTGTGTGATCCATCGGGTGAGAGGATTGGAAACACTCCAGCGGTACAAAGACGTGCTGGTCATCATGCGATCCCAGACCGCTTCCAGCGAGTCTCGCCAAGGCGTCTTACGGCCCACGCGTTGAGCTGATGAGGCCAGATCCAGGGTTTTCATATCAATGAGAGACGCTTTGGTTGTTGCCAGTACTTGTGCCGGCGCGATAAGCGTTGCAAGCTGCACGGGGCACCAAACGCTCAGACTGTTGCATCACCAACTCACGCATCGACTGGGCGTTAGGCCCTTCTGGAATGGAATCAGAAGCAGCTTGGATCAGCGATTCAAAGTGGGCAATGGCGCCTGACAGTCCGAGGTTGGCAATGGCATTCGGCCTGTCGTGTTGCGCGTCTTGACCGACGGGCTTGCCCAACAGATCGGCTTGCCCCATGACGTCACGAATGTCGTCGGCCACTTGGTAAGCCTCGCCTAAACAGTCGCCCAAGGCTTGCCATTGCTTGGGATCCGCGCCAGCGCTCAACGCGCCCGCACTGGTGGCCGCCACAAACAGCGCGCCGGTTTTGGCGCGCTGGTATTGCATGAGAGACACGCGCGATTCAGATTCCCAGGCTTGGCCAGCCACAATGCCAGAGGGCATGCCGACGCAAGAGGCAACGATGTGCATTAAACCGGGCAAGCGCAGTGGCGATTGGCTGGCGGCTGCAGCCAGAGTTTGGAAGGCCAAAACGATCAGGGCGTCGCCTGTGAGCACTGCCAAAGGCTCGCCATAGGCGAAATGCACCGAGGCGCGGCCACGACGTGTTTTGGCATCGTCAAAACAGGGCAGGTCATCGTGAACCAATGAGGCGCAATGCATCAGTTCAATGGCCACTGCGACACCTTCGCTCAGGCGAGGATCGTCCATACCGCAAGCTTGGGCAACGGCCAAGGTCAGCTGGGGGCGAACACGAGCGCCGCCAGGAAACACCGCATGGCGAACCGCACCAGCCAATTTAGGAGGGCAACTTGGGTCTTCGGCAGACGCTAAGGCCATGGCCAGACACTGCTCGATTCTTGTGATGGCCTTCATGCGCTTGTCTCCAATCAATGTAAAACACGGGACAAGTGACAATTTCGGTTGTCACATGTATGTGTAAACAAATATAGACACATCAAATGTGTCTGTCAACAGGGCTTGCCTTGCTTTTTTGAAATTAAATTCAAAGCGGGCTGTCGGCAGACTGGCCCATGGGCACGATCACATCGGCCACCCACTGCGCCTGCTCCTCATGCGCGAGGTGCCCCAGATTGGGCAGTGAAATGATGTCTTGGCTTCGCAGATGCGGCAGTGATTCGGCCACCCGATAGGCCACTGACGGCGGCACAATCCAATCTTGCGAGCCAACAACCAAGGTGAGAGGGTCTTGCAGCGTACGAAGCCGGTCCCAAAAAGTGCGCAAATCCCAGTGCGCCATCATGTAAAGCGCAGCTTGTGCATGGGATGGGTTGCTGATCAAAGCTCGGTAGAGCCGGGTGCCTTCGGTATCCAGCTTTGAGCCAGTGCCCTCCAACAGCTTATCCAGAACGGTGGCACGCGCCGCTTGCCATGCAAACAACTCGGGCATCCAAGGTGCCTTGGTCAGCACCTTGGCCAAGGGTGAAAAAACTTGCCCAGCTACGCCATCCAAGGGCAGCAAAGCACCGTTCAAAGAGACCAGGCGTTGCGGCTTTAGATGCCCGTCGAGCGTCAACATACAAGCCACTGCAGCGCCTGCAGAATGGCCAACCAAGATGTCAGGCTTGAACTGCATTTGTGCCAACAACTCGGCCACACCTGCGGCCATGCCCTGAATCGAAAACAAAGTGGCAACGTCAGAATCCTTTGGCATGGCGGTGAAACCATGGCCTGGAAAATCGATTGCGACCACCGTGAAGTGGTCGCGCAGCAAAGGCATTAGATGGCGCCATGAATGGGTCGAAGCGCCTGTGCCGTGCAACAGCAAAATGCTCTTGGCCTGCGGGTTGGGGTGATGGGCGCATTGCACATGCCAGCGAAGCCGAGGAGTGTCAATGAAACTTGAAAGCTGTCGCAGAGGCCAGTGGCGGCCATCGGTGTTCCAATTTAAAGCTTGGCGTTGGCTCACAATCAGCTTCTTTTCAAGACCGGCCAGCCACCGCGCGAACTGCTTGGTTCAAGGAATTGGCGCCGGCATAAGGCAAGGCCAAGTATTGCGCGCCCATCGCTTGGGCCAGATTTTTGGCTGCATCTTGCGCTTGCGGCGAGGTGTCCACCAGCAAAGTGCTAAAGCCTCGCAAGCGCATTTCTGTAGCGGCTGCCAAAGCGTCTGTGGCGGCCTGCGCTCTACCGGCTCTGCCATCGCGTGCAATGTTGCCCTTGCCATCTGTCAGCAGGACCACGATGGGTGTCTCGCCTTTTTTTCTCAGCTGATCTGCCAACAAGATGGCCGCATCAATGGCATGCGCCAGCGGCGTGCCACCACCACCCGGCAAACCGGCCAAGCTGCGTTTGGCACGTGCCAAAGAGCGAGTGGGCGGCAAAATCAGCTCCGCTGTCTGCCCTCTGAATGCAAGCACCGCCACACTGTCGCGCCGTACATAACAGTCGGCCAACAACAATTCAACGGCGCCCTTGGCTTCGGCCAAACGGTTGAGCGCAGAGGAGCCTGAAGCGTCGACCACAAACACCGTGGTGGTCTGCCCTGATTGGCGAAAGCGCGTGACGTGGAAATCTTCTTTGCGCACCACGATGCGTTGTTTCTGCCCATCAGTGGGGGCTTGTTGTCGCTGCCGAAGTTTTTGCCAAGGTGCTGCAGCCCTGAGCGTTTCAAGCACATTGATGCGTTGCCCCGCACGCGGCTCGCCTTTGCGTGCGCCCACAGGCCGGCCGCGCAATGCATTTTTTTGCAGAGCGCCTGCACTCCCCGAGGTGGGTGTTTTGGCACGTTGCAGTTGACCAATTTTCAAGCTGGCCAACAGGCCAGAAGGGATGGCGGCTTGGGCTGCTTCGAGCACCAACTCGGCTAAATTTTCAGGCAGGCCAGGGTCTTCTTCTTGATCGTCATCTGCTTTGGATTTGTCCTTGTTCTGAGCATCTTGGGACTCAGGCTCAAAAGGTCGCTCGGGCGGCGGCTCTGGTGGCTCTTGAGTTTCTGCAGGCGTGTCTTGCGCCTCATTTTCTGGCGGTGCTGCTGGCGGCACACGTGTTGCGCGTGGTGCAAGCACCAATCGGGCAGCGACGCCGGTGTGTTCTTCTTCGACGATATTGCTGCCAGCTAACGCAGCAGCGGCCCGCGCCACGCGCACTGCAAACACACTGGCTCTCAGAGAATCTATACCCAGCGCCAACGCGGCTGCACACAGGGCCTGCACCGCTTCGTCGTCTATCGTCACTTGTGACAAACGCTCGCGTGCATTCAGCACTTCTTGAGCTGACCATTCGGGCCCTTCTTCGTCCTCGTCTTGCGCGCCCATCAGCAAGCGAAAGGCCAGTCGATCCGCCAGGCTGGCTGGCATTTGTTCGTCGTCGCTGGCGCCTTCATCAAGGGCCACCAAGCCTAAACTGGCCTTGGCCGATGTGTCTAAACCATCTCGTTGCAAAGCCACCATGCCGGTGTCAAGCACGCTGCCAAAGCGAGCCGCTGAAGACAAGCTCATGCGCTCGGCCATGGCCAAAACCAACACGCCACCATCGGCTTGTGACAGCAAGCCTTTAAGGGCGATGGGCTTGCCCGCTTGCAGGGTAGCGCCCAAGTCAAGTCCGCCCAACAAGGCCGTGTCATTGATGTTCAGGGGCACGCGCCGCAGGGGAGTTTGTGTTGGCAAGAGGCTTTTTAAAAGCGCCAACCACTGGTCTCGGTTGTCGCAGGCAGGTGAGCGAAGTGCCACACCGCCCAGACCCACTGGGTCGACTGCAAAAAGTGCAGCGATGGTTGCGGCGTCGCCTTGCATAGGAGGGGAGGGCCTGTTCGATTAGGTGTTGTTGGGTTGGGGCTTGGGTGCCGTGAGCTCTGTCAGTGCTCTTTCGACGCGCGTCGAAGAGCCTGAATCATCAAGGGGGTTGCGGCGAAGCCGATGACGAAGCGCAGAGGGCGCCACCCGAATCAGGTGCTTTTGTTCAACTTTGGATGCGCCTTGCAAAGCAGCCTCGGCCCGCGCCGCGCGAACCAGTGTCAGATCGCCACGCAAGCCATCGGTGCCTAAGCTCATGCAGAGTTGGGCGGCAAATTCGCGGGCTTTATCGGGAATGGCCACGTCTGGCAAACGTTTGCGGGCCGCCACAATGCTGCGCCTGACGCGGTCGTCTTCTTTTTTCCATGCGTCGGTAAAGGCTTGTGGCCCTTGCTCGAAGGCGTCTCGGCGTTTCACCACTTCCACGCGCTGTGCCAGCGTGTCTGGTGTTTTCACTTCCACGGACAAGCCAAAGCGGTCCAGCAACTGCGGCCTCAACTCGCCTTCCTCCGGATTGCCGCTGCCAATGAGAACGAAGCGCGCTGGGTGCCTCACGCTCAGGCCCTCCCGTTCCACCACGTTTTCGCCTGAAGCGGCCACATCAATCAGCAGATCGACCAAATGGTCTTCCAGTAAGTTGACCTCATCGATGTACAAGTAACCCCTGTTGGCGCGCGCCAACAGTCCTGGCTCAAAGGCTTTCACGCCTTGTGAAAGGGCCCGCTCAAGATCCAAAGCGCCGACCACCCGGTCTTCAGTGGCACCGAGGGGCAAGTCAACCACCGGCACCGAGACCAAATGGCTGGTTTTTGTGGCGGCGCCCGCTTTGCTGCCCGCTGCCGCCTTCGCCAAGCAGTCTGGGCACTTGGCGTTTTCAGGGTCGCAACCATAGGGGCAACCCACTACGGCGCGCATTTTGGGCAAAAGTGCAGCCAATGCCCTGACGGCTGTTGATTTGCCAGTGCCGCGATCACCAAACACCAAAACGCCCCCGATGCTGGGGTCGATGGCCGTCAGCATGATGGCCATTTTCATGTCGTCTTGGCCAACAATGGCAGAGAAGGGAAAGGTCAAAGACATCTGGTTCAATGTGAAGGTTAAAACGGGCCGAATGACAAAGTGTCAACTTAAAAAATTATACAAAGTGTCAATTTAACTTGACGTTTTGTCAAATCCAGTTAAATTATCGCTTCATTGAACAGATATTGAGGCAAATGATGAGTGCCCTGCTAGATTGGATTAAGTCCCCATCGCAGCTTAGAAAACTGTCCCGAGACAACTTGGCCCCTTTGGCCGCAGAGTTGCGGGAGCGTTTGATTCAGTCGGTCTCGCAAACGGGCGGGCATTTCAGCTCCAATTTGGGAACGGTTGAGCTGACTGTGGCGCTGCACTACGTTTTCAACACCCCTGAAGACCGCTTGGTATGGGATGTGGGCCATCAAACTTACCCTCACAAAATGCTGACGGGCCGCAACGAACAGATGGGTAGCATGCGCCAAATGGGTGGTTTGAGTGGCTTTCCGCGCCGTGAAGAAAGTATTTACGACGCCTTTGGCACCGCCCACTCGTCCACCAGCATCTCGGCCGCATTGGGCATGGCCATGGCCGCCAAACAAATGGGCAGCCGCCGTAAAGCAGTCGCGATCATTGGCGATGGCGCACTGACAGCTGGCATGGCCTACGAGGCTTTGAACAATGCTGGCGCGAGCGATTGCAACTTGCTGGTCATCTTGAACGACAACGACATGTCCATCAGCCCGCCCGTTGGGGCTCTGAACCATTATTTGCACGAATTGATGAGCGGCAGGTTTTATGCCGATGCCAAAAAAATTGGCAAAGAGGTGCTGAAAAACGCGCCGCCTTTGTATGCCCTGGCGCAAATGATTGAGCAGCAAACACAGAGCTTCATCAAACCTCAAACCATGTTTGAAAATTTGGGTTTCGAGTACACGGGTCCTGTGGATGGCCACAATGTGGAAGAGATGGTGGATACGTTGAGAGGTTTGTACAACAAACCTGGCCCACAGTTTTTGCACGTTGTTACCCGCAAAGGCAAGGGCTATGCAAGAGCTGAAGCCGATCCTGTAAATTATCACGGCCCGAGTAAATTTGATCCCGCTGTGGGCATTGTGAGTGTTGCACCATCTGTGCCTCCAAAACCAACGTTCACCCAAATTTTTGGCCAATGGCTTTGCGACATGGCTGCAGTTGACGAGCGCTTGGTGGGCATCACACCCGCCATGCGCGAAGGCTCGGGCATGGTGAACTTCAGTCAACAGTACCCGCATCGCTATCACGATGTGGGCATTGCAGAACAACATGCCGTCACCTTTGCCGCAGGCATGGCCTGCGAGGGCTTGAAGCCCGTGGTGGCCATCTATTCCACTTTCTTGCAACGAGCCTACGACCAACTGATTCACGATGTGGCCTTGCAAAACTTGCCCGTGGTGTTTGCACTTGACCGTGCAGGTTTGGTGGGTGCCGATGGCCCTACACACGCAGGCATGTACGACATTGCGTTCACTCGTTGCATTCCCAACATGAGTGTTGCATGCCCTGCCGACGAGGCAGAGTGTCGGCAGTTGCTCAGCACGGCTTATGCGCAAGATCATGCGGTCACAGTTCGTTACCCAAGGGGTGCAGGTGTGGGCGCCAAAGCGGCAACTGACTTACAGACCTTGCCATTTGGAAAAGCCGAAATCAGGCGCCAAGGCCAAGGCGTGGCACTGCTCGCATTTGGCCCTCTTTTGTACGAAGCTCTCAAAGTGGCTGAAGGCATGAACGCCACGGTCGTCAACATGCGTTGGGCCAAGCCCTTGGATGTTGAAACCTTGAAGCAAATTGCGCTTTCACACGATCGCTTGGTCACGCTTGAAGATGCGACTCGCAAGGGCGGTGCAGGCGCAGCTGTGCTGGAAGCTTTGCAAGACATGGGCATTGCAATGCCAGTGTTGGTGGTGGGCTTTGAAGATGAATTTACCGAGCATGGTGACCCGCAAAAACTGATGCAGCACTATGGCCTGACTGCTCCCGGCATTCAAAAACGCATTGAAGACTGCTGGCCCGATGTGAAGGCCGCACCTTTCTTGAGGGTGGTGGGCTGATGGCTGTTTGGACCTTAGGGCTGAACCACAAAACTGCGCCGATTGATTTGCGCGAACGCTTTGCATTTGCATCGGAGCGCTTGGATCAGTCCTTGAAGGGTTTGCGCCAGAGCTTTGCCACGCACAAAGAAGTGGCTATTTTGTCCACGTGCAATCGAACAGAAATTTACTGTGCAGGTGATGAGGTTCAAATACCTCAAACACTGAGTTGGTTGGCAGATACCGGCAAAACACAAGTCGATGTTTTGGCTAGGCACACCTACCGATTTGAAGGCGATGCATCGGCGCGGCATGCGTTTCGAGTGGCCAGCGGCCTCGACTCGATGGTCTTAGGCGAGTCGCAAATTTTGGGACAACTCAAAGAGGCCGTGCGCACGGCCAGCGACTCAGGTGCCTTGGGCACCACGCTCAACCAACTGTTTCAGCGCTCCTTTGCGGTGGCCAAGGAAGTCAGAAGCACCACGGAAATTGGCGCGCACTCCATCAGCATGGCCGCGGCCGCGGTGCGCTTGGCAGGGCGTATTTTTGAAAACATCAAAGAAACCAATATTTTGTTTGTGGGCGCCGGTGAAATGATTGAGTTGTGCGTGGCGCACTTTGCAGCCAAGTCGCCCAAAACCATCACGATTGCCAACCGATCAGCTGAAAGAGCCGACCTGCTGGCGCAAGTTCACGGCGGTAAAAGCATCTCCTTGGCTGATCTGCCCAAGCGCTTGCACGAATTTGACATTGTGATCAGTTGCACTGCCAGCACCTTGCCCTTGATTGGACTTGGCGCCGTTAAAAGTGCTTTGCGCACTAGAAAAAACAAACCCATCTTCATGGTCGATTTGGCGGTGCCGCGTGACATCGAGCCCGAGGTCAAAGACCTTCGCGATGTGTATCTGTACACCGTGGACGACCTCACAGAAGTGATCAACAGCGGCCAAGTCCACAGACAAGCCGCCGTGGTCGATGCCGAAGTGATCATTGACGATGGCGTGCAAAAATTCATGACTTGGCTGGCACAACGCAGAGACGTTCCCTTGATCCAAGACCTTAATAGTCAAGCAGACAGTTGGCGTCAGGCGGAAGTGATGCGCGCGCGCAAATTGCTCGACAAAGGTCAGAGCATTGAAAGCGTTTTAGAGTCGCTTTCGGTGGGCATGATGAAGAAAATGCTGAACGGCCCCCTGCGTGAGTTAAATCACGCAGAAGAGCCGCAAAGAATGAGGGCCCGCGAGGCTGTCAAACAAATGTTTTTGAAGCCTTGACAGTGCACCTAGAGAGGCACAGCGTGGACATTGAGCAAGCACACGCTGAAAGAGCATCAGCCCTTCTTGGCCCAAGCAGAGCACCAGCCATTGCCGTGGACTTGCTTGCCTGCAAATAAGGGGCAACCGCCAGCTGGATCAGTGGCTTTGGCTTGGTACAAAGCGCAGTTGTTGCATTTTTGTGAAGCAGCGTGCTTAGGGAATTTTTTGGCATCCACTTTGGTGGTGTCAGCGGCATAACCCAAAGCAGCAGCTTGCGGGTCTTTTTCGTTGACCATGGCTTGGGCCATGGCTTGTTGAGCTGCCAATGCAGTGCTACCTAAAGCTACTTGCATCATGAATACGCGACGATTGGTTTGTTTCATAAAATTTCCAATGAGGTTGCTAAAAATCTGGACGACGAATATTAACGTTAAAAATGAAAGTTTGTCGGAAGGCTGAAGCCCAACGGGAATAGATTTCTTCGTGAAGGGTTTTCAAATTGCGAAGTTGAGCAGACAGCTTAAGGCGGCTGAACGATTTCTGGTACGCCAGTATGAGGAAGCCGCCTTAAGCTGTCTGCTCAACCCCTCCTGAATAAGGGACAATCAGGACTCTAGCTGAACCATATGAACGCATCCCCCACCCCCACCAACACTTCGCCCCTAGAGTCCTCAGAGGCTGTTAATGCTTCGCTCATGACCTCGTTGGAGAAGCGCTCCAGCATTTCTCTGGCGGCCATTTACGGCTTGCGCATGCTGGGCTTGTTTTTGGTGTTGCCTGTATTTGCCATTGAAGCAGCGCATTACCCAGGGGGTGACGATCCAGCCCTAGTGGGACTGGCCATGGGCGTTTACGGCCTGACACAAGGGGCTTTGCAGCTGGCGTTTGGGGCCGCTTCAGACAAACTTGGCCGCAAAAGAGTCATTGTGTTTGGCTTGTTGATCCTGGCTGCGGGTAGTTTTTGGGCCGCAGCAGCCGACAGTTTGTTTGGCTTGCTCATGGGCCGAGCTTTGCAAGGGGCGGGCGCTGTCTCGGCGGTGGTCACGGCATTGTTGGCCGATCAAACCCGCGACATCGTCAGAACCAAGGCCATGGCCTTGATTGGGGCCAGTATTGGCCTGATGTTCGCTTTGTCCTTGGTTTTGGCGCCTGCGCTCAATACCATCGCGGGTTTGTCGGGCTTGTTCATTCTGACAGGCCTTTTGGCTTTTGGCGGTGTGGCGGTGGTCATTTGGGCTGTCCCGCCCGAGCCCGCCCAACAATCGGCGGTGCCCAAAGGCAGCTTGAAGGAAGTACTGACGCACATCCCCTCTTTGCGCAATAACTTGGGGGTTTTTGTGTTGCATGGTGTGCTTTTGGCCATGTGGGTGGCCGTGCCGCAAATGATGGTGGATGCTGGCTTGCCCAAAGAGCACCATTGGTGGATTTATTTGCCCGCCGTGTTGTTTGGATTTTTGGTCATGGGCAAAACGCTTTTTCCGCTTGAGCGAAAAGGTTATTTGCGGGCGGTGTTCTTGACCTCGGCTTTGGTCATTGCGCTGGTCATGTTCAGCTTGGGCTTGGTCGCTGGCGGTACGCCCAATTTATGGTGCATTGCCGGCATTTTGTGCGTCTTCTTTTCTGCTTCCAACATTTTGGAAGCCTGCCAGCCCAGCATTGCCTCGCGCGGCGCCCCGCCGCATGCCCGCGGGATGGCCATGGGTTTTTACAATACCTTGCAGTCGCTGGGCTTTTTTGTGGGGGGTGCAGCAGGCGGCGCCCTCATGAAATCAGGCGGCGCGCAGGTTTTATTTGCGGTTTGTGGCCTGGCCACGCTGGTCTGGCTTTTGGTTGCATGGTTCATGGAACCCATTGAAGCACCGGCCCGCTAACAAGCATAATTGCATCTGTTCATCGCAAGAGATTTCAAGGAAACAAACATGGCATCCGTCAACAAAGTTATTCTGATCGGCAACTGCGGCCGTGACCCCGAAATTCGCTACCTGCCCTCCGGCCAGGCCGTGGCCAATATCAGCATCGCCACCACCAGCCGCCGCAAAGACCGCACATCTGGCGAAACCGTTGAGGATACTCAGTGGCACCGCGTTACTTTTTACGATCGCTTGGCCGAAATCGCTGGTGAATACGTCAAAAAAGGCCGCCCCATTTACATTGAAGGCCGCCTTAAATACGGCAAGTACACCGACCAAGCCGGTGTTGAGAAAAACACGGTCGACATCATTGCCACCGAAATGCAATTGCTCGGTGCCCGTGAAGGCATGGGCGGCCCGAGTGGTGGTGGCGATGATGAGGGTGGCGCTCCTGCCCGCCGGCCCGCAGCGGCGCCACGTCCTGCGGCCAGCGCGGCACCTGCTGGCAAACCAGCAGCCAAGCCCGCCAGCGGTTTTGACGACATGGACGATGACATCCCCTTTTAAGCCCCATTCGCTTCTAAACCAAGCCGAAAGCCTGTATGACCTACAGGCTTTTTTTTGCATGCATTTGCATACCCCATAGGGTATATGATAAAATATCACTTTCGTTGGAGACGACATGAAAAAGAAGATTGAATCATTGGCCCGCCATCAACAGCGTGATGTGACATCAACTTGGGCCATTCGCATTGCCCTATCGTTGGGCTTGGCTTTGACAGCTCTGCAAGGTCAAACTCAAACTGCAGTGCCAACAAAAGGCCCGACAGTCAAAGTCATTGCGGCCGGTCAAAAATCAGTCGCCAACTTCAGTGAAATGGACGGCTTGATTGAAGCTGTCAAGCAAAGCACCTTGTCGTCCCAAATACCGGGGCGAGTTGTCAGTTTGACTGTCAAAGCGGGCGATCGCGTCAGGGCTGGCCAAGTGTTGGCCAGCATCGATGACCGGGAAACGCAAACCGGTGTCATGAGAAGCCAAGCACAGTTGCAACAAAGTGATGCAGAACTGCGTCAGTTGCAAATAGCACTCAATAGAACACAGGATTTGAAAGCGCAGGGCTTTGTGAGTTCGGCTGCATTAGATTTGGCAGAGTCGCAATACAAAGCAGCCAAAGCAGGACGTGACAGTGCGGGTGCAGCAAGCGAGCAAGCCAAAGTGACGCAGTCATTTTCTAAAGTTACAGCACCTTATGACGCATGGGTTTTAGAAACCTCTGCTCAAGCGGGTGACTTGGCCATGCCGGGCAAGCCTCTGATGACAGTCTATGCACCGCAGCCATTGCGCGTGGTCATTCAGTGGCCTGCATCGCAAAAAAATACCTTGCCTAAATTGCAAGACATTCAAGTACTGATGGGCAGCGACATGATCAAACCAGTGTCAATGCAAATCATGCCCAACGCCGACGGCGTGAGTCAAACCATTGGCATCAAGCTCGATTTGCCTGGTACAGGCGCTGGGGCTAACGCTGTACCAGGTCAACAAGTGCGTGTGCGAATGGCTGGTTCTTCTCAAGCCAAAGGCCTTGTGCCATCTACAGCCATTTTGCGCAGAGGTGAAATCACAGCGGTCTATGTGGCACAAGACAATGGCTTCGCCATGAAGTTGGTGCGCTTAGGTGCCGACCATGGAAGTGCAGGCGTCGAAATTTGGGCAGGACTTAAAGAAGGCGAATTGATTGCCGTAGATGCCGTGCAAGCTGGCATGAAAGGCGCACATGCAGCCCGATAAACAAACAAGCAGTTTTGGCATTGCGGGTCAGCTGGCCGCCAAATTTCAAAACAATGCGCTCACACCCTTGCTGGCCATTGTGGCTTTGCTGATGGGTTTGTTTGCGGTGCTGGTTACGCCGCGCGAAGAAGAGCCACAAATCAATGTGACCATGGCCAATGTGCTGATTCCTTTTCCGGGTGCCAGCAGTGCCGATGTGCAGAGCAAAGTGGCCATGCCAGCAGAGCAAGTGTTGGGGCAAATTGCGGGCATTGATCACACGTATTCGGTATCGCGTCCTGGCATGGCGGTGCTCACGGTGCAGTTCAAAGTAGGCGTGCCGCGCACCGAAGCCTTGGTGCGTTTGTACGACGTGCTCAACGCCAATCAAAATTGGTTACCGCGCGATTTGGGCACCTTGGCACCCATTGTCAAACCCAAAGGCATTGACGATGTGCCGGTGTTGGCGGTCACTTTGTGGGGCAAAGATGCGCCGTCGGCTTTAGAACTTGAGCGTGTAGCGCGCAGCCTAGAGATGGATTTGAAGCAAGTCAAAGGCACGCGTGAAGTGCAAACCATCGGTGGTCCGGGGCGTGCCGTGCAAGTTAACTTAAATCCAACGCGCATGCGCGAGCGTGGGCTTGACATGCTGAGTGTGCGAGCTGCACTGGCAGGCGCCAATGCAAGTGGGCCTTCTGGTTTTGTAATGCACCCTGAAAGTACAAGCGGTCAGCGCATCAGCATTGAAACGGGCTACTTTTTTGAGTCAGCCAAAGATGTTGCCGATGTGGTGGTGGGCGTGCACGCAGGAAAGCCCATTTATTTGAAAGAAGTGGCACAGATTGAAGAAGGTGCACAGCAGGCGCAGCAGTACGTGAGTTACATGCCGGGAAGTGGCAGCGTGAGTGCGCCAGTTGCAGCTGATAACAACGCCGAACTCAGCGGTCAAATGTATCCCGCTGTAACCATGACGGTGACAAAGAAGCCCGGTGAAAACGCCGTTGATGTAGCACGTGCCGTGCGGGCTCGGGTTGAACAAATGCGCAACACCGTGTTGCCCCAAGGCATTGAGGCCACCATCACACGCGACTATGGCGAATCCGCCGCTGAAAAAGCCAATAAGCTGATTCAAAAATTAGCTTTCGCAACTGCGTCTGTGATTTTGCTGGTGGGCTTGGCCTTAGGCAAACGCGAAGCTGTGATTGTGGGCGGCGCAGTTATTTTGACACTCACTGCCACACTTTTTGCCAGTTGGGCTTGGGGCTTCACGCTCAATAGAGTGAGCTTGTTTGCGCTCATTTTTTCAATTGGCATTCTGGTGGACGATGCCATTGTGGTGGTGGAAAACATTCACCGCCATCAACAGTTGTACCCCGAAAAATCTTTGAAGGACATCATTCCAAGCGCTGTCGATGAAGTGGGTGGCCCCACCATCTTGGCCACGCTTACCGTCATTGCTGCCTTGTTGCCAATGGCCTTTGTGTCGGGCCTCATGGGCCCCTACATGAGCCCCATACCCATCAATGCCAGCTTGGGCATGGCACTGTCTTTGTTGATTGCCTTCACTGTCACGCCGTGGTTGGCCTTGAAGTGGATGAAGTCTCATCACGCCAGTCCATCGCATGGTGAACACACGGCACAACCCGCAGCAACCGGCTTGGCTGCTCGTTTGCCAGATTTTTTTGGTCGTATCTTGCGTCCCTTTCTCAACAGCAGCCGTCAACGCTGGAAACTTTTAGGCGGCATCTTGTTAGCCATGGCCTTGTCGGTGGGCTTGGCCGGAGTGCAATGGGTCATTTTGAAAATGCTGCCCTTCGACAACAAGAGCGAATTTCAAGTGGTGGTCGACATGCCAGCTGGCACACCTTTAGAAAACACAGCAGCTGCATTGCATGAAATGGGTGTGTTTTTGTCCAAACAAAAAGAAGTGCTAGACGTGCAAACGTATGCCGGCACCGCCAGCCCCATCACTTTCAATGGTTTGGTGCGCCAATACTATTTGCGCGCCGATGCCGAACAAGGCGACTTGCAAGTCAACTTGGTCGACAAGCATCAACGCTCAGAAAAGAGCCATGCCATTGCCCAGCGCTTGCGCCCTCAACTTGAAAAGATTGCGATGCTTCATGGCGCCAACATCAAGGTTGTCGAAGTGCCGCCTGGCCCGCCCGTGATGAGTCCTTTGGTCGCTGAAATTTATGGCCCCGATGAAGCGGGTCGTCAGGCCTTGGCCACCAATGTGGCCAAAGCCTTTGCAAAAACACCCGGCATCGTCGGCATTGACACTTCTCTGAAGGCCGACGCGCCACGACAGTGGTTGCAGGTGCGCAGACAACGCGCCGAAACACTGGGCATTTCAGTCAGTGCCATTTCGCAAACGGTGCAAGGTGCCTTACAAGGTGCCGACGCCACTTACCTGCACGATGGCAACAGCAAATTGCCAGTGCCCGTTAGGTTGCAATTACCCCTTCAATCGCAAATGGGTTTGAAAGATGTGTTGGCCATGCCCATGCGTGCCGCCAACGGTCAAATGGTGCCATTGTCTGAATTGGTCGAAGTGAAAACGGGCGTCATTCAAAAACCGTTGTTCACCAAAGACTTGTTGCCTGTGAGTTATGTGATGGGTGATATGGCCGGTTCGCAAGACTCGCCGCTGTATGGCTTGTTTGGAATTCGAAGCCACTTGAAAGAAGCCGCCTTGCCCGGTCAGGGCGAGTTGGGTGAGTATTGGATTCAACAACCGAGCGACACTTACCGCGAATACGCCGTGAAGTGGGATGGTGAATCACAAATCACCTACGAAACGTTCCGAGACATGGGCACCGCCTATGGCGTGGGCCTGATTCTGATTTACCTCTTGGTGGTGGCGCAGTTCAAAAGCTATCTCACACCTTTGGTGATCATGGCGCCCATTCCGCTCACCATGATTGGCGTCATGCCGGGTCATGCTTTGCTCAACGCCCAGTTCACCGCCACCAGCATGATCGGCATGATTGCCTTGGCTGGCATCATCGTGCGCAACTCCATTTTGTTGGTCGACTTCATTGAGCTTCAAGTGGCGCAAGGCATGGACTTTAAAGAAGCGGTCATTCAATCGGCCGCAGTGCGCGCACAACCCATTGTGCTCACCGGCTTGGCCGCCATGATTGGTGCGTTCTTTATTTTGGACGACCCTATTTTCAATGGCTTGGCCGTGTCCCTCATCTTCGGAATTTTGGTTTCTACCCTGCTCACTTTGGTGGTCATCCCTGTTTTGTATTTCTCGTTGTTTAAACCTAAGGAGTCTGTATGACCGTTGAACGTTACATTCGCATTTTCGCTGGCATTTTTATCTTGGCCTCACTTGCCTTAGGCATTGAGAGCAGTCCGCTGTTTGTCAGTTCATGGGCTTTGGCTTTCACCGCATTTGTAGGCGCCAATTTGTTTCAGTTTGGCTTTACCAATGTCTGCCCTATGGGTTGGATGTTGCGCAAACTGGGGGTGCCTGATGCAGCTCCCTGTAGCACCACAGCCGTTTAATCTGCTTGAGTCGCATCACTGGCACAATGTTGCCATGATGACGATAGATTTCTTGACTGTGTTGCGAGGCTAGGACGAACCATGGAACTTCGTCAGTTGCGTGCGTTTGTGCGGGTGGTCGAGGTTGGTAGCATCAGCCGTGCTGCGATCGACTTGAATGTGGTTCAGTCTGCTTTAAGTCAACAAATCACCAAGCTTGAAAGCGAGCTGTCTACTCGGCTTCTTCAGCGCTCGCCTCAGGGCGTCACGCCCACCGAAGCAGGCGTGGCTTTTTTTCGAGAAGCCCAACTCACGTTAAGGCATGCTGAACAAGCCATCCGCGCCGCCCAAGAATCGCGCTTGTCCGGTACCGTCAGTGTCGGCATGGCCCCCACCACGGCCGCGGTGCTCGGCATGCCTTTGATGCGAGCATTGCGAGAGCGCTATCCTGATGTTCGCCTGCACATGGTAGAAAGTCTTTCGGGTCACCTCACAAGCATGCTCAATGCGCGCCAACTAGACTTGGCCGTTTTGTTCGATTCGCATTTGTTACCCAGCCCGGATTTAAAAACAGCGAGGCGCTGGAGTGTCATGCCATTGCTTGAAGAAGATTTGTTTTTTATCAGTGCCAAGAGAAACACCAGTTCCAAGATGGCCAGCTCCCTCAAACTGAGTCAATTGAAGCAAGAACCGCTCATTTTGCCAACGGGGCCGCATGGCTTGCGAACCACACTTGATGCCGCCTTTGCAAGGATCAAGCTGGTGCCCAACATCGTTCTAGAAATCGATTCCTTGGCCTTGCTCATGGATGCTGTGGATGCAGGCTTGGGTGCCACTTTGCAACCTTGGGCCGCTGTGGCCAGATTCCCGGATGCTGCAGAAAGGTTTCACATGGCCCGCATATCAGAAGCCAATGTCCAGCGCGTCAATGTGCTTTGCAGTTTGTCTGAAGATGAACTTTCTCCGGTGGCTTTGGCAGCGCGCGTGGTCTTGAAAGAGTGCGCTCAGCAATTGGTGTCTCAGGGTATTTGGACTGGCGCCCGAGTCAAACCCTCGAAATAACCGGGCGACTCAGGGGTATCATTATTTTTGATATCCCAATTCTTTCCTGAGCATTCAATCACCCTGTCCTCAAGTTAAAGTGTTGGTGATAGCTACTACATCCAACAAAGAGACATCATGGACTTGCAACTCACAAACAAAACAGCACTTGTCACTGGCGCAAGCGTTGGCATTGGCCGAGGCATTGCCAAGGCTTTGGCCGCAGAAGGCGTGAAACTGGCCATCTCAGCACGCCGCGCCGACAAGTTGCAAGAAGTAGCTGATGAAATCGTGG
>JBIIJK010000005.1:0-60075 GCA_044233865.1 Limnohabitans sp.
TTGACCCTTTTCAATACGCTGAATGGTGCGGATATTCAATCCGCTCAACTCAGCCAACTGCTGTTGAGACCATCCACGCTGTAGTCTTAGTTTTTGAACTAGCATTTATCACTCCTTTTGCCGTGCTTTGAACTCTAATAGCAAGGTGTTTAATTGTGTGCGACAAAGGGGCGACTTAGGCACGGCATAGGCACGGCACGATGCTGACAATGCTTAGACTTTGATGGTCAAACTCATTTACAAGGTTTGATAAGGTCACAAACTTTATTCAAAAGTTCTAACAATTTCACCAAATCGTTTGCTACAATCTTTGACTCAGGCTCTTTAGCTCAGTCGGTTAGAGCGATGGAATCATAATCCACAGGTCCGCGGTTCGAATCCGTGAAGAGCCACCAAGTTCAGGGCCCCCCGTGGAAGCACAGGGGGCTTTTCTTATGCACGCTGACAATCGCCGCGGTATTTTGGCCATGAGCCTGGCCATGGCGCTTTTCATTGCCAATGACGCTTTGGTCAAGCAAGTCAGCGCTACGCTGCCTGGCCCTCAACTCATTTTCATTCGCGGTCTCATGGCCACCACCCTGGTGCTCATCATGGCGCAAGCCATGGGCCATCTTAAAAACTGGCGCCTCATGCTAAACAAGCGTTTGTGGATAAGGGGCTCTGTCGATGCCGCGGCCTCACTCACTTACTTAACAGCAGTCTTTCATTTACCTTTAGGCAATGCTACGGCCATCAACTTGGCATCTCCTTTGTTCATCACGGTGTTTGCTATCATTTTCTTCAAAGAACAGGTTACGTTACAAAGAGGCGCACTCATTTTGCTAGGCTTCAGTGGGGTACTTTTGGTGGTTCAGCCCAGCTCAGACGGCTTCAATGTGTATGCATGGATAGCCGTGCTAGCCACTTTGTTTCATGCCACACGAGACACACTCACTCGGGCTATTGGCCTTCACGTGCCCGCACTTCTCATTACGTTGTCGACTGCAGTTTCTGTAGCCATAGCCGCTGGCGGCATTACGCTGGCTCAAACATGGACGCCTGTTGACAGCACATCGCTGGCCTTGCTTTTCGGCGCTTCCTTGTTTCTCTCGATGGCGTATTACTTGCTCATTGTGGCCATGCGTTCAGGCGAAATGAGTTTGGTCGCGCCATTCCGATACAGCGGTTTGCTGTTTGCCTTACTCATTGGCTATGTGGTGTGGGATGAGGTGCCCAACCTTTTGGCATGGGGTGGGATTTTGCTTTTGGTTATTTCAGGTCTACTGATTCTTCAATCAGAAAGACCCAAACAAAATTAATTCTCAATTCACGACAAATCTATCTATTGAATGAAAGCACACCATGAGTTTTGAACCGGTTTCCAAATTAGACGGGCATGTCGCTGTTATCACGGGCGGTAAAGGCGCCATTGGTTGGGCCACTGCGAAGAGGCTGGCCGCATTGGGAGCACGCATTGTTTCCATTGACCGCTCGGAACCAGAAAAAGTTCAGGCCCTTTTAGACACGCTGCCCAAAGTGGCATCGGGCGCTCACTTTGCGCTTACGGCCTCCATCACCGATTCTGCTGCCTTGAATGCAGCTGCAGAAGCGGTGAAGCAACGTGCCGGGCGCTGCGACATCTTGGTCAACAGCGCGGGGTTTACGAAGCCTGTGGCGGCCAACGATTTAGAAGGTCTAACCGACGACTTGTTTGACGCAGTGGTGCAAACCAATTTGCGAGGTGTATTTGCCACGATTCGCGCCTTTACGCCCTTGCTTAAAGCCAATGGCGACGGGCTCATTGTGAATGTGTCTTCAATTGCCGGCATCACGGGTTCAGGCAGCAATTTAGCTTATGCAGCGGCCAAAGCAGGTGTCGATCTTTTGACCAAGGCATTGGGCAAAGCGCTTGCGCCTCAAATTCGCGTCATTGCAGTTTCACCAGGCGTGGTCGATTCAACTTTCGTACCTGGCCGAGGCGCTGAATTTAATGAGAAAGCTGCAGCCACCATTCCTCTTAAACGCATTGGCCATGTTGACGACACTGCTGCTGCCATTGAGGCCTGTGCCACAACCATGCGCTTTGCCACTGGCTCCCGTTTTGTGGTCGATGGTGGACGTAGCTTGTAAATTTTTGATAACCTAAGCTCACCCTTGCCAAAGTGATGCAAACTGCGAACAGCAAAGCCAACTAACACTTTCAATGCACCTGCCCAGCGCAAACCCGCGTCCTTCCATTTATTACAACTACCAAGTTTTCAAACCTTGGTTGCCCACTGAACACGGGCCACAGGAAAAGAAAAAAGTAGTCATTGTGGGCGCAGGTCCTGCGGGAATGGTCACCGCCTTGGAATTGGCGCGGCATGGGGTGGCCAGTGTGGTCTTGGCATCTGAGCTGCAATTTTCACAAGGCTCACGTGCCATTGTGTTCACGCGCAGATCGATGGAAATATTGCAGCAAGTGGGCGTGGCGCATCGCATCACTGAAAACGGATTACCTTGGCACAGCGGCAATTCTATTTACCGCGGACAAAAAGTGTTTCGCATGGAAACTCCGCTCGATCCAGACGATCGATTTTTCCCCATGATCAATATTCAGCAGCAGTATTTGGAAGAGTACTTGCATGACGCGTGCGCAGGCAATCCTTTGATTGATTTTAGATGGGGCAACAAACTGATCCACGCTGAACAATCGGCGGGCATTGTCTCCGCCCATGTCGACACATCTGCTGGCCCCTATCTACTTGAAACCGAATGGCTTGTGGCTGCCGATGGTGGTCGATCAGAAATTCGCAGTGCCATGAATTTGAAATTGGAAGGTGCTTCATTTGAGAGCATCTTTGTCATTGCCGACATTCGAATTGACTTGCCCTTCCCCACCGAGCGCTTGGCATTTTTTGATCCAGACTGGAACCGCGGCAACACCATCCTCATGCACAAAGAGCCACACGGTATTTGGCGTGTTGACTATCAACTTCCGCCTGGCGAAACACCAGAAGAAGCTTTGCGACCAGAGTCCCTGCAAGAGCGCATAGACGCTCAACTCAAAATGATTGGCTTTGAAGGCACGCCTTGGGAAATGGATTGGAGTTCGGTTTACTCTGCACGAACGCTCACATTGCCTCAATATGTTCATGATCGCATTGTGTTCACGGGTGATGCAGCCCATTTACTGCCTATCTTTGGTGTGAGAGGCGCCAATACAGCGTTTCAAGATGCTCAATCTTTAGGGTGGCATTTGGCCTATGTTTTGCAAGGTATCGCTCCCGAAAAATTGATGACAAACCACAGCGACGAGCGTGTGGGCGCTGCTCGCGAAATCATCACTGAGGCTGGTAAAAGTACGCGCTTCATGGCACCGCCTAGCAGAGGCTTTAGGTTACTGCGAGATGCGGTTTTGTCTTTGTCATTGACCGAAGAATTTGTGCGTCCTCTTTACCACTGGCGCACATCGCGGCCACATGAGTACAAGCACTCTGAGTTAAACAGCACGACTGATGACAACTTGCAATTTACGGGTGGCCCAGCGCTTGGTGCGCCTCCTCAAAACGTTCAACTTCAAAAAGATGACTTTTTGTTAGATCACTTAGGAGGTGGATTTGACTTGGTTTATGTCGCAACACATCAAGGCATTCCACAAGACCTTTTGCGGGCCATTGATCAAGCTAAAAGCAAGGGTCTGCCATTGAAGTTGTTGGCCATCATTCAAGAGAATGTTGATGTCATGGGTGCTGACAAAACATTGTTCGACCCGCAACAAAGATTTCAACTTCGTTACGCCGTCCCAGCAGGGGGTGCTTATTTATTTAGGCCGGACCAACACGTTTGTGCTCGCTGGCTTCAATTGGATGCTGCGCGCCTGCTTTCTAGCCTTCAACTTGCGTCAATGCAATGAACACAATTCACACTCTCGACATAGCGGGCCTAGAACAGGTTTACGACCGGTTGGCCACGGCCATCGATGAAGCTGGCCCCGAAAAGTCAGAACTTTTTTTGGTCAAACTGGCGCTTCTCAATGCCAAAGCGATGGGGCAACCCGCTCTGTTTGAAGCACAAGTAGAAGCGGCACTGAAAGATTTGTCCAATTAGAGCTTGCTACTGCACTTACTTGGGGCGAGTCCTTAAACCCCGCCCATTTTTGGGGCTATTGCTGTTTTCTAAATTTAGGGGTCAGCACTTACCCGCGGTTTGATCAGCTTTTTTTCATGCAAAATATGCTTTTCTTAATTTTGGAGCCAATCCATGAAATCCATTCGAAAACTGATTCAGCGCCCTTTGCTGGCAACTGCCGCTTTGGCATTGCTCGGCTCACTGGCCACGCCTGCTTTTGCTGGCAAAACAATTGATGCCATCAAAGCACGCGGCACTTTAAACTGCGGCGTGAACCCCAGCTTGCCCGGCTTCTCAGCTGCCGACAGCCAAGGCGTTTGGGCCGGTTTGGATGTGGATGTTTGCCGCGCTGTGGCCGCCACTCTTTTGAACGACCCCCTCAAAGTGAAGTACACACCCCTAAACGCTGCTCAGCGTTTTGCTGTGTTGCAAGCCGGTGAAATTGACGTGTTGTCACGCAACTCCACTTGGACTTTGAGCCGCGATGCCTCTTTGGGCTTGCATTTCACAGGCGTGACTTACTATGACGGCCAAGGCTTCATGGTTCCTAAAAAGTCAAAAATTACCAGCGCAACCAAGCTCAAAGGCGCCACAGTGTGCGTGCAGTCTGGCACCACCACTGAAAAGAATTTGAATGACTACTCCAAGGTCATGAAGCTCAACATGAAGCCCGTGGTGTTTGACACGCAAGAAGCCACCAACAAGGCTTACTTCGCTGGTCGTTGCCAAGCTTACACCACAGACGCTTCAGGTTTGGCTTCTGTGCGCAACAAAGAAGCGACCAACCCTGATGATCACCTGATCTTGCCAGATTTGATTTCTAAAGAACCCCTTGGCCCAAGCGTGCGCCGTGGTGATGACGAGTTCTTCGCCATTGTGAAATGGGTGGCTTACGCTTTGATCGAAGCTGAAGAGTATGGCATCACACAAGCCAACGTAGACCAAATGAAAAGCAGCAGCACAGACCCTGTGATTCAGCGTATCTTGGGCACATCTGAAGACACCGGCAAATTGCTCGGCTTGGACAAAGAGTGGGCTTACCGCGCCATTAAAGCTGTGGGCAACTACGGCGAAATGTTTGAGCGCAATGTGGGTCCTAAGTCCACTTTGAAATTGCCACGTGGTTTGAACAACCAGTGGAACAAAGGCGGCTTGATGTACGCTCCTCCTGTACGTTAATCCTAGCTTTGTGTTCTCCTCCATGAGGAAAACTTTTTAAACCAAAGACTTCCGGCCCGCCTCGTGCGGGCCGGTCTATTCTCATGAGCACCCCTCCTCCTCCCAAACGACAATGGTCTTGGCGCAGTCAAGCCTTTCGCGGACTGGTCTATCAAATCCTAGCCATAGTTGGGTTGACCATTGCCGTGGGCTACTTGATGTCCAACACGTTCGCCAATATGCGCGCACGGGGCATTCAAAGTGGTTTTGATTTTTTCTTACAGCCAGCCGGATTTGGCATTGGCGAGAGTCTGATTGAGTTTGACTCGTCACAAAATTACATCGTGGCTTACCTGGTCGGCCTGAGCAACACGCTGCGTGTTGCCTTGGTCGGGTTGGTCTTGGCTACCATCTTGGGCACCATGATTGGCATTGGCCGACTCACCCAAAATACCTTGGTCAAAACCTTGTGCGCAAGCTTTGTTGAAATTACCCGCAACATTCCTTTGCTGCTGCAACTGTTCATGTGGTACTTTGCCATGACCGAGTTGTTGCCTCCCATTGAAGAGCCTTTAAAACCTCTTGCAGGGGTGTTCTTCAGCAAGAATGGATTGCAATACCCTCTGCCCGTTTGGGCACCTGGACATTGGGGCACGCTCATTGGTTTCTGTGTAGGCATCGGTGCTTGGAAATTTTGGTCACGCCACGTCAAACAGCAATTTGAAGCGACCGGCCAGGTCAAGGCCAGCTTTTTACCTGGCTTGGGTTTATTCATTGTGTGCGGCGTTATCGGCTGGTTGGCAGGTGGCGTCCCAAGTGAACTTGACATACCCGAAATTACAGAAATCAGTGTGGTGGGCGGTGGCTCTGTCACACCCGAATACCTGACCTTGCTGGTTGGACTCACGGTCTACACCTCTGGTTACATTGCGGAAGTGGTTCGTGCGGGCATTCAATCTGTGTCGTTTGGACAGCATGAAGCGGCAGTGGCCTTAGGCTTGAAGCGTACCCAAGAGTTGCGCCTCATTCAGTTACCGCAAGCTATGCGCGTCATCATTCCACCGCTAACCAGTCAGTACCTCAATTTGATCAAAAACTCGTCATTGGCTGTGGCCGTTGGCTATCCAGATTTAGTGTCTATCAGTTCTACGGCCTTGAATCAGACAGGTCGTGCCATTGAGTGCATTGCATTGGTCATGTTGATTTATTTGAGTTTGAGTTTGATCACCTCGGCCATCATGAACATTTTCAACCGCCGTATGCGCATTAAGGACCGATGATGAGCAGCACCGGTTATCAACAACATTTCGAGCCCATCGCAGCGCGTCGACCGCCTGTCAATGAAACGGGGCTGATGGCTTGGATTCAGCGTGGCTTTTTCGACGGCCCTGTTAACAGCTTGTTAACGGTCGTTTTTGTGGCCATGTTGGTTTGGGCCATTCCGCCCATCTTTAATTGGACCATCTGGTACGCCATTCCCGATGCCGACAACGCGGCTTGCCGGGCCGCTTACGGCTTAGGTGCCTGCTGGGGCGTGGTGGCCGAAAAAGGCCGCCTCATTTTGTTTGGACGCTACCCCTTTGAAGAGCAATGGCGCCCCTTGGTTGCCAGTGCCGCAGTGGTCTTTTTATTGGTGGTCTCTTGTTTGAAAACGTTTTGGCGGCCTGCCCTGGTTGTGGCTTGGGTGGCGGTCTATGCGTTTTTCTTTGCGCTCATGTTGGGCGGGTTTGCTGGCCTGACACTTGTTGAAACAGATCGCTGGGGCGGCTTGCCTCTCACCTTGTTGTTGGCCAGTGTGAGCTTGGTGCTTGCATTTCCTTTGGCCATTTTGTTGGCGCTTGGAAGACAATCAAACCTGCCCGCCATTCGCACCTTGTGCGTCATCTTTGTTGAGTTTGTGCGTGGCGTTCCGCTTATTTCTGTGCTGTTCATGGCATCTTTCATCTTGCCACTGTTCATGCCACAAGGCACCAAGATTGATGTGTTGGCTCGTGTCCTGATTGGCATGACTTTGTTCACTGCCGCTTACCTTGCCGAAACGATTCGAGGTGGTTTGCAGGCACTGCCCAAGGGTCAAGTTGAAGCTGCTCATTCTTTAGGTATGACCTACTGGCAAATTCAACGCAAAATTGTGTTGCCACAAGCTTTGCGCTTGGTGGTGCCCGCCATTGTGAACACCTTCATTGGCGCCTTCAAGGACACATCGCTGGTCACTATTGTGAGCTTGTACGACCTCACGGGTGCCGTGCAATTGGCACTGGGCGATGCCGATTGGCGCAAGTTCTTTATTGAAGGTCAGCTGTTTGTGGCTGGCATTTATTTCATCGCATGCTTTGCCATGTCACGCTACAGCCAATGGCTGGAATCCCATCTGAATACTGGAACACGGAGACAGTGAAGTGAGTACCTCAAGTCCCATCATCGAATTTTCTAAAGTCAACAAATGGTTCGGCGATTTCCATGTGTTGCGCGACATTGATTTGTCAGTGGCCAAAGGCGAACGCATTGTGGTGTGCGGCCCTTCTGGCTCTGGCAAAAGCACACTGATTCGCTGCGTCAACCGCCTTGAAGAGCACCAGTCTGGCGTTCTCAAAGTAGACGGCACAGAACTCACAGACGATGTCAAATCGATTGAAGCTGTGAGACGCCAAGTGGGCATGGTGTTCCAGCAGTTCAATTTATTCCCTCACCTTACGGTGCTGGAAAACCTCACGCTGGCACCCATGTGGGTGGGCAACATGCCCAAGGCTGAGGCCGAAGAGCGTGCCATGCAACAACTCAAGCGTGTGCGCATCTCTGAGCAAGCACTGAAGTATCCGTTGCAATTGTCTGGCGGACAGCAGCAACGCGTGGCCATTGCGCGCTCGCTTTGTCTCACTCCCAAAATCATGTTGTTCGACGAGCCCACTTCAGCGCTTGACCCCGAGATGATCAACGAAGTGTTGGATGTCATGGTGGAATTGGCCAACCAAGGCATCACCATGATTTGCGTCACCCACGAAATGGGTTTTGCCCGCTCTGTTGCCGACCGCGTGATCTTCATGGACGAAGGCCAAATTGTGGAACAAAACACTGCCGCCGAGTTCTTTGCTAACCCCAAGAACGAACGCACACAAGATTTCCTGTCCAAAATTCTGGCGCACTGATGACCCCGAACTCAAAGCCCGCTGGCTCTGCCGGCGGGCTTTCTTTTTTAGACCCGCGGGGTGATGCACTGCCCCGTCCTCATGGCAATACTTATTGGCTGTGGGCAGGCCAAGTGTTGGCAGGTGAGCATCCCGCTAAAGAAGGTGAGGCGGCATTGCTTGAACGACTGCAGTTGATGGCCCAAATGGGCATCACGCATTTCATTGACCTCACGTCGCCGACCGATCCTCTTAAAGCATACTGGCCTTTAGGCGGAGCGATTCGCATCAACCACCCTATCGCGGATTTTGGTGTGCCAAGTGTGGCTCAAATGAATGGCATTTTGCACAGCATCGATGAAGCTCTGCAAAATGGTGGCAAAGTGTATGTGCATTGCCGCGCTGGCATCGGCCGAACAGGTACGGTAGCGGCCACGTGGTTGGTTAACCAAGGCATGACGGGTCAAGCTGCTTTAGATTTGCTGTTGCAAAAATGGCAAGCGGTCGACAAGCACTTGGAAGAGCCGCACACCCCAGAGACGCAGGCGCAACGACAATTTGTTTTGGCTTGGCCTTCAAGCTTGGCTTCATAAGCCTGTACTTTCAGATTCATTGAGCCTTTAGTTTGACCTTTATCAAGGGACTGGTGAGGCGCTCTTGATGCAGGTCAATGGCCTGAGGACCTGAAAGATTCCAAATGTCATAACGGTTAATCAAACCGTCAACAAGGAATCAAAAAATGAAAAAACTCATCCTCACTACTGCCGTCTGCGCGCTCTTGTCTGGTGCCGCATTGGCCGAACAAAGCCCATGGTTGATTCGCGCACGCGCTGTTGGCCTCGACATGAGCAACAAAGACTCAACGGGCCTGGGCTTAAGCGTGAACAACAAAACTATTCCAGAAATAGACATCAGCTACTTCATCAACAAGAATGTGGCTGTTGAATTGATTTTGACAGTGCCCCAGAAACAAACCGTCAATTCAACTGCCTTGGGAATCGACATTGGCACCTTCAAGCATTTGCCACCTGTGATTACTTTGCAATATCACTTTGATAACTTTGCAGATTTCAAACCCTATGTAGGCGCTGGCGTGAACTACACACAAATCACACAAGTCAACCTGTTAGAAGGCGGCGCCAATATCAACAGCCACAGCTGGGGTGGTGCTTTGCAAGCGGGTATTGATTTCCCGATTGATAAAAACTTGAGCTTCAACATTGACTTTAAAAAGCTCAGTTTAAAGACTGACGTGTTTGTAGGCGGCGCCAACAAAGGCGTACTTAAGCTTGACCCCACACTGATTGGTGTGGGTCTGGGTTATCGCTACTAAAACCTAAGCGGCGTACTCAGCTGAACACGCCACCGTAGGTTTTACGCAAGTCACCCTTTTGAACCTTGCCTGTGCCCCCCACGGGCAAGGATTCTAAAAAGATCACATCGTCTGGCACCCACCACTTGGCCACACGGCCTTCGAGGAAAGACAAGATCTCTTCTTTCTCGACTGCCTGCCCAGGCTTGCGCACCACAAACATCAACGGACGCTCATCCCACTTGGGGTGCTTCACGCCTATGACAGCTGCCATGGCCACAGCAGGATGCGCAATGGCTGCATTTTCTAAATCAATCGAGCTGATCCACTCACCGCCGGTTTTAATCACGTCTTTGGTGCGATCGCGAATTTGCATCACACCTTGCGCATCGATGGTGGCAATGTCGCCTGTAGGAAACCAGCCGCCTACCAAGGGTGACTTATCGCCTTTGTAATAGCCCGAAATAATCCACTGACCCCGCACCATGAGTTCGCCTTGTGAGGTGCCATCGCGTGGCATGGTGTTGCCTTCTTCGTCTACCACTTTGATGTCGACACCAAACACCGAGCGACCTTGCTTGCCAACCAATGCGTGACGATCTGCAGCAGGCATAGCGCGCTGCTCAGGCGTCATGCTGCTCATGGTGGCCACTGCTGTGGTCTCGGTCATGCCCCAACCATGGCGCACTTCGACATCGTAGTCATCGCTGAATTTGGCAATGAGGGCGGTGGGCATGGCCGAGCCCCCCGCAGCGGTGCGCCTCATGGTGCTGAAACGCAGTTTGTTTTGTTCAAGGTGCTGGATGAGTGCCATCCAAATGGTGGGCACGCCGGCACTGATCGTAACTTTTTCTGCTTCAATGAGTTCGTACAAACTGGCGCCATCTAATTTGGGGCCAGGCAAGACCAACTTGGCGCCAGCAATGGGGGCCGCATATGGAATACACCATGCGTTGATATGGAACATGGGCACCACAGGCAGAATGGCTTCTTCAGGCGATAAATTCAGAATACTTGGTAAGCAACCCGACAGTGCGTTGATCACAATGGCGCGGTGCGAATACATGGCGCCCTTGGGATTACCGGTGGTGCCTGAGGTATAGCAAATGGCTGCCGCAGATCGCTCGTCAAAATCGGGCCATTCAAAAACATCGCTGGCAGCAGCAATCAGCTCTTCGTAGCAAAGCACATTGGACACGCCTTCAATTTCAGGCATGTGCGCACGCTCGGTCAGGCAGACCCATGCACGCACTTTAGGGCAATGCGCCGCAATGCCTTTGATCAAAGGCGCAAAAGTGATATCAAACAAAACCACTTCGTCTTCGGCGTGGTTGATGATGTAAATAAGCTGTTGGGGATGCAGACGCGGATTGCACGTGTGCATCACCATGCCGCTGCCCGACACGGCGTAATAAGCTTCTAAGTGACGGTGGTTGTTCCAAGCAATCGAGCCCACCACACTGCCTTCTTTTAAATTCAAGCCTTGAAGTGCATTGGCCAATTGGCGTGAGCGCTTTGCACAATCGGCGTAGGTGTAGCGAAACAAAGGGCCATGTGTTTCGCGCGAAACAACTTCTTGCCCGCCAAACTGCATTGCTGCGTGCTCCAGAATGCCCGACAAGAGCAAGGGGCGGTCCATCATGAGGCCGGGTTTGAGCATGAGAAATCTCCGAATTGAATGAATACGAAGATGATAGTCTGAAGCTCTAGATTTTCACTCGGGATTGACCCGTAAATGGCGCCTGATAAAGCCAGACAGGCCGATTGGGACTGGCGTCAGTGACTGCTGTGGCTTTTAGCTCAGCCGCCTCAAATTCCAAACTCACCAACCAAGCACCGGGTTTCATTTCTGCTTTGGCTTTTTCAGCAGCTCGGGGCATGGTTTCGGGTCGCTGAAACAAATAAACCATGTCATAGGCGCCCCAATGGTCCTCCCAAATATCACCGCACCGCACCTCTGCCCAGGGGCAACGAAACTTGGCCAACCAACTTAAGGGGCGACTAAATTCAATGCCAATCCACTGTGCATTGACATAAGCCAGTCGCAAAGCTTTCAGGCCATCGCCTGCGCCGCAGCCTGCGTCCAGAATCTTGGCTTGTGCAGGCAAGATGGCCCAGCGCGGCACTTCTCGCAAAGCGTTCAAGGGGGTTGGAAAGATGGGGGCATCGCGCCAGGCGTGCATGGGATAGATCCAGATAATCAGAATCAAGGGCAGCAACCAAACCCAAGCAGGCACACTGGCCATGCCCATGAGCCAAAAAGACACTGGAAATCCCATGGCCAAGGCCGCTGTTCTGGCTTGAGAGAAACCTTTGTGCCAAGCAGTGGCTGCGGCAATGACGCCAGCGCTTGTTGCAAAAAGCATGGCCACGGAGGAGTGAACCCCCTGTTCAAGCAGGAACAGATAGAGGTACCAAACCCCTCCCCAAACCGCTAAAGCAGCTAAAGGCCAACGGATCAAATTTGACATTTGATACTTCTTTCAGATAATTCAACCATATTACGCAAATGCAATGGTTTTGTTCTGTCGCACATCCCCTCATTTTCACCCATGATTCAAGGTTTTTTCATCTCTCTTCGATTTGCTGCTCTAAGCACTCTATTGGGCAGCTTGCTCATGACTGGCTTTGCTTGGGCCTACAAAGTAGAAAGAGTTTGCGAAGATGTTCCAGCCACCTCCAGTGAGCCTGGGTATAAAAAGTGCAAGGTCGTCAGAGCGAAAGAAGGCGGTGCACCAGGAAAGGGTGATGGTAAAGGGGATGCCAAGGGTGGAGGCAAAGGCGACGCCAAGGCAGATACTAAAAAATAATTGATGAACAAACAAAAAACCGAGGCTTATACCCTCCACAAACCCAAGCAGGCCGTGCCTTTGGTCATGGACTCACCGCATTCGAGTCCTGTTTTCCCCAATGACTTCAATGCCGCTTTGCCCTTAGACGACCTGCGCGATGGTGAAGATGTCTTTATTGATGCCTTGTGGGCCCATGCCCCAGATCATGGCGCGCATTTGCTTTTGGCTGAATTTGCCCGCACCTACATCGACCCCAACAGACACGTGGGCGATGTCGACTTGGCCATGATTGAAGGTGAGTGGCCTCACGCTTATGAACCCAGCGGCAAAGCCCAAATTGGAAAATCTCTCATTTGGCGTACCTTAGACGACGGACGCCCTATTTACAACCGCAAACTTTCTGTAGACGAAGTGCACCAACGGATTCAGCGCTACGCATTGCCCTATCAAGCACAGTTGCAAAACTTAATCGACGAGCATCACCAACAATTTGGTGTGTGCTACCACATCAACTGCCACTCTATGAACGCGGTCAGCGGCAAGATGGGTGAAGGCGGCGCTGGCATTGCGCGTGCCGATGTGGTTTTAGGCGACCGCGATGGCACCACCTGCTCGGCCGAGTTCACACATTTGGTGAAAGATTTCATGCAGCAATGCGGCTATGACGTCAAAATCAACGACCCCTTCAAAGGTGTTGAATTGGTGCGAGCATTCTCTAACCCTTCGCAAGGAAAACACAGCCTGCAAATTGAGTTGAATAAACGCTTGTATACCGATGATTCTGGCCGAGGCAAAGGGCCAGGCTACGAGAAATTAAATCAAGATCTCATAGCGCTCACCGCCTTGCTTGCCGACTTTTCTACACACAACATATGACCACCTCTGCTCAAACAACGGCATCCCCTTTTCAAGTCGAGTTAACGGCCCCTGACATCAGCGCTTACCGCGCCAGCAATGTGGGGATTGACTATGTCACTCGGATGGACTCAGGAAAGCCAGGCCCGCATGTCATTGTGCAAGCCTTAACGCATGGCAATGAACTGAGCGGGGCCATCACGCTTGACTATTTGTTCAAGCAAAACTTCCAACCTATCTGCGGTGTGGTGTCTTTCATCTTTGCCAACGTGGCTGCCTATCAGATGTGGGATCCGGCCAACCCCGATGGCAACCGGTATGTGGAAGAAGACTTCAATCGAGTTTGGTCTGATGAAGTTTTAAAGGGCCCGCGTGACTCCGTTGAACTGCGCCGCGCGCGCGAGTTGGTGGACTACATTGACACCGCCGACTACCTGCTCGATTTGCATTCCATGAGCGCACCCTGTGCGCCACTCATGGTGTGCGGCGTTCGTCCCAAAGGGGGGCAGAAATCCATTCATTTGGCCGCCAAAATTGGCCTGCCCGAATGGCTCATGATGGACACAGGTCACGTCAATGGCCTGCGCATGATTGAACGTGCCGCCTTTGGCGATCCCAGCAAACACAATACTGCCATCTTGTTAGAAGCCGGCCAGCACTGGGAAAAAGCTTGCGAGCAAATTGCCCGCGAAACCACCTTGAAGTTCTTGAAAGTCACGGGTGTGACTTCAGCCGAGTGGGCAGACTCTCGTTGCAGTTTGCCACCCGTTGAACAAAAAGTAGTGCAAGTCACAGAGGGTTATGCCGCCCGTTCACTCGACTTTGAATGGCTTTCGGTTTACAACGGTTTGGAAGTAATTGAGAAGTCAGGCACGGCCTTGGCTGAGGATGCGGGCCACGCCGTGTGCACGCCGTATGACAATGCGGTATTGATCATGCCCACGCGCAGCAAACGCTTCACGGTGGGCAGCACCATGGTGCGTTATGGCCGAGTTGAAGGCCTGAGCTAAGGACTAATCTATAATACGAAACTTGGGGCTGCACTGGTTTCGACATGGGTTCGGACGCGTGGCAGGGCATGTCGAGGTTCTGATCCTCGTAAAACAGCAGAAAAAAACTAACTGCAAACGACGAACGTTTCGCACTCGCCGCTTAATCCGGTGAGCCTTGCAACAGTTGGCCGATAGGCTGGGCAAGGGGGCTTTAGGCGTTAAAACCTAAAACTTCCAGGCTGCAAGGTAAAACATATGGGCTGGCGTCACATCGGGCACCTTGATGTGACGCGAGAAAATAGGATGCTGGTTGGGTTCATAGCGTGTCGCTGCGCGATGTATTTGACGAGACTTAAATCAGACGACTACACATGTAGAACTGTACGAAAATGGCTTGTGGACGCGGGTTCAATTCCCGCCAGCTCCACCATTACCCTAAAAGCCAACCTTAATCGGTTGGCTTTTTTTTCTCCGTCAGTTTTAAAAATCAAATCCAATTTGAGCTGAAGCGGCAGTACTTTTTACGGCTGAAGATGGACGCTTTCGGAATGTTTGGCGCGAAGCATGCTTGTCCACAACAGCTTGTTTGCCAGCCTTCACCTCTGAATTTTGACGTCTGGCATGAAGCAACTGTTTGGACGTGCGTGTAGCCATGGCCAGATCAACCAATGGCTGGGGTATTTGAAGGGAAGTAGATGCGTGAGTTTGCAAGTGCGGCGGCATAAGCGAGGGCTCAAACAGCCATGTGTCTGAAACATCTCGCATGTAAGGCAACCACCGCCGAACAAAAACGCCATGCGGATCGTGATCTTGTGCTTGTTTAATGGGGTTGTAAACGCGCGTAGTGTTGATGCCTGTGGTGCCCGATTGCATTTGAAGTTGGCTCCAGTGAATGCCAGGTTCGTAGTCTAAAAACTGAGTGGCCAGCCACTCACCTACAGGTCGCCAGTGCAACCAAAGCGGATAGGCCGCCACAGACACCAACATGGACCGCATCCGAAAATTAAGCCAACCAGTTTCTCGAAGCATGACGACGCAAGCGTCCACCATAGGCCAACCTGTGCGCGCATCTTTGAGCGCCTCAAAGTATTCGGGGTTGAACGCTTGTTCGCGCAAGTCATCATAGCCGCGGTGCATGTTGCGCCACTCAATGGCCGGTTCACTTTCAAGCTTTTGAATGAAATGGCAGTGCCAATACAAGCGACTTAGGAAGCCACTCAAACCGGCACGATGACGGCTGGCCTGTGGCGGCAAGTTGGCCATGTGCGCGCGCGTACTTTGCACCACCTCTCGCATGCTGATGCACCCAAACGCAAGGTAGGCGGAAAGCCGTGAGCAGGCATCGGGCGCAGACAAAGGTGAAGAAATACCACCGCGATAACCAATGCTGCGGGCGTTTAAAAAACTATGCAGCGTGGTCAACGCAAGGGCACGCCCGCCCCGCTGTCTGAGAGGAGGATTGTGTAGCAAATGAGATGGTGCAGACATCATGAAAGGTACTGTAGATGGCGACTGCCAAAACGTCAAAGAATTCGGATTTTGCTGGGGCGACGCCATGTGCCGCTCCCATTCAGCTTGCCATAGGTTGCGGTTTTTTAACCTGCGCACTACACCAAATTGTGCAAACTCTTGCCAATGGACGCTGTGCGCTTGACACCATGCACCTACCTTGAGGTCGCGTGCGTAGGTGAATGCATTGCCTGTTTCTTCATGGGCGTAGAGCCCAGCAAACGGTGCATCATGCCAAATTTTTGTCAGTACCTCGGGTAACTCACCTGTGTGAATTTCCACGAACCCACCGAGTGTTCTTAAATGTGCATCAAGGTCCTGCAAGGACTCTCGAACAAATTCAAAGTGCTGAAGTGCCGTATCGGGTTGCAACCACAGCTCGGGTTCAACAACGTAAATACAGCGCACCGGGCCTCGCTTGGCAGCGTGGGCCAGTGCCTCATGATCTTGCCAACGCAAGTCGCGTTTGAACCAGACCAGGCTGTAGCTCATTCAGGTCACTCGAGTCATGACAGACTCTTTCCCCTGGCTGTGTGCAGCTTCTTGTAGCTGTCAATCAAGCGGTGGTGTCTGTCCAAGCCTTCCAACTTCATGCTGGTAGGCGTCAAACCAAAGAAACGCACACTGCCATTTACCGAGCCCAACACGGCGTCTATTCGTGCGTTGCCAAACATGCGGCGGAAGTTGTGTTCGTAGTTTTTAATCTCGAGTTCTGGGTTTAGGGCAACTTCAAGCACCACATTCAATGCTTGGTAAAACAGTTTGCGTTCAACGGTGTTGTCGTTGTATTGCAAAAAAGCACCCGTCAAATCTTGTGCGGCTTCCAATTGTTTCAATGCCAGATGAATGAGCAGTTTTAACTCCAGTACCGTCAGTTGTCCCCATTCGGTGTTCTCATCAAACTCAATGCCTATGAGCGTTGCAATGTCGGCATACTCGTCCAGTTCGTTGTTTTCCAAACGGTCTAGCAGTGCCGCCAAGCTGGCTTCGTCCAAGCGATGTAAGTTCAGAATGTCTTCACGGAACAACAAGGCCTTGTTGGTGTTGTCCCAAATCAAATCTTCTACCGGATAAATTTCGGAATAACCCGGCACCAAAATTCGGCAAGCCATGGCACCCAATTGATCGTGCACTGTGGTGTAAACCTCTTTGCCCAAGTTTTTCAAAATGCCAAACAAGGTAGCGGCTTCGTCGGCATTGGCCGTGTTGCCTTTGCCTGCAAAGTCCCATTCGACAAATTCATAATCTGCTTTGGCACTGAAAAAGCGCCAAGACACAATGCCACTGGAGTCGATGAAGTGCTCTACAAAGTTGTAGGGCTCAGTCACGGCGTTGCTTTCAAAGGTGGGTGGCGGCAAATCGTTCAAGCCTTCAAAGCTACGACCTTGCAGCAACTCTGTCAGGCTTCGCTCCAGAGCCACTTCTAAGCTGGGGTGCGCGCCAAAGGAAGCAAATACACCGCCTGTGCGAGGGTTCATCAAGGTGACACACATGACGGGGTAGATACCACCCAATGAAGCGTCTTTCACCAACACCGGAAAACCCTGGTCTTCGAGGCCTTGAATGCCAGCCATGATGCTGGGGTAATTGGCCAGCACGTCCGGTGGCACATCAGGCAAACAAATTTCGCCTTCCAAAATTTCACGCTTGACGGCACGTTCAAAAATTTCTGATAAGCATTGCACCTGCGCTTCGGCCAAGGTGTTGCCAGCGCTCATGCCGTTGCTGACAAACAAGTTTTCTACCAAGTTGGACGGGAAGTACACCACCTTGTTGTCCGACTGCCTCACGTAAGGCAATGAACAAATACCGCGTTCACTATGACCCGAGTTGGTATCAATCAAATGCGAGACTTTCAACTCACCCTCGGGGTTGTAAATTTGGAGACAGTAAGGGTCCAAAATTTCTTTGGGCAACGAATCCTTTTTTCCAGGCTTAAACCATCGCTCGTTAGGGTAGTGCACAAACTTGGCGTTAGCCAAGTCTTCTCCCCAGTAGGCGCCAGCGTAAAAGTGGTTGTTGTTCAAGCGCTCTATGTATTCACCCAGCGCTGAGGCCAATGCACTTTCTTTGGTTGCGCCTTTGCCATTGGTAAAACACATGGGCGAATGCGCATCGCGAATGTGCAAAGACCATACATTGGGAATGATGTTGCGCCACGAGGCAATTTCAATCTTGATGCCCAAGTTAGCCAAGGTGCTCGACATGTTGGCAATCGTTTGCTCCAAGGGCAAGTCTTTGCCAAGAATAAAGGTGCTACTTTCAGCAGTAGGTTTCAAGCTGAGCAAGGACTGTGCGTCTGCATCCAAATTGGCCACTTCTTCAATGACAAATTCGGGGCCAGCTTGCACCACTTTTTTAACTGTACAGCGCTCAATCGAATTTAAAATACCACGTCTATCGACTTCTGAAATTTCAGACGGCAACTCAACTTGGATTTTGAAAATCTGCTGATAACGGTTCTCTGGATCAACAATGTTGTTTTGAGAGAGACGAATATTTTCTGTCGAGATATTGCGCGTGAGGCAATACAACTTCACAAAATAAGCCGCGCACAATGCCGACGATGCTAAAAAGTAATCGAACGGGCCAGGAGCTGAACCATCGCCTTTGTAGCGAATGGGCTGGTCGGCCACAAGGGTGAAGTCATCGAACTTGGCTTCCACACGAAGCTTGTCGAGAAAATTGACTTTGATTTCCATGGGCGATATTTCAGAATTAATTCAAAATGAAGGGTTGTATTTAAGTCAGCATCAAGCTTTCAAGTATTTAACCCATAAAGCATTCTGGCATTTCAAATTATGATCGAGTGATGAACTCTGTTGAAGCACCATCGCCGAATAACCTGACTGAAGCGCCTGAAAAAGTGAGTTTTTGGCAAGCCTTTGTCTTTTGGCTCAAGTTGGGCTTCATCAGCTTCGGCGGGCCTGCTGGCCAAATTGCCATCATGCATGAGGAATTAGTGGTTCGACGGCGTTGGCTCTCTGAAAAACGTTTTCTTCATGCACTCAATTACTGCATGGTGTTGCCCGGACCAGAAGCCCAACAGCTGGCCACTTACATTGGCTGGTTGATGCACAAAACAAGGGGCGGCGTTGTGGCCGGTGTTTTATTTGTGCTGCCTTCGCTTTTCATTCTGATCGGATTGTCTTGGATTTACATTGCCTATGGTGAAGTCACATGGGTAGCTGGTTTTTTCTATGGCATCAAGCCTGCCGTCACAGCCATCGTCATTCAAGCAGCCCATCGCATAGGCTCGCGAGCATTGAAAAACAATCTGCTACTGGCCATTGCAGCAGCAAGTTTCGTGGCCATTTTTGCCTTGAACGTTCCCTTTCCTCTCATCGTTTTAGCGGCAGCCATCATTGGTTTCGTAGGTGGTCGCAAGTGGCCAGAGTCCTTCAGTGCAGGTGGTGGCCATGGCGCTTCACATGCCAAATTTGGAGCTGCACTGATCAACGATGACACGCCCACACCTTTGCATGCCATCTTCACTATCAAGCGCTTGATGCAAGTGCTCCTGTCAGGCTTCGTTTTATGGGCCTTGCCCATGGGCTACTTGTTGATACAAAACGGGTGGAATCACACATTCACCCAAATGAGTTGGTTCTTCACAAAGGCTGCGCTGCTGACCTTTGGCGGTGCTTATGCCGTTTTGCCGTATGTGTACCAAGGTGCGGTTGAACAGTTTGGCTGGATCACGGCCACCCAAATGATCGATGGCTTGGCTTTGGGCGAAACCACCCCTGGCCCGCTCATCATGGTGGTGGCCTTTGTGGGATTTGTGGGTGGCTATGTGAAGGCTGTACTGGGCCCTGACAGTTTGTTTTTGGCCGGCGCCTTGGCTGCCACATTGGTGACATGGTTCACTTTTTTACCATCGTTTATTTTTATCTTGGCTGGTGGGCCCTTTGTAGAGAGCACACACAATGATTTGAAATTCACGGCGCCACTGACGGCCATTACTGCGGCGGTGGTCGGAGTCATTGTGAATTTGGCATTGTTCTTTGGCTATCACACCCTCTGGCCTCAGGGCTTTACTGGATCATTGGACATACCATCTGCGCTCATTGCAGTGGCTGCTGCCGTTGCTCTGCTCAAATTCAAGCTCAATGTGATGCATGTGATTGGGGTTTGTGGGTTGGTTGGCATTTGCTTGCATTGGGGCTGAAATAAGTCGTAGCCTATTTACACACTTGAATAAATCATGTAAATTCTGACCAATCTAGTCAGAATTTTTCTGGAGAAAAAATATGCAAATGTGGCAAATGCAAGAAGCAAAAGCTCGCTTGTCCGAGGTCATCAAATGTGCAGAGACTTTAGGTCCTCAAAACATCACGGTGCATGGTCAGCCAGTAGCAGTTGTGGTATCTCAGGCTATGTTTGAGAAACTAACAGGCAATCAACAATCACTGGTCAGTTTTATGCGTGCATCGCCTTTGTATGCCATGGAAGATGTTCCGCTTGAGCGTGATAAAAGTCCCACACGCAAGGTTTCACTTTGAGCTACCTGATTGATACAAATGTGCTATCAGAAATTAGGCGCAAGACGCCTGATGCCAATGTTGTCAAATGGGTTAACAGCAGACCGCCAACATCACTTTATTTGAGTGTGCTAACTTTGGGCGAATTGCGCAAAGGCATAGACAGTTTGGCCGATACAAAACGCAGACTGAAGTTGGTGGACTGGCTTGAAACTGAACTTCCTTTGTTTTTTGCTGGACGCATACTGGCTATCGACGAAGGCGTTGCCGATCACTGGGGGAGGTTGCTGGCGGAAGCAGGCCGAACCATGCCTGCCATAGACAGTCTTCTTGGCGCAACAGCATCACACCATGGTTTAACCATGGTGACGCGCAACAGCAAAGATTTTGAAAACTTAGGACTAGATGTCCTCAACCCTTGGAACGATTGAAACAATGACCAAAGAATTCGACATCGTGGTGCACGGCGCCACTGGCTTTACTGGCCGACTCATTGCAGAGTATTTACTCACCCGCTCAGACACTGGCCTCACCTGGGCCATGGGTGGCCGTAGCCTTGACAAGCTACAAGCAGTACGTGACGAAATTGGCGCACCTACTTCCACCCCATTGGTGGTCATCGAGAGCAGTGACGAAGCTTCACTGAAGTCTCTCATGTCCAAAACCCGCTTGGTCATTTCAGCTGTGGGCCCCTACCAGTTGTACGGCAACGAATTGGTCAAAGCCTGTGCCGAATCCGGCGTTGACTATGTTGACTTGTGCGGCGAACCTGCATGGATGCGCCATATGATTGATCAGCACCAAAGCACTGCAGAAATAAGCGGTGCTCGCTTGGTCTTCTCTTGCGGCTTTGATTCAAGCCCTTTCGACTTGGGTGTGTTCATGGCACAAGAAGAAATGACCAAGCGTTTTGGCAAGCCCGCACCTCGCGTTCGTGGCCGCGTTCGCAAAATGAAGGGCACCTTTTCTGGCGGCACAGCAGCCAGCTTCAAAGCCACCATGGCCGCAGCAGCCACTCAGCCTGGCGTCATAGACTTGCTCAAAAATCCCTTCTCGCTCACACCTGGCTTTGAGGGCCCGCGCCAACCCACAGGCCACAAGCCCATGTTGGACGAGGTCATGGGCGTCTGGGTTGCGCCTTTTATTATGGCCACCATCAACACGCGCAATGTGCACCGATCTAACTTTTTACTGAACCATGTGTGGGGCGCCGATTTTGCATACGACGAAATGATCGTCACTGGACCGGGAGAAAAAGGCGAAGCCATTGCCAACGCCATTGCACAAGACAAGAGCATGAGCGAAGACAAACTCAAACCCGGTGAAGGTCCTTCCAAGGCCGAACGCGAAGCGGGCAGCTATGACGTGCTGTTCATTGCGACCAATGAGCAAGGCCAATCTGTCAAGGTGGGCGTCAAAGGCGATCGCGATCCAGGTTATGGTAGCACTTCCAAAATGATTGCCGAAGCGGCCATTTGCTTGCTGAAAGATGCCACAGTCACGAAGGGTGGATTCTGGACACCCGCCTCAGCCATGGGCAACGCACTCATTGCGCGACTGCAATCCCATGCCGGCCTGACATTTACCGTTGAATAAAACGTTCTTAAGCCTTAAGGATTGAGCTCCATCGCGGAAGGCAAATAGCCTTTCAGACTGTGAACGCCATTGGCAAACAAAATGGCGTTCACGGTGGCCTGCGCTGTGGCTTCTGCAGCCATCACGGTTAGCAATAGCATGTCGGGTTCTGTGCTTTCAGCACAGGTTGCAATTGCAAACAAGGTGTCGCCATCCAAGGTGGTGTGAGCAGGTCGAATGCTTCTTGCAAAGCCATCGTGCGCACTCATGGCTAAGCGCTTGGCTTGCGATTTGTTCAGGGTGGCATTGGTAGCTACCACGCCAATGGAAGTGTTGGTACCCGCCATTGGAATGGCAGAACTCTGACCAGCCAGCAAGGCTTGCTGGGTATTTAGCAAGCGCGTGCCATCGGCTGTTCGGGCACCTGCCAACACTTGCCCGTTAGCCGGATCGATCACATCGCCCACGGCATTGCATGCCACCATCGCCCCTACTTGCCATGGCCCCACTTTGACCAAAGCATGGCCCATGCCGCCTTTCATGGCCCGATTCAAGCCAAACAATTTACCCACCACGGCACCCGCACCTGCGCCTACATTGCCCGACATGGGAGGTACCACCGAACGCATGGCACTTGCCGTCATCGGTTTTTGATAAAGCGCATCTTCGCAAGCCGCATAGCCGGCAGCGGCGTCGGGTCTTATTTTGGCGTTGTCGCCTTCCCGCACCAGAGGCAAGTCAAATAGCACGGCGGCTGGCACGATGGGCACACACCCATGGCCAGTTTGAAACCCCAAGTTGCGTTCGTCTAGCCAACGCATGACACCGCTGGCAGCGTCTAAGCCAAAGGCGCTGCCACCTGATAACAACACCGCATGCACCTTGTCAACCAAATTGGAAGGGTCTAATAAATCAGTTTCTCGGGTGCCTGGGGCAGCACCGCGCACATCGACACCACCCACTGCACCTTGGGGCGCCAACACCACAGAGCACCCCGTTAGGCGCTGGCTGGAGGTAAAGTGGCCCACATGCAAACCTGCAATGTCAGCAATGCTGCCGTAATGCGGATTGGCTCTTTGGCTCAATCGGGTGTTTACAATGTTCTGAGATGTCATCTGAAAGCCTTTTATCAATGCCCCCGCCCTGTCTTGCCAACATGGCTGATGGGACGCCAACCCTGAAGACACAAGGATAACGCGTGTCTTCGTTTGTGCTTCAACGTTTCTTCAGTTTTTTCGCCACCTTGGCGGTTACGTCGGTGGTGGTATTTGGGGTGTTGGAATGGTTGCCGGGCAATGCAGCGCAAGTTATTTTGGGCGAAACCGCCACCCCAGAATCTTTGGCAGCGATGGAAGAAAAATTGGGTTTGAACCAGCCTGCCTTTTCGCGGTATGTTGAATGGGTGGGTGGCTTGCTTCAAGGCCAATCGGGTATGAGTATTTCGTACGATACGCCCACAGCGGTGCTCATGATAGAACGCATGCATGTCACCTTGCCATTGGCCATCATGGCCATGAGCTTGACCATCGTCATGGCCTTGTGTCTGGGTTTGTATGCCGCCTCCAAACAAAATTCCAGGGGCGATATAGGCGTCATGACACTCAGTCAACTGGGTTTGGCTTTGCCTAATTTTTGGCTGGCCATTTTGTTGATCTTGCTTTTTGCAGTGCAGCTTCAATGGGTCAGTGCGGGCGGATTTCCAGGCTGGTCTGAGGAAGATGGCGGCGGCTTGTGGGCAGGTACTGCAGCACTGATATTGCCGGCCATCGCATTAGCAGCTGTTCAAACCGCCATCCTCACTCGGGTCACGCGTTCGGCAGTCATTGAATCGATGTCTGAAGACTACGTGCGCACTGCACGCGCCAAGGGCTTGTCTAAGCAACAAGTGCTGTGGCAGCACGTGCTGCGCAACGCCATGATTCCCGTGGTCACGGTCATGGGTTTGCAATTTGGCAATCTGATTACCAGTGCCATCGTGATTGAAAATGTGTTTGTATTGCCCGGCATTGGTCGCCTGATTTTTCAGGCCATTGCCAACCGCGATTTGATTGTAGTGCGCGACGTGGTGATGTTGCTTTCGGCCATGGTTATCTTGATTAACTTCTTCATTGATCTGCTTTATGCCTGGATTGACCCACGTTTAAAAACAGGGGCTGCAAGCGTATGAGTACATCGCAAACTTTCTCAAGCAGTGTTCGACGCGCCTTCAAGCACCCCAGCTTTGTGGCGGGTGCTGCCATTGTGGTGTTGCTTGTGATCAGCGCAACCGTGTCTTTATTTTGGTCGCCCTACCCAGTAGGTGACATTGACATCCCCAACAAATTGGCGGGGCCCAGTGCCCAGCATTGGTTCGGCACAGACAGTCTAGGGCGAGACATTGCGTCACTCTTGTTGGTGGGCAGTCAAAACTCCTTGCTGGTCGGTTTCATAGCGGTGGGCATTGGTTTGGGCTTGGGTGTACCGTTGGGCTTGTTGGCATCTGCCCGACGCGGTTGGGTAGAAGAGGTGGTCATGCGCGCTGCCGACTTCACCTTTGCTTTTCCCGCTTTGCTGTCGGCCATTTTGCTCACTGCCATTTATGGACCGGGCTTGGTGGTGAGTATCACTGCCATTGGTATTTTCAACATCCCTGTGTTTGCGCGCATCACGCGGGGCGCAGCCAATGCCGTGTGGTCGCGCGATTTCACCTTGGCAGCCAGAGCCGCAGGCAAAACCAAATGGGCCATTACATGGGAGCATGTGTTGCCCAATGTGGCCAGTGTGCTCATTGTGCAAGCCACCGTGCAATTTGCCATTGCCATTCTGGCTGAAGCTGCTTTGTCTTACTTGGGGCTAGGCACCCAACCACCCAATCCGAGCTGGGGCCGAATGCTGAATGAGGCCCAATCTCAAATGTTCCAAGCGCCAATGCTGGCGGTGTATCCAGGCGTCGCCATTGCACTGGCGGTACTGGGCCTCAATTTGCTGGGCGATGGACTGCGTGACCTGCTCGACCCTCGTTTGTCGAGAACGCGATAAGCGCATTGGCTTGAACATGACGCCCTCCAACACCACACCTTTGCTGTCCGTTCGCAATTTGCGAGTTGCGCTCCAAACATCCCACGGTCAATTGGAAGCTTTGCGGGGAGTCGATTTTGAGATGCAACGTGGCGACACTTTGGGCTTGATTGGCGAAAGTGGTTGCGGCAAATCACTCACCGCCTTGGCCATCATGGGATTGCTGCCAGATCGCGCCACAGTTTCGGGATCGATTGCATTGAATGGCACTGAGCTGACTCAACTGAGCGATGAGGCTTTGTGCACCCTGCGAGGTGCCCGCATGGCCATGATTTTTCAGGAGCCCATGACTGCGCTGAATCCCTTGCATCCTATTTGGAAACAAATTGCCGAGCCGCTGCAACTGCATCAAGGCATGGATTTGGTTGCTGCCAAAGCACGAGCACTTGAGTTGTTAGAACGCGTTCAATTGCCTCGGGCGCGTGAGCGATTGAACAACTACCCGCACCAACTTTCAGGGGGCCAGCGTCAGCGCGTCATGATCTCTATCGCTTTGGCCTGTCAGCCCGACATTTTGATTGCCGACGAACCCACCACGGCACTTGATGTCACTGTGCAAAAAGAAGTGCTTGCCCTAATTCGCCAATTGGTGGCCGAGGACGGTATGGGCCTGCTTTTGATTAGCCACGATTTGGGCCTCATGCGCGACCAAGTTGAACGCGTCATGGTGATGTACGGTGGTGCTGTTGTTGAAAGTGCACCCACCAAAGCCTTGTTTGGCATGCGAGCCCACCCTTATTCCCAAGGGCTATTTGCTGCGCGCCCCCAGCTGGGTTTGAAGCGAGGCACTCGACTGCAAACCATCGCTGGCAATGTGCCTGAGATTTTCAACTGGCCACAAGGCTGCGCATTTGCCGACCGCTGCGCTTATGTCCAAGAGAATTGCAGGCAGGCTTTGCCGCAGCTTGAACTTGTGTCAGACACAGCCGATGTCATTGATGACAAAGTTACCAAAGATGCTGTCAAGTCGAGGCATGTTGACGAGCATTGGGTGCGGTGCCCCGAATGGCAAAAATTGGAGACCTCTGCATGAAGAGCCCCCACCAAGTTTTGCTGGACGTGCAACATGTGAGTCAGCAATATACTTTGCCTAAGCCTTCGTTGTTTGCCAAGGCAGGGCATATTCAAGCCTTGAAGGATGTCAGTTTTCAATTGACCGCTGGCAAGAGCATGGGCATTGTGGGCGAATCAGGTTCAGGCAAGTCGACCTTGGCCCGTTTGGTCATGGCCCTTGAAAAACCCACGCAAGGCAAGGTGTTTTTCAATGGAAAAGACTTGAATGCGTTGCCGCAAGGCCAGCTTCGACTTGCGCGCAGCGATTTTCAAATGGTCTTCCAAGACCCCTATGGCTCGCTCGATCCAAGGCAAAAAGTATTGCGCATCGTGACAGAGCCACTTCACAGCACCTTGAACAGCGGCTCAGGGCATGCGCTGAGTGCCCAAGATTTAAAAGACCGCGCTGCTTTTGCCCTCACAGAAGTCGGCTTGCGGGCGTCAGATCTCGACAAATACCCGCATGAATTCTCTGGCGGTCAACGCCAGCGCATTGCCATTGCTAGGGCCTTGATCACCCGACCTTCCCTCATCGTGGCAGACGAGCCCGTGAGCGCTTTGGATGTGTCGGTGCAAGCCCAAGTCCTTAACCTCATGATGGATCTGCAGGACCGTTTTGGCTTGAGTTACTTGTTTGTCAGCCATGATCTTGCAGTCATCAACCTGATGTGCGACGATGTGATTGTTTTGCAGCATGGACAGGTGGTGGAGGCTGGTTCGGCCGATGAAATTTTTCAACGGCCACAACACCCCTACACCCAAGCATTGCTAGATGCCATTCCTGGCCTCTCGCAGTGATTCAAAAAACCTGCAAGCCAATGATTTGAAGATGAAGTCTAATTTTTTTTGATGAAGGAGTTTTTTATGACACAAGCACCTCGTTCAACGCGTCGCCAATTGGGCCAATTTGGTTTAGCCCTGGTTGCAGCGGCCAGCATCATTCTTGTTCATCCTGCAGCACACGCACAGTCCAAAAAAGACAGCGTGGTAGTGGGCATGATTTTGGAGCCTACTAGCCTAGACCCCACCACTGCGCCAGCCGCCGCCATTGGTGAAGTGGTGCACTACAACATCTTAGAAGGCCTGACCAAAATCAATGTCGATGGTTCTATCACGCCATTGCTGGCCGAAAGCTGGACCATGGACGCCGATGGCAAAGCCTTCACTTTCAAATTGCGCAAAGGTGTTAAGTTTCAAGATGGCGCAGCCTTTGATTCTGCTGCTGTGAAGTTCAGTTTTGATCGCGCCAAAGCCGAGAAGAGCACCAACAAAGCCAAGGGCGCTGTGTTCAACAACATCAGCCACATCTCCACACCCGACGCGCACACGGTGGTCTTGGTTTTAACCAACCCCGATGGCAATTTCTTGTTCCGCATGGGTGAGAACACAGCCGTCATCTTGCACCCCAATTCTGCAGACAGCGCAGCCACCAAGCCCATCGGCACGGGTCCTTACAAATTGGAAAACTGGGCCAAAGGCACAGCTGTCACATTGACCAAGTGGGACGGCTACCGAGATGCTGCCAATGTCAAACTTAAAAAAGTCACCTTCCGTTTTATCAACGACTCTTCTGCGCAAGTGGCAGCCCTGCTGGCTGGCGACATTGATGGCATGCCTCGCTTTCAGTCACCGCAAAGCTTGAAGCAGTTTCAAACAGACAAGCGTTTTGCAGTTGAAATGGGTAGCACGGCCGGCAAAGGCATCATGACCATCAACAACAAAAAGAAACCTTTTGACGATGTCCGCGTTCGCCGTGCCCTGTCACACGCCATCGACAAGAAAGCCTTCATTGACGGTGTTTTTGAAGGCTTGGCCAAGCCCATTGGTAGCCACATGGCACCGACAGATGCTGGCTACGTAGACCTTACAGGTCAATATGCTTTCGATCCTGAAAAAGCCAAAGCATTGCTCAAAGAAGCTGGCGTGCAAACGCCCTTGAATGTCACCCTCACTTTGCCTCCCCCACCCTACGCCCGCAAAGGCGGTGAAATCTTGGCTGCGCAATTGGCCAAAGTAGGCATCGTGGCCAAAATTGAAAATGTGGAATGGGCACAATGGTTAGGCGGCACCTTCAAAGGCAACTTTGACCTCACCGTTATCAACCACGTTGAGCCACTTGATTACATGGCCTATGCCAACCCCAACTACTACTGGGGCTACGACAGCAAAGCCTTCCGCGATCTTGCGGCCAAGCACTCCGCCACAACGGGCGCCAAAGACCGTACCAAATTGTTTGGCGATATGCAGCGCATGATTGCCAATGACTCGGTCAATGTGTTTTTGTTCAACGCCACCAACACGGCGGTTTACAAAAAGGGGCTGAAAGGCTTGTGGTCCAGTTCACCCATTTTTGCCAACGACATGGCTGCGGTTTCCTGGAATTAATTCATGAAGATTTTGGTGACAGGTGGAACCGGCTTTATCGGCAGCCACACATGTGTGCAGTTGATTGAAAAAGGCTGGCAGCCTGTCATCATTGACTCTTTGGTCAATTCCAAAATCAGTGTTCTAGATCGCATTCAACAAATCACGGGTAATCGCCCTGCCTTTATAAAGGGCGACGTGCGCGATGCTGATTTACTTCAAAAGGTTTTAACAGAGCATGCCATTGAGGCCGTCATTCATTTTGCCGGCTTGAAAGCGGTTGGTGAATCGGTCAGCTTGCCCTTGAAGTACTACGACAACAATGTTCATGGCAGCGTGGTGCTGATGCAGGCCATGAAGCAGTGCCATGTCAAAACATTGGTGTTCAGTTCTTCGGCCACAGTGTATGGCGACTCTTCTGAGCCACCTTGGAATGAACATGTGCCCACATCGCCCACCAATCCTTATGGGCAAAGCAAGCTGATGGTCGATCAGATCATGGCCGATGTGTCGATTGCAGACACAGCTTGCTCAATGACATCGCTCAGATACTTCAACCCGGTTGGCGCTCATCCAAGCGGCTTGATGGGGGAAGATCCACAGGGCATTCCGAACAATCTCATGCCCTTTCTTGCGCAAGTTGCAGTGGGTAGAAGAGAAGTGCTGCAAGTATTTGGCAACGATTACCCAACCTCCGACGGCACCGGGGTTCGCGACTATATCCACGTAACCGACTTAGCAAGTGGGCACATTGCAGCGCTTGTCTACGCCCATGGCCGAAGCGGTCACCACATCTTTAATTTAGGCAGTGGGCAAGGCGTCAGTGTGCTTGAAATGCACCGAGCATTCAGCAAGGCGTGTGGCCGAGATTTACCCTTTGCACTTTCGCCGCGTCGTCCTGGTGATGTGGCAGCTTATTGGGCCGACCCTCAAAAAGCACAAAGTACTTTAAATTGGCAAGCTAAAAAATCAATCGATGACATGTGCCAAGACACATGGCGCTGGCAGTCTCAAAATCCCAACGGATACCCCTGACACGCCAGTGTGCGAGATCCTTAAGGCGTGTTGAGCCAGCCTTTCAATCCTAAGCGGATTTGAAAGTGAAGGGCTCTAGCGGCAGGCTACTGGTTCGACCTGCCAATTTGTCGGCCAACAAGTCAGCAGATCCTGCTGCCAGCGTCAATCCCAAAGTGCCATGCCCGATGTTGGCATAGACATTGTCAAAAGCAGTTTGATCAATGATGGGTCGACTCGAAGGCGTTGCAGGCCGCAGGCCTGCCCAAGTTTGCACCTTGCTGTAATCACCAGCGTCTGGAAAATTATCGCGTGCTTGTTGAATCAAGGCTGCAATGCGATTCGCATCAAGATCTCTGTTTTCACGTCCCAAGTCGACCATACCCGCTGCTCGCAAACGATTTCCCAATTTGGCAAATACTATTTTGTGATGACTGTCAGTGATGGACATAGAAGGTGCGATACCTTTTTCGCAATCGAGCGTGATAGAAAAACCTTTCAGTCCCAACAAGGGTGCATGCGTGTTGAATTTTTGCAGCAACTCGCGACTGCTAAGTCCTGCAGCAACCACAAAGAAGTCTGCTTTGAATTCCGACAATTCTGATGGGCCTGCCGAATCTACAGTTTTCACCTGTTGCAGCAAAGTGCTCTGTGACTTGAGCTTGAGAGCGATACAGCGACGCCCCTTCAGTACTGCTCCCGTGATGCGGGTGTCGTAATGCAGGCTGCCACCGTGCGACACAATCAAACGCTCAAGGTACTTGCAAAGGCCATGACTGTCGACCACATCTTCAGATGGCGTGTAAATACCACCCACCAACTTGCTTTGCATGGCTGCAAGTGCGGGCTCTGTTTGCACGCATTCAGATGGCGATAGAACATGCTGCTCACAGCCCACATTCAAGCTGCGCTGGTAGTTCACTTGTGCAGTGGCCGAAGCCAATGCGGCTGGGTCTCGAAACACCACCAACTTGCCATTGGTGCGGTAATCTAAGGCCGCTGCGGTGGCCCAACTGGCGGGCACATTGGCCAACCATTCTCTCAATACACGCCTAGACAAGTAGCCCAAGCCCAGTAAATCGCGTGTAGTTTGTTGCGCCCTGGCGCTTGTACAGTGCGTTGCAAAACTCAAAGTCCAACGCAAAAAATTAGGCGACAGTGAAGGGTGGATGTGCAAAGGCCCATCTTTTTGGAGCAGCCACTTGGGTAAATTGGTCAGCGCTGAAGGTTCTGCCAAAGGCGCCACATAGCTGTACGACAGTTGCGCACCATTGGCATAACTGGTGACCAAGCCAGGCGCTGCACCTTCTTCAATCACGCTCACTTGCCAGCCATCTTGCATCAAGCGCCAAGCCGTGGACAGGCCCACAATGCCAGCGCCAATGACACACACGTGTTTAGTTTGCGGATTGATCATTTGCCATCGTACTGTTTTCCGAGGGCCAATAGCTCAGGGGTGCCAATCAGTTGATTCAGATCATCAAAATTCAGCATTTGGTCACGCCAAGGTGTGGTGGTTTGGTGCGCCATCAAGCTGCCATAGTAGCCCTGCAAGGTGTGCGCTACTGCGCGTGCTGTGCCACCTGGAAAAATAACAATTCTAAATCCGCGCTCACCCAATTCGGTGGCACTTTGAATGGGCGTTTGACCGCCCTCCACCATGTTGGCCAACAAAGGAATGCGATGCGCAAATTGTGCGCACGCCTGCTGCATTTGCTCGGGTGTGCGCAATGCTTCAATGAACAAGGCATCGACGCCGCAGGCCAAGTAGGCTTCGGCACGGTCTAAAGCAGACTGAATACCTTCTACTGCCAACGCATCGGTGCGCGCCAAAATGAGGGTGTTGCTGCTGTGACGCGCATCCAATGCGGCTTTCAATTTGCCTTGCATCTCTGCCACAGGCACCACACCTTTGCCATCCAAATGACCGCAGCGTTTGGGAAAAGTTTGATCTTCAATTTGAATCATGGCAGCGCCTGCGCGCTCAAAATCGCGCACAGTGCGTTGCGTGTTCAGTGCGTTGCCAAAGCCCGTATCGGCATCCACAATCACGGGTACCGCAACTCGGTCGGTGATGTGCGCCAAGGTTTGAGCCACCTCTGTGGCTGAGGTGAGTCCAATGTCGGAGCGACCCAAACGAGAATAGGCAATCGAGGCACCCGACAGATACAAGGCTTCAAATCCTGCTTGTTCGGCAATGAGTGCACTGAGTGCATCGTAGACACCTGGTGCCAACAATGCCTTGGGTTGTTGTAAACGCTGAACCAATGAGTTCGCGTTGACCACTGAGTCTGAACCTGAGGCTTTCAATGTCATCACGTGTTCTCCCGTATTTTTTGAGCGACTGCATGCGCCGCAATATGTCCCCCGGCAATGGCACTGAGCAACCCATTGCCTGACAAATAACCCCAAACCTCTGCACCTGAAACACCTCGCGCTGCACCTCCTGCGGCGTACAAGTTGGGCAAGGTTTTGCCATTGGGTTGAAGCACTTGGCATTGCGCATTGATATTCAAGCCACCTTGCGTGTGAAACAAGGCACCCGTGACTTTGATGGCATGAAAGGGGGCTTCGAGTCGTCGCTTAAAGGTTCGGCCCCAACGGTCTTTGGCGTCTGGGATTTCAAGCACAGTAGCATTGGCCAACTGATTGACTTCAGTCAAAGTTTTGTCCAATGCTATGACGGGGCAACCCACAATGGCTGAGAGCGACTCTGCGTTGGCTGCCGACTTCACGGCACCTGCGGCTTGCGCTGCAACAAAGTCTGGAAAGTCTTGGGCAAAATGCAGCAACTGATTGTCAAAAACATTCCAAGCTACGCTATCGGGCTGATTCAACACTTGAACAGCAGCTTCTGAATACCCTTGTGTTTCGTCGTGAAAACGAGCTCCAAACCTGTTGATTTGAATGCCGCCTTCCATCATGAGGGCCCAAGAAATAAGGCTGCCTTGTGGAACAGCCCACGAACCATGACCTTGGTAGGCGCCCATGTCGGCCAACTCGGCACCCAATTGCAGTCCCCATGCAATGGCACTGCCATCGTTGCCCACATGACCTGCATATTGCGCATCTTTCATGGCGGGCAAATGTTGTTTGACCATGTCGGCATTGCCGCCAAAGCCATTGCAGGCCAAGATCACAGCGTCGCAAGACAGGTGACCAGTGGTTCCATCAGGTTGGGTGAAGCGAAGGCCGTGAACAAGGCCATTGGCATCCGCATCCAATCCGGTCACTTGGGCTTGCGTCAATACCACCACACCCGCTGAATCTGCAGCAGCCCGCAGTCGGCTCATCAATCCTTCGCCTGTTTTTTCAGGCACAGCATGCATGCGATAAACACTGTGGCCAGGGTACAAAAACTGATCGAGCAATTGCCAGGGAATGTGGTGGTGCTCTTCTAAAGCGTCCATCGCAGGTCCAATGGCTTCGCTGTAGGCCGAGACCAAGGCAGGTGCAGCTTGACCATGCGCTTTGTGTTGGATGTCTTGAGCAAACAAGTCGGTACTGTCTTTGACATAGGCTGCTTGCTGCACACGCGTACAAGGCGCGGGCACAAAGCCAGAGGACAAAGCAGTGGAGCCAGCAGGCACAGCATCGCGCTCTAACACCACACATTCAATGCCCAGCCGACTTAACGCCAATGCGGCTGTTAAGCCACATGCACCCGCGCCCACAATGGCAACAGGTGTGTGAATATTTTCTGCCAAACCGGTCATGCCAAACTGCTGACAAAAGCTTCGCACGTCATGACTTGGCCAATCGAGGCCAAATCGGCCAGTGAGGCCTGATGCAACGCATCGCTGAAGGCAGCAGAGCCATCACTTAAAACCACCACCTTGTAGTCGCGCAAATGCGCATCGCGCGCTGTGCTTGCAACGCCGCCATTGGTCACAATGCCGCAGACCACCACCGTTTGAATAGCCGCTTTGCGCAAAACCCAATCCAGCTGCGTATTGAAAAAAGCGGAGTACGCTACTTTGCACACCACCAAATCCACGCAGTTTTTGAGTTCAGGCACATTGTCTTGACCCACACTGCCTGGCGCAAAATCACCTTTTCGCAAAAAAGGTCGCTTCTCAAGCAGGTGCGGCGACACCATCGGTTCACCCTTCGCGTCAGGCCACAACGTAAACTGACTGGCCGCCACATAGCCACCTTGCGACTTCAAAGCGCGGGCCACTGGCGCAACTCGCGCAGGCAACAACAAGGCCTCTGCACTGACAGTCTTGCCACGTGCATAGGCACCTTGCGGCGACAAGAAATCATTTTGCAAGTCGACAATGATCAAGGCCGTACTGGCCGCTGCGAACTTTGAATCTTGGGTCATGAAAAAACTTTCTTCAATCCAACTGAAAAGGTGGGCATCAGGCTTGAACGGTGACCAACAGATTCCCCATGGCATCTACTTTGGCATCAAAGCCCGGCTCTAACCACACCGTGGTATCGGCTTGCTCCAGGATGGCTGGGCCTTGCACTTGAGCACCCACCGGCAATTCCAGACGCGCATAACGCTGTGCATCCCACCATTGACCTTGGTGGAACACGCGCTGCACACCCAAAGGCTGCGTGCTGCCAGCGCCCACGGGGGCCAATACCGACAAATCAAATTTAGGTCTGCGGCCAATGCGCGCATAGCGCAAATTCATGACGCGTATGACGGGGCCTTCCAGCACACGGCCAAACGCATGTTGATAAGCCTCGGTAAAGGCTGATCGCAAACCCTCTGTACTTAACTGCGCTCGCTGAACATTGACTTGAAGCGTGTGCGTTTGACCCGTGAACAACATGTCCAATGCAATGTTTTCATCCACAACCACAAACCGCACACCCGCAGAATCGAGGCGTGTTTGGCAGGCCTCGGCCAACTTGTCGATGCGCGCCACAACATCTTTGAAATTCACATCACTCAAAGCTTGGTTCAATGTTTGTACCGCGTCATGGCGCATGTCGGCCATCACACAACCCAAAGCCGATGTGACTCCGGGGTAACGCGGTACGATGCCGGTGGCCACACCCACTTCGCGCATCATGGCGCACACATGCAAGCCGCCACCACCACCAAATGGCATGTAGGCAAACTGGCGGGGGTCGTGTCCTTTTTCGATAGACACCACGCGCACCGCACCCGCCATCTTGGCATTGGCCACTGTCAAAATAGCTTCAGCGGCTTCCATGGTGCTGAGGCCCAAGGGCTCAGCTACATGCGTTTGAATGGCCTTCTCTGACAAATCAGAGCGCATGGCTTGCAACAAACCGCCGCCCAAAGGACGATCTGCTGCAATGCGTCCTAACAACACATTGGCATCGGTCACTGTGGGTCTTGTGTTGCCACGGTCGTAGCAAGCCGGCCCCGGCACACTGCCAGCCGACTCAGGGCCGACTTGCAACATGCCACTGGCATCCACAGAAGCAATGGAGCCGCCGCCCGCACCAATGGTTTCAATTTGGATCATGGGCGAGCGAACCACCAAGCCAAACTCGATGGATGTTTGGGCTGCTAATGCTGCCTCGCCTTTTGCCACCAAAGACACATCAAACGAAGTGCCCCCCATGTCGCCAGTCATGACATTGGGAAACCCAGCTGCGCGCGCAATGGCCGCACATGCCATCACCCCAGCAGCGGGTCCTGACAAGGCTGTGCGAACCGGCACATCACAAGCAGTTTGGCGCGACATCACACCCCCATTGCTTTGAACAATGAGCAACTCGCCGTCAAAACCTTGGCCACGCAAGTCGGATTCCAAGCGCGTCAAATAACTGCCCACCACAGGCTGTAAAGCGGCATTCAGGGTGGCCGTAGAGCAGCGCTCAAATTCGCGAATTTCTGGCAAGACTTCGCTGGCCGCAGTCACATGCGGGTTGGGCCACATGGCGCGCACCGCAGCCACCGCAGCTTGCTCATTGGCCATATTGGCATAGGCATTGATGAAGAACACACAGACTGCTTCGCACCCGGCATCGAGCAAAGCTTGCGCTTGCGCCTTCACTTGATCGATGTTCACGGGTGTGTGAATGTGGCCATCAGCCAAGACACGCTCGTCCACTTCCAAACGCAGTGCACGCGGCACGATAGGCGTGAAACTGCCGCGCAAGCCCCAAGTCTGTGGCCGATCACGACGGCGCATCTCCAAAACATCGCGAAAGCCCCGCGTGGTAATGATGCCAGTGCGCGCTACCTTGCGTTCTAGCAATGCATTGGTGCCCACCGTGGTGCCATGCACAATGCTGGCCACATCCGATGCAGATCCGTCTTCAGAAATTTTCTGAATGCCGTTCATAAAACCACGGGCTTCTTCACCACGGGTTGACGGCACTTTCACAATGCGGGCTGTCCCTGTTTGCTCATCGAGCACAAACAAATCGGTGAACGTACCGCCCACGTCAACACCCACCACCCAGCGTTTCTGGCTCATGCTTTTCCCTTTGAAACGTAGGCTTCTTCAATGTCTTTGGCGCGCGCTTCAGCACTTCGATCGCTGGGCTTGCCCCAGCCACCGCCCCCCGGTGTTTGCAAGCGCACACGCTCGCCCTTTTTCAAGCGAATGCCCAGCATCTTGGAAACCATGGGCGGCGTTTTCCAAACGCCATCGTTTTCGTACTCAAACACATTGGGCAAAGCGGGCTGGCCACCCGCAATGCCCTTTGGCGACGCTTTGCCACGTTCGCCAAAAATAAAAGCTTCTGCTGATTCTTCTAACAACTCAATTTCATACACCGCACCCAAGCCACCTCGGTGCTGACCATCACCGCCTGAGTTGGCACGCAATGCCCACTGTGTAAAGCGCACTGGATAGGCAGCTTCCAAAATTTCCAAAGGTGGAATGGTAGCCGTCGAAATAGGCGCATTGCTGTGCGACAAACCATCGGCATCTGAATGGCCACCATGACCCCCGCCAAAGAAGCTGAACATGACCCAGCGTTGGCCTTTGCGTTTTTCATCAGTACGGTGGCCCGCAATCGACAAGGCATTGATGGTGCCGTAGGCATGCGCCACAGCACGCTTGGGGTCAGCCAATGCGGTGGCACTGAAGATCACATCGATCATGCGCAAAATGGTTTCGGTGTAACCACCCACTGGGCGTGGGCGTTCTGCACTGATTACCAAGCGATCTGGCAGTATGAAGTCCACAGCATCGAGCACACCCGCATTGGCAGGCACATCAGGAAAGACATGCTTTAAAGCCACATAACAAGCTGCCACTGCTGTGGCTTTGGAAATGTTCACAGGGCCCGCGCATTGCGCAGATGTGCGTGAAAAATCCAGCGTCAAACGATCACCCTTGACCGTCATGTCAAGCGCAATGGTGAGCGGTGTGTCGACCACCCCATCGTTGTCCAGCACATCTTCAAAGCTGTAGCAACCATCGGGCAAGCTGCCAATGTGCGAGCGCATCAGGCGCACCGCACGCGCGCGCAACTCGACCATGGCCTGCGCTACTTTGGCATCGCCGTATTCATCGAGCAAGCCATTCAAACGTTTGGCCCCTAATTCCAACGCGGCCAGTTGACCATTCAAGTCACCCCAAAGGCTGTCGGGCAAACGCGTATTGGCGCGCAGAATGGCCAACACATCTTCCTCTAGAACACCAGCACGCAAAATGCGAACAGGTGGAATTTGCACAGCCTCTTGCCAGCACTCGGTGGCAGCAGGGTTGTAGTTACCGGGCACGGCACCGCCCACATCGTGCCAGTGCGCAGCCGAAGCCAAGAAGCAAAAAAGTTTGCCGCTGCGGAAAAATGGCCGCACCAATTTGAAATCGTTGGCGTGCGTGCCGCCTTCGTAAGGATCGTTGAACAACCAAATGTCACCGTCTTGCATGCCGCCGCGCGTGGCAGCAGCTTTGGCAGCCGCACGCACAGCAAACGCCATGGCGCCCACAAAAACGGGCAGCCCAGATTTGCCTTGCACCAAGGTGTCACCAGAGATACCGTCGTAAATGCCATGGCAAGCATCATGTGCTTCTGCAATGATCGGGTTGAAAGCGCTGCGGTACAGCGTGGCATCCATCTCGTCGGCAACTTGCTCTAGCCGACCACGCAACACCGCCAGGGTGACAGGATCGAGCGCTGTTTTCAATTCCATGGTCTTCTCAATCATTGGGTACTTTGTTTTTTGAATCAGTCGGTCGTGCTGAGTGCTTTGTCGGCCATACGTTGTTTGAGTACGTTGACCAAGCCCCCCGCATTCACCATCTCCATCAGGAAGGATGGCACAGCCTGGCATGTCAATATGTGGCCTTTTGCATTTTTCACCTGAGGCGTGCCTTCGCAATCGATTTGCACAGTCTCGTTTTCTTGCAAAGTTTCAGCCTCAGGGCAGGTCAGTAACAACAAGCCTAAATTGAAGGCATTTCTGAAAAAGAGTCCGCTGTAAGAAGGCGCTATGACCGCTGCAATGCCCAGTTTTTTCAAGGCATCCGCAGCTTGCTCACGCGATGAACCGATACCAAAATTGGGTCCTGCTACCAACACATCGCCAGACTTCACACCCGCTGCAAAATCTGGGCGATGCACTTCTAAACAATGCGCTGCAATGACTTCAATCCCGTGCTTCATGTAGGCGCCTGGTGCCAATGCATCGGTATCAATGTTGGCGCCTACACGCCATACTTTGCGAAATGCCTGCGTGTGATGCGTCATGCCAGCACCTCACGCACATCGGCAATGTGCCCTGCTAACGCAGAAGCTGCAACGGTTGCCGGTGATGCCAGGTAAACCTGAACACTGGCTGGCCCCATGCGGCCTTGAAAGTTTCTGGCCGTGCTTGAAATGACAGTGGCACCTTCTTCAAAAGTTCCGCCATAACCTGCACATGCACCACAGGCATTGGGCAATACACTGGCACCAGCATCGATCAAAATTTGCATCACGCCTTCTTTGGCTGCTTGCGCTTGATCTCTTGCGCTGGCAGGCGCCACCAACAGTTGCACACCGGCTGCCACTTTGCGTCCCTTCAAGACCTCGGCCGCTGCGCGCAAATCGGCCAGCTTGGCGCCCGTACAAGCGCCAATGTAGGCCACTGAAGGCTTGACAGTAAGGTACTCACCGACAGCTTTGGTATTTTCAGGACTGTGCGGCGCGGCCACTTGCGGGCTCAATTGCGACGCCTCAAAATCAAAGCGCTGGCAATCGGCGTTGTCATCTGTTTCAAAATAATCACACTGGTCAATGACAGCTTCCGAGAGACCCACCGATTTCAAATAATCACGCGTGGTGCTGTCGGCTGCAATCAGCCCCACTTGAGCCCCCATCTCAGCGCTCATGTTGGAGAGGGTCATGCGCTCTTGCATACCCAACCCGCGAACTGTGTCACCCGCAAATTCAACAGCTTGATAGTTACCACCATTCATGCCGAACTTGCCAATCATGTGCAACATCATGTCCTTGGCACAAACGCCTTTTTGAAGTGCGCCATGCCAAACCATTCTGAGCGTTTGAGGCACTTGAACCCAAATTTCGCCTGTGGCGACCACGCCCAACATTTCAGTGGCACCAATGCCAAACATGTAGGTGCCAAAGGCACCTCCCGTTGGCGAATGAGAATCACCACCCACACAAAAATACCCAGGCTTTAGATGGCCGCGCTCAGGCAAGACCACATGGCATATACCCTCAGAATCGATCACGTGCGGCAGTTGCCACTCTTTGGCCACATCGCGTGTGATGCGAATGATTTTTTCAGAGTCAGCATCTCTTGCAGGCACATAGTGGTCAAGCACCAGCACAACTTTGTTTTTATCCCAAATTTCAGCACCAATGTCTGCCAGCATGGGCTTTAAGCGGCGTGGGCCAGACGAGTCATGAAACATGGCCAAGTCGACTTGGCATGTCAGCACATCGCCCACGTTGACGTGGGCCTTGCCAGCGGCGCGCGCAATGAGTTTTTGGGCCAATGTCGCACCAGAAGCCCTAGCGCCGCTGTCACACCGTAAATCAGTTGCTGTGCTCATCACGGCATCACATTCCTAAATAGGCTTGACGCAAGGTGTCACTGGCCAGTAATTCAGCAGGCTTGCCTGTGAATCGAATCAGGCCGTTTTCCATGACATAGGCACGGTCGGCAATTTCCAAAGACTGCCCTACGTTTTGCTCCACCAACAAAACCGCCAAGCCACTTGATTTGAGTTGGCCAATCAAGGTGAACATCTCTTCTACCAACAAAGGTGACAAACCCAATGAAGGTTCGTCCAAAATGAGCAGTTTGGGTTCGGCCATCAAGCCGCGGCCGATGGCCAACATCTGCTGCTCACCCCCGCTCAAGGTGCCAGCAAGTTGTGAAACACGTTCACGCAACCTGGGAAAAATACCAAATATTTTTTCTAAATTTTCTCCACGTCTTTCTTTGCCGCGAGTGAAGGCGCCCAGCGATAAATTCTCCAACACATTGAGGTTGGGAAATACTTTACGGCCCTCAGGCACATGAATCAGGCCAGCTTGCACCACTTTGCGAGCATTCCAATCCGTTGTGTCTTGCCCATCAAAGTTCACATGTCCGGCACGCGCTTTGATCAACCCACTGAGCACACCATTCAAAGTGGTTTTGCCTGCGCCATTGCTGCCCAGCAAGGCAACCGTTTCACCTGGCATGACTTCCAAATCAACACCGCGCAAAACCTCTACCGCGCCATAGCCTGCTCGCAACTGTTGAACACTTAACATGGCATTCATGCAGACAACTCCGCCTGACGCAAACGCGCTGCCGTGCCGTGTCCCAAATAAGCTTCAATCACTTGCGGATGCCTTGTGACTTCTGCGGGTGAACCTTGCGCAATCAACTGTCCTTGCGCCAACACCCAAACATGCTCAGCCAAACTCATGACCGCTTGCATCACGTGTTCAATCATGAGCACCGTGACGCCCGAGGCTGCAATCGATCGGATGACTGGAATCATGTCGGCAATTTCTTGGGGGTTCAAGCCCGCCAACACCTCATCCAACAACAACAACTTAGGCTCAGTGGCCAAAGCTCTGGCCAATTCCAAGCGCTTGCGACCTGCCACTGTCAAATCACTGGCCAACTTGTCCAACTGATCGGCTAAACCCACGCGCTCAGCCACTTGTGCCGCCAAAGTCAAGGCTTGCGTTCTAGATGCAGTGTGCAAATGTGCGCCTACTGCAATGTTTTCACGCACTGTTTGGGCCGCGAAAGGTTGCACAATTTGGAAGGTGCGGGTCATGCCCAATTGCGCATTCAAATGCGGTGCTTGCCCCGTGATGTCCTGACCCTGCAAAATGACACGCCCAGTGTCGGGCTTTAAAAAGCCTGACAGCAACGCAAACAAAGTGGTCTTGCCTGCACCATTGGGGCCAATCAAGGCAGTCAAAGAGCCTTGAGGCACAGACAGGCTCACATCTTGAACAGCTTTCAAGCCGCCAAAGGACCGACTCACACCTTGAACTTCCAACAAAGGCTTAGTCATTGCGCCTCCACAACTTGGGCGTGTAGTTTGCCAATCCAGCAATGCCGCGAGGCAAGAACATCACAATCACAATGAGCACTGAGCCGTAAATGATCATGTTGATGCCGGGCATTTGGCCAAACAAATTGCGCGTGACATCAGCCAACACGTGCAGCGCCAATGCGCCCAATAGGGGGCCCCACAAAGTTCCCATTCCACCCACGATGGCTCCCACCAGAGCTTCTACCGAAGTATGCGATCCAAAACCAATGGCAGGGTCGATGTATTGAAACACCTGCACATAAAACGCGCCCGCAGATCCCATCAAACCACCTGAGAGAACCGTGGCCCAAGTTTTCACATGAAAGGGGTTGACCCCCACGGCACGGGCAGCATCTTCGTTGTCGCGCACGGCTTGCAGGTATGCCCCAAATCGTGAATTGCGCAAATAAGCTGTGACGCACAAAGCCAAAGTGACCAGACCCAAGATAAGCCAAACAAAGCCAGCGCGAGAACCAAATTGCATGTTGCCTACAGACTCCTTCAAGGGCAGCATGAGGCCCACACCAGCACCTGTGAATGGCACCGACAAACACACAATTCGAAACACTTCTGCAAAGGCCAAAGTGACCAATGCAAAGTAAGAGCCCTTCAGGCCATATCTAAACGACAAGGCACCCACCCAAGCCCCTACCAGTGCCGCCATCAACATGGCTGCAGGCAACGCCAGCCAGGGGTTCCAGCCCCAAGTCAATTGCGCGATCGCTTGAAAATAAGCGCCGGTTCCAAAAAACAAAGCATGACCAAAAGAGAACTGACCGCCAAAGCCACCCAGCACATTCCACGCTTGCGCAATGAGACACGCAAACAAAGCCATCATCACAAAATTCAAAACAACACCGGAGTGCGTGAAAAATGGAATGGCCGCCACAATCCAAACAAACAGCGCAATGCTGAAAATATCTTTGCGCACTTGTGTCATGAAAAGCACCTCATGTCTTGGCCCCAAAAAAACCTTCCGGCCTTAACAAAAGCACGCCAATGAAAATGACGAAGATGCCCACCTGACCTAAAGACTCACCTAAAAATAAACCGCCAAACGACTCCACCACGCCAATCAACAAACCGCCCAACAGCGCGCCAGCAAAACTGCCCATGCCGCCTAGCACCACCACCGTGAAGGCCACCAGCACAAAGCCATTGCCCACTTGTGGGTTGACGTAATAAGCGGGCAGCAAGAAACAAGCGGCGGCCCCTAAGCAAGCCAAACCCAAGCCAAAGCACATGGCGTACACGTGCTCCACATCAATGCCCATCAGACGGGCGCCTTGTTTTTCCTTGGCAACTGCGCGAATGGCTCGGCCTAAATCTGTGCGTTGCAAAATCACAATCAGCAAAGCAGAGACCACCAAGGCACCCGCAAAAGCCACTAATTTAGGCAAAGACACCATCACTTGAGCAGCCTCCGGTCCTATGGCCACTGTGGTCAATGTGTAGGCTGTCTCGATGGTTCGGGTGTCTGATTTGAAAAATAACAGGGCGAAGTTTTCCATCACGATGGAGAGGCCCAAGGTGACCAGCAAAATGTTTTCATCTTTGCCATGGCTGGCCCTGTTAATCACAATGCGCTGCATGGCATAGCCCAACACAAACATGGCAGGCACCATGATCGGCAAGGCCATGTACGGGTCAATGCCCCAACGCTCTTTCAGCGCATAAACACCATAGAGGGCCATCATGAGCGAGGCGCCATGCGCAAAATTGATGATGTGCAACACACCATAGATCAAGGTCAACCCGAGCGCAATCAAAGCATAGACTGCGCCCGTGGTCAGACCATTGAGCAAGGCCGACAGCAAAATGCTGGCATCAAACATCATCAAACCCTTTTGCTGCGCAATTCAAACAGAAAGCATCAAGCCTTCAAGGGGAAGATCGGTTCCACTTCGCGGTAGTCGCGTGGCACGATCACCTTGATGTCGCCCTTGACCACTTGCGTCATCAAAGGCTGTGCACCCATGTTTTGGCCATTCACAAATTGTGTGGCGCCGTAGGGCATGATGTGATTCGAGAAGGTGCTCTTGGTCAAAGCATCAATGATGGCCGCACGGTCGGTCGACTTGGCGCGCTCAATGGCATCGGCCAACAAGGACATGGCGGTGTAGGTCATGAACACTTCGTAGCTGAAGAACTGACCTTGCGCTTCCACACGTTTTTTGAGTTCCAAAGAACGCTTGTCGCGGGGGTTGAACCAGTGATTGCAATCGATGATGCCGTTGGCAGCCTCAGGAAACTCTTTGACAAACTTGTAGCTAGACGCCGCGCCGCCGAGCACAGAGTAGATGGCCTTTGGCGAAATTTTTTGCTGCTGCATGGTGCGAACCAACAGCGCATATTCGTTGTAGTAATTGGCAGGAATCACGATGTCAGGGTTGACCTGCTTGATGCGCAGTGCAATGTTGTTGAAATCGCGCGTAGGGTTGGCGTGCTTGATCACTTCTTTCACGTCGTAGCCATAACCTGGCAACTCTTTAGACAACAAGTTGGCAGTGCCAGTACCAAACAAAGACTCTTCGTGAATGATCATTACAGAGCGAGCGGGCTTGCCTGCTGCTGTATTCAATACGTGCAAGTTAGCCACAGCCACTTCGGCACATTTTCTGTAGCCTGGGCCAAAGCGGAACGTGTTTTTCAAACCGCGTTCCACAATTTGATCGGCCACGCCCACGTCCACCACGTGAGGCAAGTTGTACTTGGCTGCCGCTTGCGTGGTAGCCAAACAAATGGCAGACGCAAACGCACCCACCACCGCGCTAACACCGGCTTCGTTCATCTTCTCAATTTCGGCCGTGCCGGCTTGGGGACTTGACTGGGCATCGCCCAACATGGCTTCAATTTTGGCGCCGCCCAATGACTTGATGCCGCCAGCCTTGTTGATGTCTTCAATGGCCATCAATGCGCCCATGCGGCACTGCTGACCCGAATACGCAAGCGCGCCCGTGACGGGATGCAACACACCCACTTTCACTGTCTTCGCTTGCGCGCCGGCAATCAAGGGGAAAGACATGGCAGAAGCCGCGGCTGCGGTCTGGCTCATAAAGTGACGACGTGTGGTCATGGGAAGCTCCTTTGGTAGTTCGAAGTGAAGATCAATGAAAATTAGCCGACAGTTCCTTGTCCACCCAGATTTGGGCGTCAATACTGCCAACACGGGACAACTGCATTTGGTACTCGTAACGATCAGGACGATAAAGGCCCTGCAACCACTGAACAGGTTTTTCCTGATCATCGTAAACTAATCGGCGCACCGCCAACAAGGCGGAACCCACCGGCACATCCAAATGACGCGCCGTTTCGGCATCGGCCAAGCGCGCAGAAATGGATTGTTCTGCGCGACCCACTTTGACACCCGCCTCTTCCAACAAAACCAAAATTGGCTTTTGCGCCAACTCCCGACGGCCAAAACCATGCGCAATAGCCTCTGGCACCCAAGTGGTGATGTGAGAGACAGGGCCTTCACGCGTGCTGCGAACACGCTCGGCTTTTTGTACCATGGCACCCACCGCCAACTGCAACTTATCGCCGACATCTTTGGGCGCCTTGAGGTGCTGCACAGAAATGACTTTGACTGAAGTTCGAAGACCCATGGTGACCAAGTTTTCTAACAGCCCCGTCAATCTGGCTTGCTGACCTTCATGGTTTGACACTTGACTCAACTTGCCTGGCTTTTCAAAACCTTTTTGATGCAAAGGCCGAGTTCCCCTGCCTGGCTCTCTTTTAATGAGACCCTCTTCGGCCATTTGAGACAGGGCTCGCCGCACCGTGACGCGCGCTACTGCGTACTGTTGCATGAGCGCCAACTCACCTGGCAATCCGGAATCAAACTTGCCTTCCTGCAATTTTTCGCACAAGACCAGATAAATCTGGTGGTACTTGGGCAAGGGTAGGTTTTGATTCATGGCCCCAGTGTTCCATCAGTCCTAATGATCTGTCAATAGGACATTCCATAGGACAAATTAAGTGCATGACCTGCGGCCCAAGCAAATCGCTTCATGCAATACGCTCAAGCCTTGCTCAAAGTTCAAGCATATTGGGTTCTAAGTTCTCGCTTGAGCAATTTACCGCTTGGGTTTTTTGGCAGAGCCTCTGCAAACACCACCCGCTTGGGCGACTTGAAACTGGCCATGTGCTGGTTGCAGTGCGCCATCACTTCAGCCTCGGTCAGGGACTGCCCCGTCTTCAGCACAATCACAGCGGTCACGGCCTCTACCCACTTGGGGTCAGGCAGTCCGATGACCGCCACTTCACTGACGGCGCTTAAACGGTAAATCATCTCTTCGACTTCGCGACTGGCCACATTTTCGCCACCCGTTTTGATCATGTCCTTCTTGCGGTCCACCACACTGATATAGCCCTCGTCATCAATGGTGGCCAAGTCGCCGCTGTGAAACCAATCGCCGGTAAAAGCGGCACGGGTTTTTTCTGCGTCATTGAAATAACCCAGCATCAAATGTGGCGAGCGATGCACGATTTCACCTACCTCACCCGGCGTCACGTCTTGCATGTCATCGTTCACCACGCGTGTTTCAACATTCAACACAGCGCGGCCGCATGAACCGGGCTTGCGCAACTGGTCTTCTGGCCCAAGCATGGTAGCCAAAGGTGCAATTTCGGTTTGACCATACAAATTCCACAAACGCACCTTGGGCAGACGCGAGGCCAATTCTTTCAAAACCTCAACGGGCATGATCGATGCGCCGTAATAACCCTTCGCCAAATGCGCAAGCTTGTTAGGGTCAAACAAGGGAGAACGCAAGAGCGCAATCCAGACCGTGGGCGGGGCAAAGAAGCTGGTGATTTTGTATTTCTCAATGAGCGCCAACAAATTGTCTGGCACGGGTTTGGAGGTGATCACATTGCTGCTGCCAATGTAAATGGCCGGACCAAAAAACACATCCAGCTGTGCGCAGTGGTAAAGCGGCAGAGCATGCAAAGCCAAATCGTGTTCTGCAATTTCAGCATTCACCACACAGCTCACATACTGCCAAAGCACTGCATCGTGAGTCAGCATGGCCCCTTTGGGCATGGACTCCGTGCCACTGGTGTAAACAATTTGGGCCAAGTCGTGGCTGGCCAAACCCGATTTGGGCAAGGCATGGTTACAAGCTGCCAAATCATGGAAGTTGTGCATGCCTGGGACAGGCTCACTTTCATCTTCCGATGGCAACCAGACAAACTGTTTGACTTGGGTTTCCAACTTCGAGGCTTGCTTGGCCAATTCTGCCAAGCCACTGTCTGTGGCCAAAGTTTCTGCGCCAGCATGGCGCAAGATGTACGCCACTTCATCGGCCTTCAACATGAAATTGATGGGCACCATGACTGCGCCCATTCGCGCCAAGGCAAAGCGCAAGGCGGCAAATCCGTGAGAGTTTCTGGCCAAGACAGCCACCCGATCTCCCGGCTTCACCCCGACGCCCGAAAGACCAGCGGCAAGGCGCGACACCAGTGCATCAAATTCAGCATAGGTCCAAGCCGTTTGACCGCACACAATGCCCAGCTTTTGGGGCAATCGCAAAGCGGTGCGCCGAAGCGCATCGGCAATGGTTTGGCGCCTGACAGCGGGTGAAATAAGGGGCTGTGCCGAAGTTGACATTCAAAAACTCCAAATCAAATCGATAATGGCGAGATTGAACTTGAAAACTGAGAGACTGCAATTGGCACTTCCACCACCCTCCCCCCGAAAACTGTCACATACGAGAACCGCAGTCTATTCAGGCTTCGAGCGGGAAGACGGCATGTGGGACATTGAAGCCGCCCTCACCGACGTCAAGACCTACAGCTTCGTCATTCCCAGCCAAGGCCCGCGCGAGGCCGGTCAGCCCATTCATGGATTGAACATTCGCCTCACTGTGGACGATCAATTCATCATCCACGACGTACAAACAGACATGGCCCACATCCCCCACCCAGAATGTGACCAAGCCCCCCAAGGCATGCACAAGTTGATTGGCTGCACCTTGGGTTCAGGCTGGCGTAAAACCATTGATGCGCACATTGGCGGCATTGCCGGGTGCACCCATCTGCGAGAGATGTTGTTCAACATGGCCACGGCGGCCTACCAAACCATTCCTTCTGCGCGTCAATTTAGAAACCAGCAAGCCGGTTTGCCCGATACGGTTCCCACCACACCGCCACCGCATGTGGGCAAATGCATGTCATGGGCCTTTGACGGACCCGTGGTGCAACGCCATTACCCTATGTTTTATAGAAAACCGGGCGAAACTGTATAACGCAGTCCCTGCGATAATCTGCCTTTCCATAGCGCGCCGCCATGGCGCGCTCCTTCCATCAGCCCCTGGATATAAACCAGTCACCGCTTGGAGTCTCTTGTGAGCAAAAAAGTATTTATCAAAACCTTCGGGTGCCAAATGAACGAGTACGACTCGGACAAAATGGCCGATGTCATGAAGGCCGCCGAGGGTTACGAGCCCACCCAAAACGTCGACGAAGCCGACCTCATTTTGTTCAACACCTGCTCGGTGCGTGAACGCGCGCAAGAAAAAGTTTTCAGCGACTTAGGCCGCGTGAAGCACCTTAAAGAAAAAGGTGTTTTGATCGGCGTGGGCGGCTGCGTAGCCAGCCAAGAAGGCGCCGACATCATCAAACGTGCGCCCTATGTTGACGTGGTGTTTGGCCCGCAAACTTTGCACCGCCTGCCAGAACTATTGGCCGCTCGCAGCGCCAAAAAACGTCCTCAAGTGGACATCAGTTTTCCCGAGATTGAAAAATTCGATCACTTGCCACCCGCCAAGATGGACGGCCCCACCGCCTTCGTGTCCATCATGGAAGGCTGCAGCAAATATTGCAGCTATTGCGTGGTGCCCTACACCCGTGGCGAAGAAGTCAGTCGCCCCTTTGAAGACGTGTTGGTTGAAATAGCAGGCTTGGCCGAACAAGGCGTGCGCGAAATTACCTTGCTGGGTCAAAACGTCAATGCTTACCGTGGCAAGATGGGTGACACAGCCGAGATTGCAGACTTTGCCTTGTTGATTGAATACGTGGCCGACATGCCTGGCATTGAGCGCATTCGCTACACCACCAGCCACCCCAACGAATTTACCCAGCGCCTCATTGATGTTTACGACAAAGTGCCCAAGTTGGTCAGCCACTTGCACTTGCCCGTGCAACACGGCTCCGACAGAATTTTGATGGCCATGAAACGCGGCTACACCGCCATGGAATACAAAAGCACCATTCGCAAACTGCGTGCCATCCGACCCGACATGGCCATGAGCAGTGACTTCATTGTGGGCTTTCCGGGCGAAACCGACGAAGACTTCAACAAGATGATGAAGCTGATTGACGACGTGGGTTATGACACCAGTTTCAGCTTCATCTTCAGTCCACGTCCTGGCACCCCTGCGGCCAACTTGCACGACGACACGCCACACGACGTGAAGCTCAAGCGCTTGCACCATTTGCAAGCCACCATTGAAGCTAATGTGAAACGCATTGGTGACAGCCGCCTGAACACGGTACAACGCATTTTGGTAGAGCGCCCCGCACGCAAAGACGCCACTGAAATGGCGGGCCGCACCGAGTGCAACCGCGTGGTCAACTTTCCAGCCGGCCCCAACGGCATGCGCTTGGTGGGTCAGATGGTCGATGTGCGAATCAATACCGCGCTGTCACATTCGTTGCGCGGCGATTTGGTCACAACAGAATCAACGATCCTTTGAAACATGGCGGCGAAAATCGCCATGCTCAATTCTGCGGCGCCCCTCTAAAGACCAGTTGTAAATATAAACCTGAGCGCGCACAGTGGCTTGCGCTTCGCCTGCAAGCCATGTGACCTCTGCAGTTCGACGCAAGTACATGGAGTTTTCGATCGAATCAGGGTCCACTGCTTCCAACGCATCCAATCGCGGCCAATGAGGTGCTTCAATTTTGTAGAGCTCTCCCAAAACCGGCCCCAGCGGCGCAGACAACTCGCCCGAAACCAACATGGCGGGATAGTCACCCATGTCAAACAAAGCACCTTGCACAATAGCTGGGCCAAGGCACGCCGCACCCACCATGTGGTGATGGTTACTTAAACCCGATAGCAAAGTACCGTAAACAAACAGCAACTCAGTTGCGTGTGGAAGTTCCTTGGGCAAAATCATTTTCATCCTTCACATTTTGCGTTAAAGTGAATTCATGAGAGCAGAACAAAATGAGCGCTTCACGCGCATCGGTCAAGGCACACCCTGTGGCGAAATGCTACGTCATTATTGGCACCCCGTTGCTTTGATGGATGAATTCGATCCCAAACTTGACCCTACCATGGCCATCCGCCCGGTCAAAGCCGTTCGCTTGCTGGGTCAAAATTTGGTCTTGTTCAAAAATGCTCAAGGTGAATTTGGCTTGCTCGACCGAGACTGCCCCCACCGCGGCGCCGACTTGGCCTACGGCCGAAACGAAGGTGATGGCCTGCGCTGCCCATTTCATGGTTGGAAATTTGATGTCACTGGGCAATGCCTAGAAACGCCTGCAGAACCCAAGGGCAGTGTCTTGTGCACGCGCATCAAACAACGCAACTACCCTGTGCAAGAACGCAGCGGCATTTTGTTTGCATGGATGGGGCCAGAAGGTAGTTCACCGCCACCCCTTCCTGCCATAGACTGCTTTCAGGCGCCCGGCACTCACACCTTTGCCTTCAAGGGTTTGTGGAACTGCAATTGGCTTCAAGCTTTTGAAGTGGGCATCGATCCAGCACACGCTTCTTTCTTGCACCGCTTCTTCAGCGATGCTTCTCTAGAAGACACCTACGGCAAACAATTTCGAGGCGCCAGCGCAGGCGAAATTGAGGGTGAAAAATGGCCCATGACTCGTGTGATGCGAGAGTTTGATCAACCCGACATTGCTTATGCCGAAAAACCCTACGGCTTGCAACTCACCACGCTGCGCCCCTTGAATGACAAACTCACACACGTGCGCATCACCAATTCATTGTTTCCCAACACCTTCGTGATTCCATTGTCCGAATCCATGACCATCACGCAAATGCATGTGCCCGTCGACGACACGCACACATACTGGTATGCAGTGTTTACCAGTTTCGCCAATCCAGTCGACAAAGACACCATGCGCAACCAGCGCTTAACGGCTGTCAATTTACCCAATTACATTCCCAAGTCTGGGCAGCACAACCATTGGGGATTTAACCCCGAAGAACAAATGACGCGCACATTTTTAGGCATGGGCGAAGACGACATCAATGTGCACGATCAGTGGGCCTGTGAAAGCATGGGCGCCATTCAAAATCGCACACGCGAACATTTGGGAACCACAGACAAAGTCATCATTGCCAATCGGCGCATGTTGGCCAAGGCCATTGACGATGCCGCCGCCGGTTCTTTGCCCCCTGGCTTTGCCAACCAAGCAATCGCCTCAACACGCTTCGGCCCCGATACGGTCGATGGCATAGCACCTGCGCAAGATTGGCAAACCTGGTCACAGCAAACCATGCAAGGCAAACGCGATGGCGCGCCTTGGGATGCGTCCATTCACAGCGCACCCTGATGGTGAAAGCGTGAATTCATGATGGCATCAAACCCTGGTACTTTTGCTGACAAGTGCGGTATCAACACTCCTGCACGACAAACAGAAGTAGCGCGTGTTCTGGCCTTAGCCCAAGCCTCAGGCCTTGAATGGATACGTTTGGTGTGGTGCGATGTGCACGGCAGTTTGCGCGGCAAAACATGGGTCACCTCCGAGTTGGCCACCGCCCTCGCAGAGGGCATGGGCATGGTCAGCACCCTCATGCTCAAAGACACCTCCGACCGCACGGTGTACAAGGTGTTCGAGGCCGATGTCAAAACTGAGTTGCCTGGATTTGAAGGCGCTAGCAATGTCATGCTTCTGCCCGATCCAAGCACTTTCAAAATACTGCCATGGGCCGAAAAAACTGGATGGCTTTTGTGCCAACCGTGGTTTCCCAACGGCCGAGCCGTACCCTATGACTCACGCCGCATCTTGCAAAGTGCGCTTGAAAAACTGGCCGCCAAAGGCTGGGGCATGAAATGCGGTCTGGAAGTTGAGTTTCACATTTACAAACTCAAAGATGCAGAACACGGCGACGATGCCGATCCTGTACAAGCTTCGTGGCCTGGGCCCGCACCCCAAGTCAGCATGATCCATCCTGGCTTCAACTTATTAAATGAGTTGTGGTTTGACCGCGCAGAACCTGCTCTGAGAATTGTGAAGCAAACCGCTCAGGACTTGGGTTTGCCGCTGCTATCTTTAGAAATCGAACTCGGCCCCAGCCAAGTTGAAGCGGTGTTCAAAGCCACCGATGCCATGACCGCCGCCGACAACATGGTCTTGTTCAGAAGCGCCGTCAAACAAGCCTTGCGGCGAGGCGGTTATCACGCCACGTTCATGTGCCGACCCCCGTTTGACAACATCATGAGCAGCGGCTGGCACCTGCACCAATCGCTTTATGACTTGTCTTCTGGTCACAATCTTTTTGCACGGACTTCACAACAAGACATTCAAGAAGCCCAAGCTCTTCGGGCCAACGATGCTCGCCACACGCTGTCCAACATGGGCGCACATTATTTGGCAGGCTTGTTGGCGCATGGCCAAGGCATGACGTCTTTGTGCACCACCACCGTGAATGGCTTTGGCCGCTTCAAACCTAACGCACTCGCACCACAAGCCATTTTGTGGGGTCGTGACAACCGGGGTGCCATGCTCAGAGTGGTGGGCGGCACGGGCGACCCTGCCACACGCATTGAAAACAGATTGGGGGAACCTGCCGCCAACCCCTACCTGTACATGGCCTCGCAAATTTTGGCTGGATTAGATGGCATTGAAAATTCATTAAGTGCACCCGAAGCCACAGAAACGCCCTATGCAGAGGCCGGCTTGCGCCTGCCGACTACATTGGGTGAGGCCCTTACTCACTTAGATACAAACACGGTTTTGAATACAGGCTTAGGCCGAGATTTTGTACATTATTACCAACGCATTAAGCAGTCAGAGCAAACACGTTTCAATGACGCAGAAGACCCTGTTGAATTTCAGCGGCGCGAGTATTTCAGCCGCATTTAAGGTCTGCCCAACGCGAAGCGGCTAGGCAACCTAGACCATTGGTTGTTAGCGTTTCATGCCGGGGAATCCGCCCCCGCCCATGCCACCCAAGCCGCCCATACCCTTCATGCCCCCTAAGCGCTTCATCATTTTCATCATGCCGCCGCCCGACATTTTTTTCATCATGTCTTGCATCTGCTCAAACTCTTTGAGCAAGCGGTTCACGTCTTGCACCTGAACGCCTGCGCCCATGGCAATGCGGCGCTTGCGGGTGGCCTTGATCAGCTCGGGTTTGCTTCTCTCTTTGAGTGTCATGCTGTGAATGATGCCTTGCTTGCGGGCGATGTCTTTTTCTGCTTTGCCCAAATCCATGTTGCCCGCTTTGGCAGCAAGTTGGCTGGGCAGTTTGTCCATCAAGCTGGACAACCCACCCATCTGTTTCATTTGCTGAATTTGTGCCAAGAAGTCATTCAAATCAAAGCCAGCGCCGCTTTTGACTTTGGCCGCCATTTTTTGGGCGGCCTCCATGTCGATGCCTGCCGTGACTTGCTCGACCAAGGCCAAGATGTCGCCCATGCCCAAAATGCGGCCCGCATGACGCTCGGCGTCAAACACTTCGAGACCGTCAATTTTTTCGCTGGTACCTGCAAACTTGATGGGCGCGCCCGTGATTTGACGCACGGACAAAGCAGCGCCACCGCGTGAGTCGCCATCCATCTTGGTGAGCACAATGCCAGTGAGTGGCAGCGCATCGCTAAATGCTTTGGCTGTGTTGGCGGCATCTTGACCTTGCATGGCATCGACCACAAACAAGGTTTCCACCGGATTCAAAACAGCGTGCAGTTCGCGAATTTCGGCCATCAAGGCTTCGTCAATGGCCAAGCGGCCGGCTGTATCAACCAAAAGCACGTCAAAGAAATGTTTGCGCGCGTAATCAATGGCGGCGCGCGCAATGTCCAATGGCTTTTGATCGGGTGAGCTTGGAAACCATTCGGCGCCGGCTTGCGCTGTGACTGTTTTGAGCTGCTCAATGGCCGCGGGTCGGTAGACGTCGCCCGACACAGTCAGCACTTTTTTCTTGCGTTTCTCTATTAAGTGCTTGGCCAATTTAGCCGTGGTGGTGGTTTTACCAGCACCCTGCAAGCCCGCCATCAAAATCACCGCCGGCGGTTGCGCCGCCAAGTTGATATCGGCCACGCCATCGCCCATGGTGGCTGCCAACTCGCGGTTCACGATGGCCACCAAGGCTTGGCCGGGTTTTAAAGAACCCAAGACCTCTTGGCCCAAGGACTTTTCTTTGACACGGGCAATGAAATCGCGCACGACGGGCAGCGCAACGTCGGCTTCTAAAAGTGCCATGCGCACCTCACGCAGCATGTCGGACACGTTGGATTCCGTGATCCGCGCTTGTCCGCTAATTTGCTTAACGAGTAGCGAGAGTTTGTCGGTGAGAGCGGAGGCCATAAAGAAAATTTTTCATAAACCGCTAGCTTTTGAGCCCATTGCCAGATTGCAGCGGCTCAAAACGCTAAACTAGGAAGCATGATTTTAGCCAGTCCCTCTGAATTGGCCATGTGGTTGTCACTTTTAACCATCATTGCCTATGTCATTCCCGCTCTTGTGGCGGATCGAATGGGCCCCAATTTGACCCGTCGATACCTTTGGTTGGCATGGCTCATGCACGCTTTCACGCTGGGGCTGGGGCTTTGGGGCGAAACACCCCGATTTGGCTTCGCGCCCGCATTGTCCGTCACCGTCTGGTGGGTTTTGACAGCTTATACGGTTGAAAGCCAATACTTTCCGAAGTTCAAAGCACGTTGGGTCATGGCCGCTCTGGGTAGCGCAGGGGTGGGATTGTCTTGGTACTTTCCAGGCCAACCGCTGCAGGTCTCTGCTTCTATATGGTTACCCTTGCACTGGGCTTTGGGCATTGCGTCCTATGGCATGTTTGCAGCCGCCGTGGTTCACGCTGCCCTCATGACCAGCGCCGAAATTGAAATTCGAAAAGGCAACGAAAACCAAAGCGGCCTGCCCTTGCTCACCCTTGAGCGCCTGATGTTCCGATTTGTGCTGATCGGCTTTATTTTGCTGACCTTCACCCTGATCGCAGGCTTTGTTTTTGGCGAACAGCTGTATGGCGCCGCAGGCGTTCATTTGAAGTGGGATCACAAAACCGTGTTTTCTGTTTTGTCTTGGCTCACCTTTGGCGCCCTTTTGCTCGGCCGCCATCAGTTTGGTTGGCGTGGCCGGCGTGCTGTTCGAGTGCTCTACACAGGCTCAGCATTTTTGTTGTTCGCCTACGCTGGATCGCGGTTTGTACTTGAAGTTATTTTAGGACGCAGCCTTTGAAAATCTTCATTTTTTTGCTGGCTGTACTGTTTGGGGTTTGGTTGTGGCGAAGAAACCGCCTGAATGCACTCAAAGAGAAACAACAAGACAAATCTCACAAAGCTGCAGCCCAGGGCAATGCCAATTCCAAAGTTGACTTGCAAGAACCTAGCGCCATGCACGCATGTGATCATTGCGGCGTTCATCTGCCCGAATCAGACATGACAAAAGGCCGCGCCGGTCGCTATTGTTCAGAATCCCATCGCCAAGCCGCAGGCGATCAGTTGGCCTAAGTGCCATGAGCCTTGACAATTGGCAACAAGGCTGGTGCCAAGGCGCTGAAAAATGCGAGTCGCCCAACTTTGGTCCACGCCCCCCCAGCGCCACGATTGATTTGCTGGTGATTCACTCAATCAGCCTCCCTCCAGGTGAGTTTGGCACGGGCGCCGTTCAACAACTCTTTACCAATCAACTCGACTGGGAAGCTCATCCCTATTACGCATCCATTCGAGGCTTGGAAGTTTCCTCACACTTTTTCATTGAACGTACGGGCAAGGTTTGGCAATTTGTGAGCTGCGAGCAACGCGCTTGGCACGCTGGCGTTTCAAGTTACCGAGGCCGCAACAATTGCAATGACGACTCGATTGGCATTGAACTGGAAGGCTTAGAGGGCTTCAACTTTGAAGCGGCTCAATACGAAAGCTTGGCACCACTTTGTTTGGCAATTGGCAAGCACTACCCCATTGCGCACATTGCGGGCCATGAACACATTGCACCGGGTCGAAAAAAAGACCCAGGTCCAGGTTTCGATTGGGCTTTGTTGAAGAAAAATGTGGCGTGGCCGCATCAATTTTTCCCCGATATCTGAATTTTTTTAAAATTTTCCTTCATTACATTTTTGCAATTTGCTCGCACCGTTTGAGGGTTTTCAGAGTGCAAAGGCATCAACTCAATTTGGTAATGCATTTATTTGCAAGGATTTGCGAAGGTAATTGCAAGAAAAACCGCACCAAATATAGAGTCTCTAAAAAAATTGCAGATTTGATGCGGACTTCAAGCCCTCTTTTTTTTGTCTCTAAATAGTCATATTTTTACGATACCAAGTCTCAAAAAGTATCTTGCTTGCACAGACGCACAGATATTCCCCAAACACTACCCCTAGTGGCTTGAAATCAACCTAGACACCATATATAGTGTCTAGACGCCAAAGTCACGGTCTAGTGAAAACCAAGAAAACCACCTCTTTGTCGAACCACAATAAATTAAAACCGAACTGCCCTTGACCACAGAGAACGCCATGCAAATTGAGCTAAATCAAACGCCTACCAAAACCAGCTTATTGAGCAACCCCAGCAACTCACAGACCCCGCCATCTGCAAGCCATGCATTGGCCAATTACCAAATCATTCGCCGAAATGGCGCTGTGGTTCCCTTCGAACCCAACAAAATTGCCGTTGCCCTCATGAAGGCGTTTTTGGCAGTGCACGGCACCCAAGGCGCAGCTTCGGCCAGCGTCCGCGAAGTGGTAGATGGTTTGACACAAGCGGTCATTCGCGCTTTGGTGCGCTCACGCCCAGGTGGCGGCACTTTCCACATTGAAGATGTCCAAGACCAGGTAGAACTTGGACTCATGCGCAGCAGCAACCACGAAGTGGCCCGTGCCTACGTGTTGTACCGAGAGCGTCGCACGCAAGAGCGTGCCCAAGTCAAAGAAGAAAAAGCAGCCGTTAGCGCACACCCCACGCTGCACGTCTTGGATGGCGGCCAACGCGTGCCCCTAGACATCAACTATTTACAAGGCCTCATCGTCAATGCTTGCCAAGGCTTGGGCAAAGACGTGCATCCCGACCCCATCGTGTCCGAAACCATGCGCAACCTCTATGACGGTGTGCCCATGGAAGAGGTTTACAAAGCGTCTATCTTGGCGTCTCGCACCCTGATCGAGAAAGACCCTGACTACACCTACGTCACAGCGCGCCTCTTGATGCACACCATTGCCAAGGAAGTCTTGGGCAAAGAAGTGCTCTTGAAAGACATGGCTGCTCACTATCTTGATTACTTCCCCGGCTACATCAAGAAGGGCGTAGACAACGGCTTGCTTGACGAAAAACTGCTGCAGTTCGACTTGCCAAGATTGGGCGCCGCTCTCAAAGCCGATCGCGATTTGCAGTTTGACTACCTGGGTCTGCAAACTTTGTACGACCGCTACTTCTTGCACGTGCGCAAAACCCGTATCGAGTTGCCCCAGTCCTTCTTCATGCGCGTGGCCATGGGCCTGGCCTTGGGTGAAGCCGACCGCGAAGCCCGTGCCATCGAGTTCTATGAAGTGCTGTCTTCCTTCGATTTCATGTCCAGCACGCCCACTCTCTTTAACAGCGCCGGCTTGCGCTCACAACTGTCCAGCTGCTATCTCACCACCGTGCCAGACGACCTGGACGGCATTTACGAGTCCATTAAAGAAAACGCTTTGCTGTCTAAATTTGCAGGCGGCTTGGGCAATGACTGGACGCGCGTTCGCGCTTTGGGTAGCCACATCAAGGGCACCAATGGCGAGTCACAAGGCGTGGTGCCGTTCCTTAAGGTGGTCAACGACACCGCCGTGGCGGTTAACCAAGGCGGCAAGCGCAAAGGCGCAGTCTGTACCTACCTTGAAACATGGCACCTCGATATAGAAGAGTTTTTAGAGCTGCGCAAAAACACCGGCGACGATCGCCGCCGCACGCACGACATGAACACGGCCAACTGGATCCCTGATTTATTCATGCGCCGCGTCATGGAAAATGGCACTTGGACCTTGTTCTCGCCATCTGACTGCCCCGACTTGCACGACAAATTTGGGATTGCGTTCGAAAAAGCCTATGTGGCTTACGAGCAACAAGCTGCTGCCGGCGAAATCAAGCCCAGTCGCACCATCCAGGCCAACGACCTGTGGCGCAAAATGCTCTCCATGCTGTTTGAAACAGGCCATCCTTGGATCACATTCAAAGATGCTTGCAACATTCGCTCGCCTCAGCAACACGCTGGCGTGGTGCACTCCTCCAACTTGTGCACCGAAATCACTTTGAACACCAGCGACACCGAAACTGCGGTGTGCAACTTGGGCTCAGTTAATTTGCCCCAGCACTTGATAGACGGTCCTAACGGCAAACAAATCGACCACGCCAAACTGCAGCGCACCATCAAAACGGCCATGCGCATGCTCGACAACGTGATCGACATTAACTACTATGCTGTGAAAAAAGCACGCGACTCTAATATGCGTCACCGTCCTGTGGGCTTGGGTCTCATGGGCTTCCAAGATGCGCTGTACCAAATGCGCGTGCCTTATGCGTCTCAAGAAGCCGTGCAATTTGCAGATACTTCCATGGAAGCCATCTGCTACTACGCTTACTGGGCGTCCACCGAATTGGCAGCCGAGCGCGGCAAGTACTCTAGCTACAAAGGCTCATTGTGGGACCAAGGCATCATGCCTTTGGACACCCTTGATCTGCTCCAAAAAGAGCGCGGCGGCTATGTAGAAGTCGACCGCAGCAGCACCATGGACTGGGATGCCTTGCGCAAGAAGATTGCCAAAGACGGCATGCGCAACTCCAACTGCGTGGCCATTGCGCCTACGGCCACCATCTCCAACATCATTGGCGTCGATGCTTGTATTGAGCCTTGCTTTGGCAACTTGTCGGTCAAGTCCAACTTGTCTGGCGAATTCACCATCATCAACAGCTACCTGGTGCGCGACCTAAAGCGCCTGGGTCTGTGGGACGATGTCATGGTCATGGACTTGAAGCACTTCGACGGCTCATTGCGCCCCATCGACCGTGTTCCTCAAGAAATCAAGTCTTTGTACGCCACCGCCTTCGAAGTTGAAACCACCTGGATTGTCGAAGCAGCTGCACGTCGCCAGAAATGGATTGACCAAGCGCAGTCACTCAACATTTACATGTCGGGCGCGTCTGGCAAGAAGCTTGATGACACTTACAAGCTGGCTTGGCTACGTGGCCTCAAAACCACTTACTACTTGCGCACCATCAGCGCCACACACGCCGAGAAATCGACCGTGTCTAACAATCAAATGAATGCAGTGTCGTCTGGCGCCGCATCAGGTGGCTCAACATCGAACGCATCAGGTGCTTCGCAGTTTTCTGCAGTGCCCGCCACCGATGTGAAATTCACCGCTATCGACGATGTGGGATGCGAAGCTTGCCAATGATTTTTTAAATTTCCCAATTCACAAAATCATTCAAAAGATCACCATTCAGAAATCACAGCAAAGAAAATTGAAGCGAACTTCGAGAAGAAATTCAAAACAAGACGATGCAAAAGCACAACACTTTTTCGCGTGATTTCATTTCATTTCAAAACATTGCTTTGCATTTCGTCTGCAAGCTTTCATAATTCACACATTGGAAATTTCTATGTTGTCCTGGAACGATTCATCTACACCTGCATTGCAACCTGCAATGCCAAGCTTCCCCCCAAGCGGCCCACCTGCCGACCGCCTTGCAGATCTGTCTTCTTTCAATTCTTCTTCCCCTGCCAGTCCTATCATGACTGCCGCCACGCCAGCACCATCGGCACCCACGGGCGCCGCGCGCCGCGTGAACGCAGCTGACAAGCGCATCATCAACGGCCAAACCGACGTCAACCAGTTGGTACCCTTCAAATACAAATGGGCCTGGGAAAAATACCTCGCCACTTGCGCTAACCACTGGATGCCGCAAGAAGTCAACATGACCCGCGACATTGCACTCTGGAAAGACCCCAACGGGTTGACAGAAGACGAGCGCCGCTTGGTCAAGCGCAACTTGGGTTTCTTTGTCACAGCCGATTCTTTGGCTGCCAACAACATCACGCTGGGTACTTACCGCCACATCACAGCCCCCGAGTGCCGCCAGTTCTTGCTCCGTCAAGCTTTTGAAGAAGCCATTCACACCCACGCTTACCAGTACATCACTGAGTCTTTGGGCCTAGACGAAAGCGAAATCTTCAACGCTTACAACGAAGTTCAGTCCATTCGCGACAAAGACGAGTTCCTGATTCCGTTCATTCACGCCATCATGGACCCGCACTTCAAAACGGGCACCCAAGAAACAGATCAGACGCTTCTAAAGTCCCTCATCGTGTTTGCTTGCCTCATGGAAGGCTTGTTCTTCTACGTAGGCTTCACCCAAATTCTGGCTTTGGGACGTCAAAACAAGATGACAGGCGCTGCCGAGCAGTACCAATACATCCTGCGCGACGAATCCATGCACTGTAACTTTGGCATCGACTTGATCAACCAGATCAAACTCGAAAACCCACAATTGTGGACAGCAGAGTTCAAAGCCGAAATCAATGAGTTGTTCTTGAAAGCCGTCGAACTCGAATACCGTTATGCCGAAGACACCATGCCACGCGGCGTGCTCGGCCTCAACGCTTCGATGTTTAAAGGCTATTTGCGCTACATCGCCAACCGCCGCGCCACGCAAATTGGCCTGGAAGCCCTCTTCCCCAACGAAGAGAACCCCTTCCCATGGATGAGCGAAATGATTGACTTGAAGAAAGAACGCAATTTCTTCGAGACCCGCGTCATTGAATACCAGTCGGGCGGCGCCCTGTCTTGGGACTAAAACTTCACACATGACGACCCTGTTTAAACCTCACACCACGACCGCGCTCAGCGGCGCTGGGGTGAGGTTTTCCCCCATTCAAGGTGTTGAGATTCAATCTCAGCGCCTTGAATCGCTTTGCGGCTCCAACATTCGCAAAGTGTTTCCCTCTGTTGATTTTTCTAATTGATCAAGGAGAAAAAAATCATGGCAACTGCAAAAAAAGCGGCACCCAAAAAAGCCGCAGCTAAAAAATCGGCTCCAAAAAAAGCCGTTGTGAGAAAAGCGCCTGCTAAAAAAGCAGCTCC
>JBIIJK010000026.1:0-30189 GCA_044233865.1 Limnohabitans sp.
AAAAAAGCCGTAGCTAAGAAGGCTGCTAAAAAAGCTGCCCCTAAAAAAGCCGCTAAAAAGCCTGCCAAAAAAGCAGCTAAGAAAGCAGCGAAAGCACCCGCTGCCCCTGCTCCCGCTGCTACAGCGTTAAATCCTCAAGCTGCATGGCCGTTTCCTTCGGCCGCAAAGCCTTGATTTAATGTCAAAGCGCTAAGCGAAAGCAAAGCAAAGCCCGATGCTGAAAAGCGTCGGGCTTTTTTAATGGCAACGCCAATAGCCTAAGGGTAAAAAGTAAGTAAGCGATAACCCATGAAAGCCGCGTCTTCTTTCTTCAAACTCAAAAGAAGTTGCTGCTCAATGATTTCGCCGGGAGCCACGACTGCGGGTGCACCCCAGTCAACTGGGTTCAATACCTTGCGCATCACGGGCGTATCTTGTGCATCGGTCAAGGTCAGTTCTATCCATGGCATTGCCACTGGCACAGAATCAGAATTTCGCAAAGTAATTTGCAGAGCCCACCGAGTTGGCTGAGCACCATAGGCCAAAATTTCCTGCACTTGATCGGTAGGAGTGGCGTCAACAGACGCATAGTCAATGACAACGGCATCGGTTTTTTGCAGTGGCCGAATTTGGCAACCCACAAGCTGGCATGCCTCAAGCAAAAGAGGTTTCAAACGCGGATGGTAGGTGGCCAGCGGGTCTTTGAACACATAAACAGTTTGAAGCACAAGGCCCAGCAACCCCAACACGGCCCAAGTCACCAAGCCCCAAAAGCTCATGAGATTTTAGGCGGCGGCGCCGCGTTGAGCCGTCATCAAAATCCAGCCATCTTCTCGATCGGCGACCGACAGCTTGATATGCGGCGAATAGGCCTGAATCAGCTCTTCTTCTTGGCGCTCTAAAATACCCGCCAATACCAAGCTGCCGCCGGCTTGCACATGGCTGCACAGCAAAGGTGCCAACACCTTCAAGGGCGTGGCCAAAATATTGGCCACCACCGTGTGATAAGTGCCCTGCGCCAGCTCTGGCAACCCCGCATTCAAAGACACTTCGTTGGCTTGCGCGTTCAGTGCCGTTGAAGTGACAGCGGCTACATCGATGTCCACCGCATCAATTTGCTCGGCACCAAATTTGGCAGCGCCAATGGCCAAAATGCCAGAACCACAGCCGTAGTCCAACACACGCTGACCCTTTAGGTCATGCGTGGCAAGCCATCGCAAACACATGCGCGTGGTGGGATGCGTACCCGTACCAAACGCCAAACCAGGATCTAAACGAATGATTTCACGCGCTTGAGAAGGCGGCTCGTGCCAAGTGGGCACAATCCAAAATTCTGGTGTAATTTCAACGGGTGCAAATTGGGACTGCGTCAAACGCACCCAGTCTTGATCGGGTACAGCCTCAACAGAGATGACTTTGCAGGCCTGAAAAAAATCTTGTGCGGCCAACAAGAGGGCGGCTTCGCGCGCTTCTTCTTCTTTGGCAAAAAGGGCCACCACTTTGGATCGTTGCCAGCCATCTTTGGGGGGCGGCATACCAGGCTCGCCAAACAAAGCTTGTTCGTGCTCCGTTTCTGCGTCTGCGTCTTCGACAGAAACACTCAAGGCATCTAAGGCCTCGAGGGCTTCACTCAAAACATCGACGCGGTCTTCAGGGCACAGCAAGTTAAGTTCAAACATGCTCTTAGCCTTTGCGGTGTCTCAGCCACTCTTCCAAGTAGTGAATGTTGGTGCCACCGTTGACAAATTTAGCATCGCGCAGAATTTCACGGTGCAAGGGAATGTTGGTACTGATGCCTTCCACCACGGTTTCGGCCAACGCAGTTTGCATGCGCGCAATGGCTTGCGCGCGCGTGTCGCCATGGGCAATGATTTTGCCGATCATGGAGTCGTAGTTAGGCGGCACAAAATAGTTGTTGTAGACATGGGAGTCAACTCGAATGCCTGGGCCCCCAGGGGCATGCCAAGTGGTGATACGACCAGGCGAGGGGGTGAACTTGAAGGGATCTTCGGCATTCACACGACATTCGATGGCATGACCACGCATTTCAATTTGACGCTGTGTGAAGGGCAACTTTTCGCCAGCGGCCACCATGATTTGCGTTTTGACAATGTCAATGCCCGTGACCCACTCGGTGACAGGATGCTCCACCTGAACACGCGTGTTCATTTCAATGAAATAGAACTCGCCGTTTTCATACAAAAATTCAAAGGTACCGGCACCGCGGTAGTTGATTTTCTTACAGGCCGCCACACAACGCTCGCCAATTTTGTCGATCAGTTTGCGGGGAATGCCTGGGGCTGGCGCCTCCTCCAGCACTTTTTGGTGACGCCGCTGCATGGAGCAATCGCGTTCGCCCAAGTAAACCGCATTCTTGTGCTTGTCAGCCAAGATTTGAATCTCGATGTGACGCGGATTTTGCAAATACTTTTCCATGTAGACCGCAGGATTGCCAAATGCGGCACCCGCCTCGGCCTTGGTCATTTGCACCGCATTGATGAGCGCCGCCTCGGTATGCACCACCCGCATACCCCGGCCGCCGCCACCGCCAGACGCCTTGATGATGACGGGGTAGCCAATGCTTTTGGCGGTTCGCCGAATGATGACAGGATCGTCAGGCAACTCGCCCTCTGAACCCGGCACACACGGCACGCCAGCTCTAATCATGGCCTGCTTGGCCGAGACTTTGTCGCCCATGATGCGAATGGATTCAGGCGTGGGGCCAATGAATTGAAAGCCGCTTTTTTCAACGCGCTCGGCAAAGTCTGCGTTTTCACTCAAGAAGCCGTACCCCGGGTGAATGGCTTCAGCATCGGTGACTTCGGCGGCTGAGATGATGGCCGGCATGTTGAGATAGCTGAGATTGGAGGCTGCAGGGCCAATGCAAACCGCTTCTTCAGCCAACTTCACGTATTTGGCTTCGCGATCTGCCTCTGAGTAAACCATGACCGCTTTGATGCCAAGCTCTCGGCATGCACGCTGAATTCGCAGGGCAATTTCGCCACGGTTTGCGACCAGAATTTTCTTGAACATAAAAATCCCGGTGAATTATTCGATGATGTACAAGGCTTGACCGTATTCCACAGCCTGACCGTTTTCGCACAAGACCTGTTTGACAGTGCCCGATTTGTCAGATTCAATTTCGTTCAAAATTTTCATGGCTTCAATGATGCAAAGGGTGTCACCCTCTTTGACGGTGTCGCCCACTTGAACAAAGGGTGCCGCGCCAGGGCTAGAAGACCGGTAGAAAGTGCCCACCATAGGCGACTTGACAGTATGGCCAGCAGCGGCAACTTCGGCCGCAACGGCAGCGGCCGAGACCGCGGCAGCATCGGCAATTTCGGCGGCTGTAGGGGGCGCAGCTGGTGCAGAAGGCAATGCTGGCGCAGCAGTTGCCATGACTTGATGACTTAAAACAGGGACACCAGAGGGTGAGGCGCCTTTGACAATTCGAACTTTGCCTTCTGCTTCAGTGATTTCTAATTCTGTGACGTTGGAGTCAGATACCAAGTCAATCAAGGTTTTCAGTTTGCGCAAATCCATGTTACCCCCTGTGTTTGCTAACGAAAGGGCTGAATCTACACTAAAAAAACCTCCAAATAGCTACATTGGCTCTCCAAAGCCATTTAACTGACCAATTGAAGCCAAGAATCAAGGTCAGATTGGTCTAACTTGCCGGCTTTTTGCTTTAAAAGCCTGCCATTTGCTGCGAAAAGTACGCTATAGGGCAAAACACTTTGGGCATTGCCCAAGGATTGGCCCAAAGCTGTCCCATTAAAACCAGCTAAGCCATTTGGAAATCGCAAGGGTTTCTGCGTCAAGTACCGGCGAACCATACTGGGCTGATCTACAGCCAATCCTACAACTTGAAAGGATTTAGCTTTATTTGCAGCATAAAAAGCGTCAATTAGAGGCAGTTCTTCAATACAGGGGGGGCACCAGGTGGCCCAGAAATTTACCAAAAGAGGTTTGCCGCGCATGCTTTGGAAGCTCAAAGTGCCGCCTTCAGGCTTTTCAAATTCTTGCAACCAGAAGTTTTGAACGGCCTCGTCCATCACGCCTTGAGGCTGAAATTTTTGCCATGCGTACAAGGCACCTGCCAAACCAGCTGACGCACCAACGCCAGCCAACAGCCAGTGCCGACGCGGCATGCTTTTTTCAGTATCTTCTTGATTCATACCCACCTTACGCCCCAATTAATCGTTTAACCGCTTCACAGTCGCCTCTAGGCGAGCGCCCTTGTCCGTCCGCTTTCAAGGCGCCTCGGACATCGTCGAAATCATTGACCAACAGATGAACGCCAATTTCCTCGCCCAATTCCTCGCAAAAACTGTGAATGCTCAGTGCTTCCACAGAATCGCCGTGCAAGCCATTCACCGAGCGGGCCTCAAATGCCACACCTTTGTTGATGAGTTCTATCTCGCATGACTTGGCATCGTCACAAAACAATTGCAAGTAAATGTCTGACAAACGCGTTGCGGTGCCATGCCAGACCGCACCCCCCAAATAGGGCCGGAACTCTGCCAAACGCATCATCCACATCAAAGCATGCCTTCTCAGGGCCAACAGCTCTTCGGGCTGTGAGTCAGCACAAAAAAGTTCAATGTACTCACGCACTTGCACTTCAACCTGATCATTGTTTGGCAAAGGCGTGCGCGGCGGCAAGCCCAAGGCTTTGAGTGCGCGGCGCTTGGCGGGGCCGTACTCCAAGCCCTCCTCCACCACCCACTGAGCTGCCGAAGCTGCAATTTCATCTGTCAAATCTGCCATAACGCCATTGTGCACCGCCTAAAATCCCCTTATGCATATACATATATTGGGCATTTGCGGAACCTTCATGGGCGGCTTGGCCGCCTTGGCCAGAGAGGCTGGTCACAAAGTGACGGGTTGCGACGCCGGGGTCTACCCCCCCATGAGCGATCAACTGAAAGCCTTGGGCATTGAATTGATGGAGGGCTTTGGGGTTGAGCAAATGCAACTCAAACCAGACCTCTACGTCATCGGCAACGTGGTCGGCCGAAGTCGCCTGCCTACTGGTGAACCTAAATTTCCCTTAATGGAAGCCATTTTGGAATCGGGTGCACCCTACACCAGTGGCCCGCAATGGTTGTCAGAGCATGTGCTGCAAGGACGGCATGTATTGGCTGTAGCAGGCACGCATGGCAAAACGTCTACGACCTCTATGCTGGCCTGGATACTGGAAGCTGCTGGACTTGAACCCGGCTTTTTAGTGGGCGGTGTGCCTTTGAATTTCGGTGTTTCGGCGCGCTTAGGGAAAGTGGCGGCAGGCCATGCACGCAATTACTTTGTGATTGAAGCCGACGAGTACGACACCGCCTTCTTCGACAAGCGCAGTAAGTTCGTGCATTACCGTCCCCGCACCGCCGTCTTGAACAATTTGGAATTTGACCACGCCGATATCTTTGACGACCTTCCAGCCATCGAGCGCCAATTTCATCACTTGGTGCGCACGGTGCCAGGCCTTGGCCGCTTGGTGGTCAACGGATTAGAAGAAAGCTTAACGCGCGTATTGGCGCAAGGCTGCTGGAGTGAAGTGCGCAGTTTTGGCGCAGCGGTTTCAGACTTTTCAGCAGTTGGTGAGCCCCACTGCTTTGAAGTTCTAAGTCATGGCCAAAAACTTGCAGAAGTGAAATGGGATTTGGGCGGGGTGCACAACCAGCTCAACGCATTGGCCGCTATTGCAGCCGCGGAGCATGTGGGTGTTGAAGTCAGCGTGGCAGCCCAAGCACTTTCAAGCTTTCAAAACGTGAAGCGCCGAATGGAAGTGCGCGGCAGTGTGGCAGGCATCACTGTTTATGACGATTTTGCACACCACCCCACAGCCATTCGCACGACGCTGGATGGCCTTAGAAGGCAAATTGGTAAAGGTCAGCGCATCCTGGCCATTTTCGAACCCCGCAGCAACACCATGAAACTGGGCACCATGAAATCGCAACTGCCCTGGAGTCTTGAACAAGCCGACTTGTCTTTTTGTCACAGCGGCGGTTTAGATTGGGATGCGCACACGGTTTTAGCCGAAATGGGCAACAAGGCCCAAGTGGCCGCCAACATCGACGAATTAGTCAAGCAAGTGATGGCGCAAGTTCAAACGGGCGACCATTTGCTTTGCATGAGCAATGGCGGTTTTGGTGGGGTGCATGATCGCCTCTTGAACGCATTGAAACAAATATAAAAATCGACTTATTTCTTGCGACGCGCTTCAACTGCCTTGGACAAAGTTTCTAAAACTTTCTCGCTGTCAGCCCAGCCAATGCAGGCATCCGTGATGCTTTGTGCGTACTTCAAAGCGTTCACATCGTCTTTGCCGGGCGTGAATTTTTGAGCACCCCCTTCAATGTGGCTCTCTACCATCACACCAAAGATTTGACGCGAGCCTGTGCTCATTTGCGCTGCAATTTCTTGCGTGACCACCAATTGGCGTTCATGCTGCTTGCTGCTGTTGGCATGGCTGCAATCAATCATCAAGGTGGGTGGCAATTTGGCAGCTGTCAAATCTTGGCAAGCTGCATTGACACTGGCTTCATCGTAATTGGGCACTTTGCCCCCGCGCAAAATCACGTGGCAGTCAGGGTTGCCCTGAGTTTGCACAACGGCAACCTGACCGTTCTTATGGACTGACAAGAAATGATGGCCCCGCGCAGCAGCTTGAATGGCATCGGTGGCAATTTTGATGTTGCCATCGGTGCCATTTTTAAAGCCAATCGGTGCAGACAGGCCTGAAGCCAATTCGCGGTGTACTTGGCTCTCGGTGGTGCGAGCGCCAATGGCACCCCAGCTGATCAAGTCGCCAATGTACTGAGGTGAAATAACATCAAGGAATTCACTGCCAGCGGGCACGCCTTGGCGGTTAATCTCAATCAGCAATTGGCGTGCAATGCGCAAGCCTTCGTCAATGCGGTAGCTTTCATCCAAGTAAGGGTCGTTGATCAAGCCTTTCCAACCCACCGTGGTTCTGGGCTTTTCAAAATACACCCGCATCACGATTTCCAAAGTGCCTTGGTATTTGTCACGCAGGGGCTTTAATCTGCGCGCATAGTCCAAAGCGGCAGCAGGGTCGTGAATGGAGCAAGGTCCAATCACCACCAACAAGCGGTCGTCTTTGCCCGACATGATGTTGTGAATCTTGCGACGAGTTTGTGAAATCAAGGTCTCCACCGCCGTGCCCGCAATGGGAAAGAAGCGCATCAAATGCTCTGGTGGCGGCAACACGGTAATGTCCTTGATACGTTCGTCATCGGTCTGGCCTGCACGATCTGTAGGGCTTGCATAGCGAGGCTCCGAAGTGGCTTTGGCTTTGTTGATCATGTTGGGCTCCTTTTGAAATTTAAAAACTTGGAATGGCTTTTGGTGAGTGGCAAAAAAAAACCGCCGGGGGTTGAGTCCGGCGGTTGGTAGAGGGGTTCAGTGACTTATGCGCTGGCCTCTCGTCCGCCTAGGACAGAGAATGCAAAATAAAAGCTAAAAAAGCTGGAGCGCTTGGTCATGGGAAGAGAATGTAGCACAAGTTTTTGGCAGATTTCTGACAATTTAAAGACCCCAAGGCATTTAAGCCGTGCCGCCCACCGTCAAACCTTCAATGCGAAGGGTGGGTTGACCGACACCTACAGGCACGCTTTGACCTTCTTTGCCGCAAACGCCCACGCCCGTGTCAAGACGCATGTCGTTGCCAATCATGCTGACTTGTTTCAAGCATTCAGGACCACTGCCAACCAATGTGGCGCCCTTCACGGGGTATTGAATTTTGCCGTTTTCCACCCAATAGGCTTCGGAAGCAGAAAACACAAACTTGCCGCTGGTGATATCGACCTGGCCGCCACCAAAGTTGGTGGCGTACAAGCCCTTCTTCATGCTGGCCACAATTTCTTCGGGGGACTTGTCGCCACCCAACATGTAGGTGTTGGTCATGCGCGGCATGGGAATGTGGGCATAACTTTCGCGTCGGCCATTGCCTGTAGGCTTGACGCCCATCAAACGCGCATTCATGGCGTCTTGAATATAGCCCTTCAAAATACCGTCTTCAATCAAGACATTGCTTTGGCTGGGGCAACCTTCATCGTCCACATTCAAAGAACCACGTCGATCTGAAATGGTGCCATCGTCAAGCACAGTGACGCCCTTGGCTGCCACGCGTTTGCCAATCATGCCGCTGAAGGCGCTAGAGCCTTTGCGATTGAAGTCGCCTTCAAGGCCGTGGCCGATGGCCTCGTGCAACAACACGCCCGGCCAGCCTGGGCCCAACACCACGGTCATCACACCAGCAGGTGCTGGTCTGGCTTCTAAATTGGTGAGTGCCGCATGGACAGCGTCGTTGACATACGAATTCAGCACGGCATCGTCAAAATAGGCCAAGCCAAAGCGACCGCCACCGCCGCCACTTCCAACTTCACGACGACCTTTTTGTTCGGCAATGACGGTGACAGAAAGGCGAACCAAAGGACGCACGTCGGCTGCCAATGTGCCGTCTGCTCGGGCCACCATCACAACGTCATATTCGCTGGCCAGACCGGCCATGACTTGCACCACACGCGGATCTTTAGCGCGGGCCAATTGCTCCACTTTTTCAAGGAGCTTCACTTTGTCTGTACTGTTCAGGGTGCCCATCGGATCGAGTGAGGGGTACAAAGAACGAATGCCTGCGACTTTGCGCGCTGGCACTTTGGCTTTGCGATTTTGCTCTGCTTGCGCAATGGCACGAACAGTGAGCGCTGCATCCATCAAGGAAGCTTCTGAGATGTCATCTGAGTAGGCGAAAGCTGTTTTCTCGCCAGCTACAGCGCGCACACCCACACCTTGGTCAATGCTAAAGCTGCCAGTCTTGACAATGCCTTCTTCCAAACTCCAACCCTCAGATCGGGTGTACTGGAAGTACAAATCGGCATCGTCAACCTTGTGCGCCTTGATGGCAGAGAGCGCTTTGGAGAGATGGGTCTCATCCAAACCAAAAGGTTCAAGCAGGAGGGACCTGGCCGTGGCCAAACGTTCGATGGTGGGTTCGCGTGAAATCATGTTGACATTGTAGGCAAGCCGAGAAGGCCCTGCTGACTGCAGGCTTGAGGCGGACCCATGTTGAGGTTAATCAGGTCTGAACCAAGCGTTTGGCCTTGGCAATGGACATCAAAATACCCAAGCCCAAGCCCAGCGTGACCATGGCAGTACCGCCGTAGCTTATAAAAGGCAAAGGCACACCCACAACTGGCAAGATGCCGCTGACCATGCCCATGTTGACAAAGGCATAGGTGAAGAAAATCATGCTGATGCTGCCCGCCAACAAACGGGTAAAGAGAGTGGGGGCCTCGCGCGCAATGACCAAACCTCTGAAGACCAGAAAGAAAAAGCCTGAAATCAGGAGCAAAGTGCCCACTAGGCCAAACTCTTCAGAAAATGCAGCAAAGATAAAGTCAGTGGTTCTTTCGGGAATGAACTCCAAATGAGTTTGGGTGCCCTGCATAAAGCCTTTACCCCAAAAGCCGCCCGAACCAATGGCAATCATGCCTTGAATGATGTGAAAGCCCTTGCCCAGTGGGTCTCGTTCAGGGTCTAACAAGGTACACACACGCTGCCTCTGGTACTCATGAAGCACTTTCCAGTCGACCCCATCGGCGCACAACTGAGGCTCAAACATGACCAGCATAATGATGCCGATCAAACCAAGCCCAACTGGCGGCAAAATCAAGCGCCAACTTAAGCCTGCAAAGAACAGCACGGCCAAACCGGTACTTAAAACCAGCAAGGCAGTTCCCAAATCGGGCTGACGCAAAATGAGTCCCACCGGTACCACGAGCAAAAGTCCCGCCACCAAAAAGTCCAAAGCGCGCAGTTGGCCTTCCCGCTTTTGGAACCACCAAGCCAACATCAAGGGCATGGCAATTTTCAGAATTTCACTGGGCTGAATGACGATTCCCACGTTGAGCCATCTTCGCGCACCTTTTTTGGTAATGCCAAAAATAGCCACGGCCACCAACAAAAGAACGCCCACGGTGTAAATGGGCACCGCCAGGGTCATAAGGCGTTGGGGTGGAATTTGCGCCACGACAAACATGATGCTGCCCGCAATGAACATGTTTCGGGCATGGTCCACAAAGCGCGTGCCGTGGTCATAACCCGAGGAAAACATGATGATCAGGCCCGCACACGCCAAGATAAAGACGGCAAAGGCCAAGGGGCCATCGAATCCTTCAAACAAATGCAGGAAACGAGACCACCAGCTGGGTTTTTCAATGACGCGCGACATGCCCTAATTATCCTTCGCTTCAACATCAAATTGGGCTTTCCCTTAAATTTGACCACGCTTCAAGGCCGCCAAGGGTCGGCTCATGGGACAATCTAACCCATGTTTTTATTGTTTGAAGAAGCCGGCAAATTTGTTGCCGGACGTGTCCTGTCAGAAGCAGAAGCTTCGGTTCAGGTGGAATTGGACAGCGGAAAACGGGTCAAGGTCAAAGGCGCCAACGTGCTTTTGAAATTTGAGAAACCTGCACCTGCCCAACTTCTGGCTGAAGCCGCCCAAATTAGCCAAAGTATCGAACTTGATTTGGCTTGGGAATTTGCGCCCGAAGACGAATTCGGCTTTGCTGATGTGGCACGTGACTATTTCAATGCAGACGCCAACACCGTTCAGCAGGTGGGTGCGCTCATGCGTCTTTTCGAAGCGCCGCATTATTTTCGCCGAGCCGGCAAGGGGCGCTTTAAAAAAGCTTCAGCCGAAACCGTTCAATTGGCTTTGGCGGGCATTGAGAAGAAAAAACAAATCTTGGCGCAAATTGAGCTGTGGTCACAAGACTTGATCAAGGGCGAGTGCCCAGCGCCCATTAAAGAGCAGCTCTACAAAATTTTGTTCAGGCCCGATAAAAACGCGGCTGAATACAAGGCCGTGGTGGAAGCCAGTCGGGCCAGCCAAACAGCGCCCCTTACGTTGCTGCAAAACGCTGGCGCCATTGCCAGCGCTTACGATTTTCATTGGCAACGTTTCTTGTTTGACAACTTTCCCAAAGGCACAGGTTTTCCCAAATTGGAAGCGCCAGCCATTGCTCAAGAGTTGCCCTTGGCTGCTGTACAGGCCTATTCCATTGACGACTCGCAAACCACCGAAATTGACGATGCCCTTTCGATTCAAGGCTTGGGCACAGGCACTGTTGTCATAGGTATTCACATTGCAGCGCCGGGTTTGGCCGTTCAGCCCAACAGCCCCATTGACCAGGTGGGCAGAGCGCGCTTGTCAACGGTGTACATGCCCGGCTACAAAATCACCATGTTGCCCGACGAAGTGGTGCAAGGCTATACCTTGGCAGAAGGTCAGGCTTGCCCTGCCGTCTCTTTGTATGTCACTTTCGACGAAGCCACCTTGGCCATTCAAAACAGTGAAACCAAATTGGAGCGCGTACCTATTGCCGCCAATTTGCGCCACGACCAACTCGATCAGTGGGTCACTCAAGCATGGCTTGAAGAAAGCCAACCTTCAGCGCGCGACAACGAGCCCCACCTAGGCATCACTCACACACAGTTGGCGTTCTTCTGGCGCTTGGCGCAGCATCTGAAAGCGGGTCGTGAAGTGGTTCGCGGCAAACCCGAAACATTCAATCGACCCGACTACAACTTTCGATTGGTGCGCTCCAACACAGACACGCCACCTGAAGGTCATGAAACCGTTCAAATCAGTGTGCGGCAACGCGGCGCGCCCCTTGACTTAATCGTGGCGGAAGCCATGATTTTGGCCAATAGCACATGGGGCCAATGGTTGGCCAGTTTGGGCGTGCCGGCCATCTACAGAAGTCAAGCCAGTTTGTCACCGGGTATCAAAGTTCGCATGGGCACCAAGGCCTTGCCTCACGCCGGCATTGGAGTGCCCGCCTATGCATGGAGTACCTCGCCACTGCGCCGCTATACCGACTTGGTCAATCAGTGGCAAATCATTGCATGCGCACAGCACGGCGCAACAGCCGCTTTGGCGGCTCCCTTCAAACCCAAAGACGCGCAAATGTTTGCCATCATCAGCGCCTTCGAAGCAGCCTACACGGCCTACAACAGCTACCAATCTGGCATGGAACGTTTTTGGACGCTTCAATATGTGAAGCAAGAAAACATCACCGAAGTAGTGGCCAGTTTGGTCAAAGAAATGGGCGGCGGCAGTTGGTTGGTTCGAGCCGACCATTTGCCGCTGATGTTAAGTGTCATGGGTGCAGCCGGCTTGGTTCGCGGCGACAAAGTCAAGGTTCAGCTGGGTAGCATTGACGCCATGGCCCTGGATATTACGGGCACTGTGATCGAAAAAATCGTATCCTCTGACAACCCCTTGGATACTGAAAATGCATCAGGTGACGAGTCGATGGAAGACTTGGAAGAAGCCGCTACAGGGCCTATTGCCATTGCCTTGAATGTGAACGAAACACCCTCAGAAGACGCCCCTGCCTAATTCACGTACGTCACGCGATGAGCACCATGCCTTCCCCTTCAATGTCCCTGTCGCACCATCAAGGCTCGCGCCGTGCCTTGTTTTGGGCCTTGGCTTTGTCGCTGGTTTTTCATGCCGGTCTGCTCACCTTGAAGTGGGCCGCCCCTGCCGCATTTGATCGAATCTTTGAAGCCAACACGTTAGAAGTGGTGCTGGTCAATTCAAGCAGCAAGAATCCCCCCGATTCGCCTTTGGCCTTGGCTCAAGTGAACTTGGCGGGAGGCGGGCAAGTGCCGGGCACTGGACTGCAAACCAGCCCCTTCAGTGCGCCAAGAGCCAATGCCAACACGCAAGAGTTGGCGCAACTTGAAAAACAAATCGAATCGCTCAAAAATGAAGAACAGCGATTGATTCAACAACTGAAGCAAGCTTTATTTCAACTCAACAGCCCAGATCAAGCTCAACTCAGTGATGCCAAGGCGGCCGATGCATTGGCTGAACGCAAGAAACAACTTGCCAACCAATTGGCTCAAATTGAAAAACAGTCTCAGGCCCTTCAAGGGGGTCCCAAAAAACGCTACATTGGTCCTGCAACAAAAGAGGTTTCATTTGCGCGCTATTACGACAAAATGCGCCGCACCATCGAAGTGACTGGCACTGAAAATTTTCCTCAAGCAGCGGGTCAAAAAATCTATGGTCAACTTACCATGATCATCACCTTGGACAGCCAAGGCCATGTTTTGAACACCGAGGTGGCCAACGGTTCTGGACAATTCGTTTTGGACCAGCGCGCTCAAGCCATTGTTCGCGGCGCTTCACCCTTTGGTGCTTTCACAGCAGACATGAAAAAAGAGGCGGATCAATTGGTGGTGGTCACACGCTTCCAATTCGCTCGCGACGAAACGCTTGAAACCAAAATGCTGGCACCCGATTCAAGCGCTGCCTCAAAGCGTGCTGTTCAAACTCAGTCCAAAAATTAACGGGTACTTTTCATGGACTCCTATTGCGTTTTCGGCCATCCTATTGCACACAGCAAGTCGCCTTGGATTCAAGCGCGGTTTGCCGAACTCACAGGTCAAACACTGCAGTACGAAAAAACCTGGGTGCCACTCGACGCCTTCAACGCCACCGTTCATGCGTTCAAGGCTGCTGGCGGCAAAGGCTGCAATGTCACCTTGCCCTTCAAAACCGAGGCGGCTGCGCTGGCCACAGAGTGCAGTCCCCGCGTGGCATTGGCACAGGCCTGCAACACCCTCAAATTTGACGGCGAACACATCTATGGCGAGAACACAGATGGCCTAGGCTTGGTGACCGATTTGGTCAGCAATGCTGGTTTCTCATTGCAAGGTCGCCGAATTTTATTAATTGGAGCAGGCGGCGCATCAGCGGGCGTACTGGGCCCCTTGTTGACTCAAAAACCGCACTGCATTTGGGTGGCCAACCGAAGTGTTGACAAAGCAATTCACCTTGTCGCAAGACACGCCAGCTTGGCTGAAATGGAGGGCGTTGACTGTCAAGCCTTTGGCTTGACCCACGAAGCCATTCTGAGCCAGTCGTTTGATTTGGTCATTAATGCCAGCAGCAGCAGCCTTCAACAAGCCGCATTGCCCGTGCCAGCCACAGTGCTTCAACCCAATGGCTTGGCCTGCGATTTGATGTATGGGCCTGCAGCTCAAGGCTTCCTTGAATGGGCCCGAGCGCACGGCACTGAAGCGCGCGATGGGCTTGGTATGCTGGTCGAGCAAGCCGCGGCTTCATTCCACTTGTGGCGAGGCGTTCAACCACCGACCCAACAAGTGCTGGCTGAATTAAGGGCCTTGGTTTCTCCTTCACAATGACATGTTGACTTCCATTCTCAATGCTTTGAAACAATGGCTCTGGCTGGTCTTAGCAGGCTTTGTCATTTTGCAATTGTTCTTTGTTGGACGTGTTGCACTCATGGCTGTGGTCGACCCTTCGTCCACGGCTTTTGAAAGATCACAAGCTTGGCAAATCGTCAGCACCCAAGGCCGCGTGACTTGGCGTCAACAATGGCAATCTGACGATCAAATTGCAAAGACACTTAAACGGGCGGTGCTGGCATCCGAGGACAGTGCCTTCACTGCGCACAATGGCATCTGGTGGGATGCGATTGAAAAAGCATGGCAAAAAAATGCCAAAACCCAAGCCAAATTAGAGGCGCAAGCCGCTAAGAAAAGTGGCACCAAAACAGCAACACCCAAAATTGTGGGTGGCTCTACCATTACCCAGCAATTGGCCAAGAATTTGCTCTTAAGTGGCGAACGTACGCTGCTTCGAAAGGGCCAAGAGTGGGTCATCACCATCGCTTTGGAAACTTTCCTGAACAAAAAGAAAATTCTCACGCTCTACCTCAATCATGTGGAGTGGGGGCGAGGTGTGTTTGGTGCGGAAGCTGCCGCACAGCATTACTTTCAAAAGTCAGCAGCCAAGCTCAGTGCTTGGGAAGCTGCACGCTTGGCCGTGATGCTGCCACGGCCTCGTTATTTTGAAAAATTGCCACAGTCGGTTTATTTAAGCGATCGCACAGAAACCATCATGGCGCGCATGAACGATGTTGCCCTGCCCTGATCATTGCTTCACAATCGTCCTATGAGAATTCTTGGCATTGACCCCGGCCTCCAAACCACTGGCTTTGGCGTCATTGATGTGAGCGGCTCTCAGCTCACTTATGTGGCCAGCGGCGTCATTCGCACCGACAAGGTGAACCAAGGCAATTTGCCCAATCGCCTGCGTGTTATTTACGATGGCATTTTAGAAATCAACCAACGCTATCAACCCGAATCGGCTTCGGTTGAAATCGTGTTTGTCAATGTCAATCCGCAAGCCACTTTGCTATTAGGTCAAGCGCGTGGTTGTTGTGTCACGGCCCTGGTGTCGTGTCATTTAGAGGTTGCTGAATACACTGCGCTGCAAATGAAAAAAGCCATCACAGGTCAAGGTCGTGCAGCCAAATCGCAAGTTCAAGAAATGGTCAAACGCATGTTGAAGTTGCCTTCAGCACCAGGGCCCGACGCAGCCGATGCATTGGGTTTGGCCATTACGCATGCACATGCCAGTCCTTCGATGAACAAGTTAGCTGCTTTAGATGTGCTCAATCGGAAAACACACGGCATGTACCGAAGTGGCCGCAGCCATTAGCTCGCGCAGCGGTTTGGAGCACGCAGAGACATCATCTACCAAGCACGCACTGGCAAAGCAAATCCTTCGGGGGCTTTGTGAATGTCGTCAAAGCTTACCATTTCAAAAGCATCAGGTTGGTCAAGCAAGGCTCTGAGCAACTGATTGTTCATGGCATGGCCAGAACGGAAGGCGGTGTAGCTGGCAATCAGGGGTTTGCCCACCAAATACAAATCGCCCATGGCATCTAAAATTTTGTGCTTTACAAATTCATCGTCGTAGCGCAGGCCATCGCTGTTCAACACTTTGTAGTCGTCCATCACAATGGCATTGTCAAGCCCACCACCCAGTGCCAAGCCGTTGGATCGAAGCATCTCAACGTCTTTGGTAAAGCCAAAAGTACGTGCCCGGGCAATATCGCGTGCATACAAATCTCTGCCCATGTCAAACACCACTTGCTGACCTGTTGAATCAACTGCTGGGTGATGGAAATCAATTTCGAAACTCAAGCGATAGCCCTCGTAGGGCTCGAGCTTGGCCCACTTGACGTTTTCGCCCTGCCCGTCTTTCACTTCCACCGTTTTGAGAACACGAATGAATTCCTTGGGCACTTTTTGCAATTCAATGCCGGCGCTTTGCAGCAGGAATACAAAAGACGATGCTGAGCCATCCAAGATCGGTACTTCTTCGGCAGTGATGTCGATGACCAAATTGTCGATGCCCAATCCGGCACAAGCCGACATGAGGTGTTCGACGGTATGTACTTTGGCTTGGCCACTGGAAATGGTAGATGCCAGACGTGTATCGGTGACGCTTTGCGCAGAGACATGGATGTCGACAGGCTCTGCCAAATCAATTCGTCTAAAGACAATGCCCGTGCCTGGCGGTGCAGGCCTGAGCGTCAGTTCAACACGTTGACCGCTGTGCAAACCCACACCCACGGCCTGGGTGAGGGTTTTGATGGTTCTTTGGGCAAGCATGGTCTGATTTTAAATTCTCAGACCAAAGCTTGCTTGAAGAGGGTTTTGAGACCCACTGTTTGAAAAAATCAGTCAGCTTGCTTGCGCAAGAAAGCTGGAATTTCAATGTCGTCCATGCCAGCAGACGCCATGCCATCCACTTTGGCAGCCGCTTGTGTGCGGTTGGTACGCCACACGCTGGGCGTGTTCAAACGGCCGTAGTCGCCACCCAAGGCAGGGCTTGGAGCACCCAATGTGGGTGACACAGCATCGTGTGAGTCAACAGTAAACGGTGCATCGTATGTTCCGGTGCGCAGCACTTGCAAAGGAGGCGCTGTTCGGCGAGTAATTTGGCTTGACAAGCCAGTGGCCACCACGGTGACGCGAATTTCGTCGCCTAAACTTTCGTCGTAAGCAGTCCCGTAAATCACGTGTGCGCTTTCTGAAGCATAAGCACGGATGGTGTTCATAGCTTGCTTAGATTCGCTCAATTTGAGTGAACCCTTGGCAGCGCTGATTAAAACCAACACGCCCTTAGCACCAGACAGATCAATGCCTTCTAACAGCGGGCAAGCCACAGCTTGCTCAGAAGCGATGCGCGCACGGTCAGGGCCGCTGGCTGAAGCGGTACCCATCATGGCTTTGCCGGGCTCACCCATCACTGTGCGCACGTCTTCAAAGTCAACGTTCACATGGCCAGGCACATTGATGATTTCTGCAATACCGCCGACAGCGTTTTTGAGCACGTCATTGGCGTGCGCAAAAGCTTCGTCTTGGGTCATGTCTTCACCACCTGGCAGCTCCATGAGCTTTTCGTTGAGCACCACGATCAGTGAGTCAACATTGGCTTCCAATTCTGCCAAACCAGATTCAGCACTTTGCATGCGGCGACCGCCTTCAAAATCGAATGGCTTAGTGACCACGCCCACAGTGAGGATGCCCATTTCTTTCGCTACGCGAGCAATCACGGGGGCTGCGCCGGTGCCAGTGCCGCCACCCATACCTGCGGTGATGAACAACATGTGTGCGCCTTCAATCGCAGCGCGAATGCCTTCAATGGCTTCCTCGGCCGCATCGCGACCTTTTTCTGGTTTGCTGCCTGCGCCCAAACCGGTCTGACCCAATTGAATAAAGCGATGCGCTGCGCTGCGCGCCAATGCTTGCGCATCGGTGTTGGCGCAAATGAATTCAACGCCCTGTACATTGCGCTCGATCATGTGCTCAACGGCGTTACCGCCGCCACCGCCCACGCCGATCACTTTGATTTGCGTTCCTTGATTGAACTCTTCGACTTGGATCATTTCAATGCTCATGGTGCTCTCCTAAAACTGTTGCAGTTGCTTAAAAATTGATTTTTGAAAATTTTATTTTTTTGGATTAATTGGGTTTCAACATCGCCGATGCGGACTCCCCCTTGCCAAGTAAAGTTTGCGCCAATCCATCAGAAGTTACCCACGATGAAATCTTTGAAGCGTGTGAAGGCATTGTTCATCGAACCCTTCTTCTGCGAAACTTTGAAACCTCTTAGGCGCGCCAAACGGGCTTCTTCCATCAAGCCCATGACGGTGGCCACGCGTGGCTGACTGACCATGTCAGACAGTGCGCCGTTGTATTTGGGGACGCCGCGTCGCACGGGCTTCAAGAAGATGTCTTCTCCCAACTCCACCATGCCAGGCATGACGGCACTACCCCCCGTGAGCACAATGCCAGAGGACAAAACTTCTTCGTAACCAGACTCGCGAATGACTTGTTGAACCAGCGAGAAAATTTCTTCGACGCGCGGCTCAATCACACCGGCCAGCGCTTGCTTGGACAACATGCGGGGTGCACGGTCGCCCAAACCAGGCACTTCGACTTGTGCCTCAGGATCGGCCAACAACTGCTTGGCGCATCCACTTTCGACCTTGATGTCTTCGGCATCCTTGGTGGGCGTACGCAGCGCCATGGCAATGTCGCTGGTGATCAAATCGCCCGCAATGGGAATGACCGCGGTATGGCGAATAGCGCCATTGGTAAAGATAGCAACGTCGGTGGTGCCTGCGCCAATGTCTACGCAGGCTACACCCAACTCGCGTTCGTCTTCGGTTAGCACAGCCAAACTAGAAGACAAGGGATTGAGCAAGAGTTGGTCTACTTCTAAACCACAACGGCGCACACATTTGATGATGTTCTCGGCTGCGCTTTGCGCACCTGTCACGATGTGCACCTTGGCTTCAAGGCGCATACCGCTCATGCCAATAGGTTCTTTGACATCTTGGCCATCAATCACAAACTCTTGGGGCGCGACCAACAACAAGCGCTGGTCTGATGAAATGTTAATCGCACGGGCTGTTTCAACCACACGGGCAACATCGGCTGGTGTCACTTCTTTGTCTTTCACCGCCACCATGCCACTTGAGTTCAAGCCTCGAATGTGACTGCCTGTAATGCCAGTGTTGACGCGCGTGATTTTGCAATCCGCCATCAATTCGGCTTCTTTCAAAGCTTGCTGGATACTTTGAACCGTGGCGTCTATGTTGACCACCACGCCTCGCTTCAAGCCATTGCCAGGTGCAACGCCCATGCCGGCCAGCTTCAATTCGCCACCTGGCATGACCTCGGCAACGACGACCATGACCTTGGAAGTTCCAATGTCGAGACCGACCACCAAATCTTTGTATTCTTTTGCCATATGTCCAACCGTTCTAATCTAAATCTTCAATCTGCCAATTAAGGTTTTTTTTCACTGTCTGCCACCAAGGTGGTCACACCCTTCAACTTCAGGGCATAAGCACTTTCGTATCTCAAATCTGCTGACAACAAGGAGCTTGAAGTCCGCCCATATCGAGAAGTCACTTGCGTCAATGTTTTGAAAAACAATTGAAGCCTGTCGCCAATTTCCTGCTGCGTACCATGACCCAACTCCAAAGTCGCACCTGATTCCAACTGCGCAGACCAACTGCCTCGCTGACTCAGCTCTAACTTGTCCAAACCCATGTCCATCTTTTCCATCTGAGGCTTGAGAAATTTGAACATCTCTAAAACAATTTTGGCCTGTGATTCTGGCCCCTTCAATGTGGGCAATGTTTCGCTGTCCACTTCATCTGCATTCACTTCAAAAATGTCACCTTCTAGGCTCAAAAATTTACCATCGCCTTCGCCGCCCCATTGCGCCACAGGCTGATATTCGTACACCGTCACAGACAATCGATTTGGAAATTCACGCCGCACGAGCGCGTTGCGAATCCAAGGAATTTGCTCAAAAGCATGACGAGCCTGAGTCAGGTTCAAAGTAAAGAAATTACCCGTGAGTTGCGGCACTACATTGGCCCGCAGCATGACTGGATTGCTGTGCGTCACATTACCGCGCACCGTGATGCTTTGAATTGAAAAGACGGGATGCCTCAGCAGCCAAGTGATGCTGCTGGCAACACACAAAACCAAGGCCAGAACAAATAGGCCGATGGAGGTCCATTGCATGAGTCGCACATCCATGGGCAAGACGATTGGTTTTTTCATGCGCCACCTTTCGTGATGCTTGAATGCTCCAAGCTGGCAGAAGCCAGTAGGTGTATGCACAAGGCCTCGTAGCTCATGCCCGCCGCTTTGGCTGACATGGGCACCAGTGAGTGGCTGGTCATGCCGGGCGAAGTGTTGATTTCCAAAAGATAGGGCTGACGCGTTTGTGCATCGATCATGACGTCAACACGGCCCCAGCCTTTGCAAGCCAAGACTTGATACGCTTTAACGGCATGAGCTTGAATGGCTTTTTCTTCAGCTTCTGGCAAGCCCGAAGGTACAAGGTATTGGGTATCGTTTGTGAAGTATTTGTTTTGGTAGTCGTAGTTGCCAGCAGGCGCAACAATGCGAATAACTGGCAAGGCTTTCGCGTCATCACCCTCGCCCAAAATAGGGCAAGTGACTTCATCGCCTGAAATGAATTGTTCGCACAAAATGTCGGCATCGCATTGAGCGGCATCTTCGAGTGCTTTGAACAGTTCGCTGGCCTGCGTCACTTTGGTCACACCAATAGAGGAGCCCTCTCTGGCGGGCTTCACAATGAGCGGCAGTCCCAAGCTTTGAAGCACACGTGCTTGGGCTGCAGGGCCCATGTCATTTTGCTTCAACAACACATATCGTGGCGTAGGTACATTTTCTGACAACCAAACCCGTTTGGTCATCGTTTTATCGATGGCAATGCTTGAGGCCATGACACCCGAACCGGTGTAGGGGATGCCCAACAATTCAAGCGCACCTTGCACAGTGCCATCTTCGCCAAATCGGCCGTGCAGCGCGATAAAGCAACGTTGAAAACCTTCTTTTTGGAGCTCGAGCAAATTGCGCTCGGCAGGATCAAAAGCGTGTGCATCAATACCTTGCGATTGCAAAGCATTCAGCACCCCTTGGCCTGACATGAAAGAAATTTCGCGCTCTGCCGATTGGCCGCCCATGAGAACGGCTACTTTGCCAAAGTTGTAAGAGGCTGTGCTCATGCAGCACCTCCCATTTTTTGAACTTGAGCAGGCACTGCCCCAATCGTGCCGGCACCCATGCAAATGACAATGTCACCGTCTTTTGCATTCTCAAAAATAGCCTGCGCCATCGCCTCAATTTTGTCGATAAAAACGGGTTCAATTTTGCCAGCCACACGAAGTGCGCGAGACAAAGACCGACCATCTGCCGCCACGATAGGGGCCTCACCTGCCGCATAAACTTCTGACAACAAAACAGTGTCTGCACCTTGGCTGATGACGCTGACAAAATCTTCAAAACAATCGCGTGTTCGGCTGTAGCGATGCGGCTGAAATGCCAACACCAAACGGCGGCCAGGGAATGCGCCGCGCGCAGCTGCCAGCGTGGCTGCCATTTCAACCGGATGGTGGCCGTAGTCGTCAATCAAAGTAAAGCTGCCCGCTTGCTTCAAGAGCTTGACTTCACCATAGCGCTGGAAGCGTCGGCCAACTCCCTTGAAGTGAGTCAAAGCGCGTTGCACGGCAGCATCATCAACACCCAACTCCACAGCGACCGATATTGCAGCCAAAGCATTCAGAACATTGTGCAGACCCGGCAAGTTCAGAACAATGGGCAGATCCGGCAAGACCACGCCATTGCGCCGCTGCACCGTAAAATGCATTTTCCCATTGTCTGCTCTCACTTCAATGGCTCTAATTTGTGCGCCCTCTTCAAGCCCGTAGGTGGTCACGGGGCGAGCCAACTGATCAACAATGCTTTTCACACCCGGGTCGTCTGAACACACAATGGCTGTGCCATAAAACGGCATGCGGTGAAGAAATTCAACGAAGGCTGACTTCAACTTTTCAAAGTCATGACCATAGGTTTCCATGTGATCGGCATCAATGTTGGTCACGACCGACATCACAGGCAACAAATTCAAGAACGAGGCATCTGATTCATCGGCCTCCACCACGATGTAGTCACCCGTGCCCAACTTGGCATTGGTGCCTGCACTGTTCAATCGACCGCCAATGACGAAGGTCGGATCTAGGCCCGCTTCAGCCAATACGCTGGCCACCAAACTCGTGGTTGTGGTTTTACCGTGTGTACCCGCAATGGCAATACCCTGCTTCATGCGCATCAACTCCGCAAGCATGACTGCGCGCGGCACCACCGGAATATGGCGTGATCTAGCGACCAAAACTTCGGGGTTATCGGCTTTCACGGCGGTAGAGGTAACCACGGCATCGGCACTCTTAACGTTGTCGGCACTGTGCCCCACATGCGTTTGAATGCCCAATGCCGCCAAGCGCCTGAGGGTGCTGCTGTCAGACAAGTCCGAGCCTGAAATGGTGTAACCCAAATTGAACAAGACTTCGGCAATGCCGCTCATGCCGGCACCGCCAACGCCAATGAAGTGAATGTGACGAATGGCGTGTTTCATGCGGCCAATACCTCGCAAGCAGCCACCACTTCGCGCGTGGCTTCGGTCTTTTTGAGAGCCCATGCTTTTTCTGCACAGGCCAACAATTCTTCACGTGTGATGCTGCCAATGCGCTCTGCCAACGCCTCTGCAGTGAGCTGCGCTTGAGGCATCAGCCAGCCACCGCCTTGAGCTACCAAAAAATTCGCATTGGTGGTTTGATGATCGTCCACAGCGGAGGGGAATGGCACATAAATGGCAGCTGCGCCAATGGCCGCAATTTCGGTCACGGTGCTGGCACCCGATCGGCAGATAATCAGATCGGCCTCGGCAAAAGCTTGTGCAGTGTCTTCAATGAAGGGTGTTAGTTCGGCCCGCACGCCTGCTTGGGCGTAGTTCGATTTGAGCGCATCAATTTGTTTGGCACCACTTTGATGGACCACAACAGGACGCTTGTGCTCTGGCAGCAAAGCCAATGCCCTGGGCACCAAGTCGTTCAAAGCTTGCGCACCCAAACTGCCGCCTACCACCCACAATTTCAGAGGCCCTGTGCGGCCTGCAAAACGCTGTGCAGGTGCAGGCTTGTTCAAAAAATCTTGGCGCAAAGGATTGCCCACCCAAATAGCATTTTTCAAGACATTCGGAAATGCGCTGTAAATGCGGTCTGCCACGCCTGCTAAAACTTTGTTAGCCAGGCCAGCCACTGAATTTTGCTCGTGCAGCACCAATGGCTTACCCAAAAGAACAGCCATCATGCCGCCCGGAAATGTGATGTAGCCACCCAAGCCCACCACAACATCCGGCTTCACGCGTCGAACCACTTGGATGCTTTGCCAAAATGCTTTGAGCAAACGCAGAGGCAAGAAAATCAAACTGGTCAAACCCTTGCCGCGAACGCCGCCAAACGCCACAGGCTCAAACGGGAAGCCACGCTCTGGCACCCATTGACTTTCCATGTTGCCTGGCACACCCAGCCAATGCACACGCCATCCTGCATCTCGCAAAGATTCAGCCACGGCCAAACCTGGGAAAATGTGCCCACCTGTACCGCCCGCCATGATCAATGCGCAGTGACTCATGCTCGTCCCCCTCGCATCATTTGTTTGTTCTCGGCATCAATTCGAAGCACGATGGCAATGGCTATCAGGTTCATCAAAATTGCAGACCCGCCATAACTCATGAGCGGCAAGGTCAATCCTTTGGTGGGCAATGCGCCCAAGTTAACGCCCATGTTGATGAAGGATTGGAAACCAATCCAAATGCCAACACCCTGTGCCACCAAACCTGCGAAGGTTCGATCCAGAGCCAAGGCTTGACGGCCTATGACCATGATGCGGCGGCTGAGCCACAAGAACAAGCCAATCACGGCAACCACGCCCACCAGACCAAACTCTTCGCCGATCACAGCCAACAAGAAGTCGGTATGAGCTTCCGGTAGCCAATGCAGTTTCTCAACACTGCCGCCTAAACCTACGCCAAAAATCTCGCCACGGCCGATGGCAATCAAAGAGTGCGACAACTGATAGCCTTTGCCCAAGGTGTGCGTGGGGTCCCAAGGATCGAGGTACGCAAAAATACGCTCACGGCGCCAGGGTGATGCGGCAATCATCATGGCAAAGGCAAATATCAAGATGGCCAAAATCAAGAAGAACATGCGGGCATTCACACCCCCTAAAAACAAGATGCCCATGGCAATGATGGCAATCACCAAGAAAGCACCCATATCAGGTTCAGCCAACAAGAAGATACCGGCCAGAGCCACTGCTGCGCCCATCGGCAGAACGGCGCGGAAGAAGCGTTCTTTCACTTCCATCTTGCGCACCATGTAGTCGGATGCGTAAATGATGACGGCCAACTTGGCGAACTCTGAAGGTTGAAAATTGATCACGCCCAGAGAAATCCATCGGCGTGCACCATTCACGCCTTTGCCAATAAAAGGAATGAGAACCAATGCCAAAAGAACCAAAGCAAATATGAACAAGGGCCTTGCGTTTTTCTCCCAAGTTTCCAAAGGCACTTGGAAGGCCAAAAGCGCAACACCAAATCCAATTGAAATGGAAATGATGTGACGCACCAAGAAATGCGTTTGAGAATATCTTGCAAATTTGGGGTTATCTGGCATGGCAATGCTGGCTGAATACACCATGACCATGCCCCACATCAACAACGCCACCACCACCCATACCAGGGTCTGATCGATGTTTTGAATCTTGCCTTGGGCTGGACCACCTCTGGCATAGTCGTAGCTGCCTAAGTTAACTGGCAAAACGCCTTCTGATGCACCTTGAAGTTGGCCTGCACCACCCGAGCGACTTAACACGCCATTGCCCCAAGCCAACATCCGAGACCACATCTCGTTCATTGCGCAGCCTCCATGGATTGGCCAGCTGCTTCTGCAATTTCAGCCACTGCTTGACAGAAAACTTGTGCCCGATGCGGGTAGTCACGGAACATGTCAAAGCTGGCACATGCAGGCGATAACAAAACGGCATCGCCCGCTTGTGCAATGTCCTTGGCAGCTTTCACTGCTTCAGGCAAGGTGCTTGCATCGATCAAAGGAACGCCACAGGCTTTTATTTCTTCGCGAATCAGCGTTGCATCGCGTCCGATCAGAACCACAGCACGCGCATATCTGGCCACCGGTTCAGCCAAAGGCGAAAAGTCTTGACCTTTGCCATCGCCGCCCAAAATGACCACCACACGTCTTTCGGCGCCTAAGCCCAGCAATGCAGCCACAGTTGCGCCTACGTTAGTGCCCTTGCTGTCATCAAAATATTCAACTTCATTCACGATGGCCACCGGCTCCACCCGGTGCGGTTCGCCTTTGTATTCGCGCAAACCAAACAACATGGATGCCAAGCTGGCACCTGTGCTAGTGGCCAAGGCCAAAGCAGCCAGGGCATTGACAGCATTGTGGCGACCCCGAATGCGCAGCGCATCGGCTGGCATCAAACGTTGAATGTGAATTTCCTCAACTTCGCCTTTGCGCAAGCGGCGCGTCTCATCGGCTTCAAGGGCACGCACCAACCAAGTCATGCCGTTGACAGTTTCCAAGCCAAAGTCACCGGGGCGTTGAGGCATTTCAGCACCATAGGTGACATGTGCTCGAACTACAGGCTTTTGCAATTTGGCACGAACAGGTTCAGGCAACATGGCCATCACGCGTGCGTCATCGCGGTTCAAAATCATGAGGCTGTTTGCACCAAATATTTTCTCTTTGGCTGCGGCGTAAGCGGCCATATTGCCGTGCCAATCTAAATGGTCTTGAGTGATGTTCAAAACTGTGGCGGCACTGGGCTCAAAAGGGCCTGCGCTGTCAAGTTGGAAACTTGACAACTCCAACACCCAAACTTCTGGCAACTCTGTGGCCATCGACAAGCGCAAGGTGTCTAGCAAAGTCGGGCCAATGTTGCCTGCCACCTTCACAGTTTTGCCAGCTCGTTCAATCAGCTGACCTGTGAGGGCCGTGACCGTTGTTTTACCGTTGGTCCCCGTAATGGCCAAGACTTGCGGTGCATAGTCTCTTGTTGCCTTTAAATTTTCCAAGGCTTGTACAAACAAACTCAACTCGCCGCCTACCCACAGGCCCATGGCTTTAGCCGCTTCAATCACGGGCAATGTTTCGATGGGCGAAAGTCCTGGGCTGGTAAAGACAGCGCGCACGGAAGTGCCTTCAATCAAATTGGCTACAAAGGGACCCGACTTGAATTGAACTTCGGGCAATTCACTTTTTAGAACCTGCAAATTGGCGGGAGATTCGCGCGTATCCGCAACAGTAAGCTCAGCACCCATCTGCGCGCACCAGCGTGTCATGGCCAACCCAGAGCTTCCCAGCCCTAGGATCAAAATGTGTTGGCCTTGAAGGTATTTCATCTTTATCTCAGCTTCAAAGTCGACAGGCCCACCAAGCACAACAGCATGGTGATGATCCAAAAACGCACAACCACTTGGGTTTCTTTCCAGCCACTCTTTTCAAAATGGTGGTGCAAAGGGGCCATCTTCAAAATTCTGCGACCTTCGCCATATTTCTTCTTGGTGTATTTGAAATAGGAAACTTGCGCCATGACCGATAAGGCTTCCACCACAAAAATACCGCCCATGATGGCCAGCACAATTTCTTGTCGCACAATGACAGCAATGGTTCCCAGTGCAGCGCCTAAAGCCAGAGCGCCCACATCGCCCATGAACACTTGCGCCGGGTGTGTGTTGAACCACAAGAAAGCCAAACCGGCACCTGCCATGGCGGCGCAGAAGATCAGCAACTCACCTGTGCCTGGAATGTAGGGCAGGAACAAATATTTGGCGTACACCGAACTACCGGTCACATAGGCAAACACGCCCAGAGCAGAGCCCACCATGACCACCGGCATGATGGCCAAGCCATCGAGTCCATCGGTCAGGTTCACCGCATTGCTAGATCCCACAATGACCAAGTAAGTGAGGACCACGAAACCAAACACGCCCAGGGGGTAACTCACCTCTTTAAAGAACGGCACCATCAAGCCTGCTTTCGGCGGCAAATTCACATCAAATCCTGAGATAGCCCATTTCATGAACAAGTCGAGCACACGCAGATTGGAGCTTTCCGAAATACTGAAAACCAAATAGAAGGCTGCCAACAAACCAATCACGGATTGCCAAAAATACTTTTCACGAGAACGCATGCCTTCGGGATCTTTGTTCACCACCTTGCGCCAGTCATCTACCCAGCCAATGGCGCCAAAGCCCAGGGTCACAATGAGCACAATCCAGACAAAGCGATTGGACAGGTCAAACCACAACAAGGTGCTGATGGCAATTGACAACAAGATCAGCACACCGCCCATCGTGGGTGTGCCGCTTTTGGCCATGTGTGTCTCCATGCCATACCCCCGAATCGGTTGGCCTATTTTGAGAGCCGTCAATTTACGGATCACTGCAGGGCCTGCTATAAGGCCAATGAGCAGAGAAGTCAAAGCGGCCATCACTGCGCGGAAAGTGATGTATTGAAATACACGCAAGAAGCCCCAGTCAGGGGATAAGCTTTGCAACCATTGCGCCAAATTAAGCAGCATGGATTGACTCTCTTTCTGAGGCCTGAGCTTGCTCAAACCTGTGTCGCAAGGCATCTACGACGCGTTCCATTTTCATAAACCGAGATCCTTTGACAAGCACACTGTTGTAGGTCGATATCTGAGCCAACACGGCATGTTGCAAGTTGTCCATGTCTGAGAAGTGATGCGCACCTTCAAAAGCTTGACTGCTGTGCACGCACAAATCGCCCAAAGTGAACAAAGCCTCAATGCCCGAAGCTTTGGCGAAGGCCCCCACCTCTTGGTGAAACTCAGGACCTTGTTGACCCACTTCACCCATGTCGCCCAAAACCAATAAACGCGGCGCAGGCAACTCAGCCAAAACATCAATAGCGGCCCGAACAGAGTCGGGGTTGGCGTTGTAGGTGTCGTCCACCATCGTGAAGCTGTGGTTCTCAATTTGCCACTCGGAAGATTTGGAACGTCCTTTAACAGGCTCAAAATTCTCAAGCCCTTTCACAATGGCAACCAGACTCATGCCAGCAGCCAATGCACAGGCTGTAGCCGCCAAAGCATTCAAAATATTGTGTCGACCTGCAATGTTCAAACGACAAGCCAAAGCTGCATGGGCTGTTGTCAATTGAAACGACCAGGCACCATTGACCCAGGCAATGTCGTGCGCCTGAACATCACCTTGTGTGAAGCCAAACGTCAGAACACGACGAGCGCCTGACAACTTCTTCCAAAGTTCGGTGTACTTATCTTGCGCAGGAAACACCGCGATGCCATCGGCAGGCAAGTGTCGAATCACTTCACCATTTTCGAGGGCCACAGCTTCTACCGTGGCCATGAATTCTTGGTGCTCGCGCTGCGCGTTGTTCACCAAACCAATGCTGGGCTGCGCATAACGGGCCAATGTGTCAATTTCACCCGGATGGTTCATGCCCAACTCCACCACCGCACGGCGATGCTCTGGGCGCAAATTGAACAAAGTCAGTGGTACGCCAATTTCATTGTTCAAGTTGCCTTGGGTCGACAAGGATGGGCATGAGGCATCTGCCTTTAACACTGAAGCAATCATTTGCGTAACAGTGGTTTTGCCATTGCTGCCTGTTACACCAATCAGCTGCAGATTGAATTGACGTCGCCATTGCGTGGCCAAGTCACCCAATGCGGTACGTGCGTTAGGCACGCAGTAGGCAGGCACTGACACGTCTTTCAGGTATTGAAGGTGCTCACCTTTCAGCGGGTCTTGCGCTTCAAACAAAACGGCCACAGCGCCCTGCAATTGAGCTTGCGCCAAGAAAGCTGTGCCATCAAATGTTTCACCCTTTAGGGCAATAAACAAATCACCTGCGACCACACTGCGGCTGTCAGTGCGCACAGCTTTGATCACGGTGTGGCTTGTAAGCGCCGCAGCCGAGGTGCCCGAAACAGCTGCAGCTTGCGGCAACCATGTTTGAAGCTGCGTCAGCGTCATGTTCATGGATGAGCTCCCATCTGCTTCACCCCATTGGCACGTTTGACCAATGCCTCGTGTGCGTGCAAGCGATCGTCGAAGGGGTACTTGACCCCTGCAATTTCTTGGGTGTCCTCATGGCCTTTGCCTGCAATCAAAATCACATCATGCTGACCTGCTTGCATGATGGTTTGAAAAATAGCTTTGGCACGGTCAAGCTCTTGATGTGCTTTGTCGGGTGCTTGCAAGCCTTGGCGCATGTCCTGCACAATTTGGTCAGGCAATTCACTGCGCGGGTTGTCACTGGTGAGTACCAAATGGTGGGCCACAGATTCAGCTGCCGCAGCCATCAAGGGGCGCTTGCTGGCATCTCGATCGCCACCACATCCCAAGACACACCAAAGTTGCGAGCCCAGAGCCTCCGCCAGCGGTTTCAGTGCCAACAAGGTTTGTGTCACGGCATCGGGGGTGTGCGCATAGTCCACCACCGTCAAAGGCAATTCGAGCCCCTCGACGCCAGCGACTTTTTCCATACGGCCCGGTACCGCTTTGAGTTGCGCACAAATTTGAACGATTTGAACCAAGTCGTATTTCAAGGCGCGCAAGGCAGCGATGACACCGAGCATGTTGTCAACGTTGTAATCCCCCATCAATGAAGTTTGGAGGTGAACACTTTCTTGGCCCTCGATCACATCGAAGGCCAAACCTGTTAAGTTCCTTGTCAAATGACGTACTTGCAACCGAGCATCTTGTCCTTGACTAGAACAAGTCCAAAGGTCCAAGGCTTGAGTGCTGGTATCTGTCAATGCTCTCTGCGACAGATCGGCTGCCAACTTTGCACCTTGCACATCATCGACGTTGATGACCGCTATCTCAAGTTCAGGCCATGCAAAGAGTGTCTGCTTGGCTTGCCAATAAGCCAACATTGAACCGTGATAGTCCAAATGATCTTGTGTGAAATTGGTCAACATGGCCAATTGAATGCGCGTGCCGGCCAATCGCTGCTCGGCAAGCCCGATGGAGCTGGCTTCAATGGCACAGTGGGAGATGCCTGCGGCCACAAATTTTCTAAATTGCGCTTGCAATAAAACGGGGTCTGGCGTGGTCATGCCTGTCGACATTAAATGGGGTGGCTGCCCCACACCCAGCGTACCCACAATGGCACAACGGGGCGCTAATGCCTCACCCTTAGCATTGAGCTTCATGGCATTGAGTGCCTGAGCCAACCACCAAGTCGCAGACGTTTTGCCATTGGTGCCTGTGACCGCCAACACCTTCAATGCTTGGCTGGGTTGCTCGTAATAAGCGTCTGCAATCCAGCCCGTATCTGCTTTCAAACCGGTATAGGCCGCCACTTGAGTGGGCACTTTATTTGC
>JBIIJK010000073.1:0-7819 GCA_044233865.1 Limnohabitans sp.
ATCTGACCCCAATTATTTGACCCCAATTGTTTTAGCGAAAAAAAAACACCTTCAGTGAGGTGCTTGATTTAATTGAAGATATTGGTAGGCGCGATTGGACTCGAACCAACGACCCCCACCATGTCAAGGTGGTGCTCTAACCAGCTGAGCTACGCGCCTACAAATTCAGCCCGCATTGTAGCATCAAAAAATGACCCCTTTAGGCCTACCCAAGCCCCTAATTGCGTCTCACCCTGCCCACACCAGCCACCGATTTCACGGTCTGCAACACCTTCTTTAAGAGTGAAGCATCTGACACCTCCACCGTAAAGGTCATCCAGGCTGTGCCCTTGACCGACTGGCTTTGAACCCCCACAACGTTCATTTTTTCCTTGGCGAAAACTTCAGAAATATCTCTGAGTAAACCTTGCCTGTCGGAGGCTTCTATGGAAACTTCCACCGGATACAACAAAGTTTCGCCTGGCTTTTGAATGCCCCAACGCACTTCGATCACTCTTTCGCCATTTCTGGCGACCAGGGACTGAAAGTTGCGACAGTCATCTCTGTGAATGCTCACACCCTTGCCCCGAGTGACATACCCACTGATAGGGTCTGGCGGTGCGGGTCGGCAGCATTTGGACAATTGAGTTAACAAAGAATCTACCCCGACCACCAAAACACCCGACTGCGATTTGGGTGGTACAGCGCGAGATTTTTTAAGCAGCACAAAATCATCGGGCTGCATGACGGGTTCAGGCGGGCGCAAAAACACTTCAATGTTGCGAAGCGAATATTCGTCTTTGCCCACAATTTCAAACAATGCCTCTGCAGATTTGAATCCCAAGTCTGAAGCCAAGTCTTCTAATTTAACGGCGGTTTTTCCTTCGCGCTGCAATAGTTTTTCCACAGCCTCTCGGCCTTTGGCAATGCTCTCGTGCGTTATTTGGGCATTGAACCAAGCCTTGACTTTAGAGCGCGCGCGATGGCTGACCAAGAAGCCCAACTCAGCGTTCATCCAATCGCGTGAGGGGGCCCCTTCTTTGACAGTTGTAATTTCGACGGTCTGACCGTTTTGCAAGGGCGTGTTCAACGGAATCATCACACCATCGGCTTTGGCACCGCGGCATCTGTGTCCCAAATTGGTGTGAACGGTGTATGCAAAATCGATGGGGGTGGCGCCTTTGGGCAATTCCACAATGGCTGCATTGGGGGTGAGTACGTAAATGCGATCTTCAAACAAGGCGTCAGCTTCTTTGCCCGCAGTTTTGGAAGCATCAACACCCATCTGACTTAAAACGCCAGAAGCCTCTGTTGACATCTCCCTTTCCCAAGCCAGTAACTGCCGCAGTACGGCAATCTTGGCGTCGTAGTCGCTGTTGGCACTCACGCCCACATAGCCTTTTGCGCCGGCTTCTTTGTAAGCCCAGTGCGCAGCTACACCATGCTCTGCATGGTCGTGCATGGCTTGCGTGCGAATTTGAATTTCAATAGGTCGAGCCTGATCGTCTCGAACCACAGTGTGCAAAGACTGATACCCATTGGACTTGGGTTTGGCAATGTAGTCGTCAAACTCAGAAGCGATAGGCACATAGCGCGAGTGCACCCAACTGAGCGCCTCGTAACAATCGGCTACGTTGGACACAATGACGCGCATGGCACGAATGTCAAACACCTGAGAAAAATCAAGCGACTTGCCGCGCATTTTTTTCACAATGCTGTAGATGTGTTTAGGCCGACCCTGCACTGAGGCATGTACGTTTTGTTCAGCCAATTCAATTTGCAACTGATGCTGCAAATCATGCATGTTGTGTTCGCGCTCGGCACGCTTTTCATGCAGCAGCTTGGCGATTTTTTTGTAGGTATCGGGCTCTAAAAAACGAAAGGATAAATCTTCCAACTCCCATTTGATTTCCCAAATACCCAAGCGATTGGCCAAAGGTGCAAACACCTGCAAAGACTCTTTGGCCAATACTGCAGGCACTTCTTTTTTGACACTTGCAAAATACCGAAGCGTTTGTAAACGCGAAGCCAAGCGCAACATGATCACGCGCAAATCTTTGCTAAAAGCCAACAGCATTTTGCGCACGTTCTCTGTCTGCGCACGCGGATCGTCTTGAAGTTGCGCAGACGATGCGGCTGTGCGTGAGATGCGTTGCACTTCCACCAACTTGTTAGTCTCAACCGCCAAGGATGCAAACTCATCGCCAAATGTTTTGGCAATCACTTCTCGGGGCTGGCTTAAATGTGGGCAGGCATACACCAAATAGCTGGCGGCCTTTACATCATTGCCGCTGCTCATGGTGTCCAAAATAGAGGCCACGGCATCGGCATGCTCGAGCATGTTCTCGCCGGTGTCTAGATATTCACTCGACAAGAAGGGCTCGGCAAACGCTCTTGCACGAACCAGTACATCGTCAAGCTCTACACTCATGCAGGCAAACCTAAAAACTGCAGAACGATGTCAATTTGATCCTGGTGCGTCAGGGTGGGCGCATGGCCCACACCTGGCAAAGTGGCCACTTTGGCGCGAGCACCGCGCTGGGTCATTTCTTCGGCAGCAGCAGCGCTTAGCAACTCCGATTCAGCACCGCGAATAAGCAATGTGGGGCACTGAATTAAATCGTAAATTTGCCACAACGTGACTTCACCGGTCTTGGCTTGCTCTTCAGTCAGCGCGCGAATAGGCACTCTGAGTTGCGGGTCGTAATGCAAGCAATAAGTGCCGTCTTCCAAACGCCGCACCATGTTTTGAGACAATACCAACCACTCTTCAGACGTATGCGGCCCAAAAGATTTGGAAATTTGCCACAAGGCATTGGCCGCGTCTTGCACCGTTTGAAACTTGCCCACCTCGCCCACATAGGTCTTCATGTTCAAAATAGACTTCCACGATACGGGCGGTCCGATGTCGTTCAAAACCAAATGTTGCACAGGTACTGGTAATTTTTGTGCTGACAACAACATACCGATCACACCACCCATGCTGGTCCCTACCCAATCAAGGCGCTCAATAGCCCGCTGTGTGTTCAAGCTTTGCAGCAGCATAGCCATGTCAGCCGCATATTGGGGAAATTGATAACTCAAGGGGTCTTGCAGCCAATCGCTTTTGCCGCGTCCCACGACATCTGGGCAAATGATTCTGATAGCGGGCAAACCAGCATCTTTGCCAGATGCAACCAAGGCTTGGGCCAGCAAATCAAAATCGCGGCCTTGGCGGGTTAAGCCGTGGACACAAAACACCACATGCGCGGCCGATTTTTCGCCCCAAGACCAGTAGGCCATGCGGTGGGTGCCCTGAGGGTCGGGGCAAGCAACAAAATCAAGGATGGGCTCGAACATAAGTGGGTTCAATTCTAAATTTAGAGTGGGGCCGTCGGTTCTCTGTGGCATTGACGCGCCATAATTCAGCTTTGCACATCGTAATTCATTCGGAGAACCACCATGCTGAAAGGCAAAACTGCACTCGTGACCGGCTCTACCAGCGGCATTGGCTTAGGCATCGCCAAGGCCTTGGCCAAGCAAGGTGCCAACATTGTTTTGAATGGCTTTGGCGACCATGCCGGACCTGAGGCTGAAATTGCGGCACTAGGCGCCAAAGTGGCCTATCACGGTGCCGACATGAGCAAGCCCCCAGAAATTGAAGCCATGGTGAAGTTTGCCCAAGAGAAATTTGGCAGCGTCGATATTTTGGTGAACAACGCTGGCATTCAGCATGTGGCCCGCGTCGAAAATTTTCCGATTGAGCGTTGGGATGCCATCATTGCCATCAATCTGTCTAGCGCTTTTCATGCTTCACGAGCTGTGTTACCTGCCATGCAAAAGGCCAACTGGGGCCGCATCATCAATGTGGCATCGGTTCATGGCTTGGTGGGCTCTGCCGAAAAGTCAGCCTATGTGGCGGCCAAGCACGGCATTGTGGGATTGACCAAAGTCACTGCATTGGAAAACGCCAAGTCTGGCATTACGTGCAACGCCATTTGCCCAGGCTGGGTGCTCACACCTTTGGTGCAAAAACAAGTGGACGCCAAAGCAGCAACTTTGGGCCTCACCAACCAAGCGGCCACTGAATTGTTGTTGGGCGAGAAAGAGCCTTCCATGCAGTTCACCACGCCTGAAGAGTTGGGTGACTTGGCTGTGTTCTTCTGCTCTGCCGCTGGCAACAACATTCGCGGCGTGGCCTGGAACATGGACGGCGGCTGGGCCGCTCAGTAAAAAAAGCCACCTTTAGAGGTGGCCATTGACTCAGCGTTAGGGCTTGTGAATTAACACCACAGCCCTGGCTTCCATGCTCAGGCCCTCACCCACGGGGCCCATTTTTTCAGCCGTTTTGGCTTTCACATTCACAAATGATTCCGGCACGCCCAAAGCTTTAGCAATGGAAGACCGAATGTCTGAACGATGCGGTGACAACTTGGGTGCTTGCGCAATGATGGTGCAATCGATATTGCCCAAGTGCCAGCCTAAATGCTTGACGTGCTCATAAGCTTTTTTCAAAAGCATGACGGAGTCAGCGCCTTTGTAAGTGGCATCGGTGTCAGGAAAGTGCTGGCCAATGTCGCCCAAGCCTGCAGCACCAAGCAATGCATCCGTGATGGCATGCAACAACACATCTGCGTCGGAGTGACCTAACAAGCCTTTGTCGTGGGGAATTTGAACCCCGCCCAGCATCAAAGGACGGCCTGCCACCAAGGCATGTGTGTCCCAGCCTTCGCCTACTCGAATATTCATGTTCTGCTCCTGAGCAAATCTTCTGCCAATGCGAAATCTGGCGGATAAGTCACTTTGAAATTGTGCGGACTGCCCACCACCAACTTGGGCGCAAACCCTGCCATCTCCATGGCGCTGGCTTCATCGGTAATGCCGTCAAAGTTTTCAGAAACTTTGGAAAGCAGTGCTGCATGCAAAGCTCCCGCTCTGAACATTTGGGGTGTTTGCGCCAACCACTTATCTTGCCTTGGCAATGTTTCACTGATGCGACCATTGACCGCAACCTTCAATGTATCTGGCAAAGGCAGGGCCAACAAGCCCCCAACTTCGTCGTCCAAGCACGCATCAATCAAGCGGTTGATTTCTAAATCGGTAATGAGACAACGCGCTGCATCGTGAACCAAAATCCAGTCAGTCGGTTGAACGCCTTCAGAATTTTTCTGACCCTCAGACAGCAATTGGGTTAAGCCGTTGAACACCGACTCGGCACGGGTGGCACCCCCGCATTTGATCGGGCGAATGTTTTCAAGGGGCCACTCATGCGAATCAGTGGGCGACACCACCACCACAATTTTTTCAAGTCTGCTAACAGACAGAAGAGCATTCAAGGTGTGCATCACCATGCTTTGGCCAGCAATCAACTCGTACTGTTTGGGCATGACGGTTCCAGCACGTGAACCTGAACCTGCGCAAGGCACCAATGCAAAACACCTGGCCACAGGTGCAGTGATTTCTGCGTCTTGAAGGCTGACTGCTGCAAAAAGGTCAGAAAGATCAGTAGGGTCAGATGGGTTCAAAGTGCGTCAATATAGGATTGCCAATACGCCAACTATACTATCGGAGTTCATGCAATTACCCGCGCTTAGCTTAGGAAAACGCTTCACCCTGCCCCGTCCCATGGGATCGGCAGACGCTGTGCTATTGGCCCAACTGGCCGAACGCGAAAAAGCCCAAGGCCGCCTCACTGCTGTGGTCACCTCTGACGCTGCCGACACCCAGCGCCTGATGGACGAGGTGGCTTTTTTTGCACCGGGCCTTCGATGCGCCATTTTTCCCGACTGGGAAACGCTGCCTTACGACACGTTTTCGCCCCACCAAGACCTGATCAGCGAACGCTTGGCCACCCTGTGGCGCATTAGCCAGCGCGACAAAGCTGAAGGCGCCGACCTGGTGTTCATTCCAGCCACCACCGCTTTGTACCGTTTGGCGCCGCCCTCATTTTTGGCGGGCTACACGTTTCAATTCAAGACCAAGCAAAAGCTGGACGAAGCCAAACTCAAAGCCCAACTGACTTTGGCAGGCTATAGCCATGTCAGCCAAGTAGTAAGCCCTGGCGAATATGCCGTGCGCGGCGGCCTGATTGATTTGTTTCCCATGGGCTCGCAAGTACCCTACCGTGTCGACTTGTTTGACAACGAGATTGACTCCATTCGCACCTTCGACCCAGACACGCAGCGCAGTTTGTATCCCGTGCCCGAAGTGCGCTTGTTGCCGGGCCGCGAATTTCCCATGGACGAAGCGGCGCGTGCCAAGTTTCGCAGTCGATGGCGTGAACTGCTAGATGGCGACCCCACCAAAAGTCGCATTTACAAAGACATCGGTAACGGCGTGGCCACAGCAGGGATTGAATATTATTTGCCGCTGTTCTTTGAACAAACCGCCACGGTGTTTGACTATTTAGGCGCTGGCAGTGACAAGCCAGCCACGCTGGTCTTGCATGGCGATTTAGAGCCCGCGTTTCAACGTTTTTGGCAAGACACCAAAGACCGCTATCGCTTAGTGCAAGGCGACCCCGAGCGACCTGCTTTGCCGCCCGAAGCTTTGTTCTTATCGGCCGAGCAGTTTTATACCGGCACTAACCAGCATGCGCAATTGGCTTTGCGCCCTGGTGCCAAAGACAATGTGGGTGACAGCCAAGACAGCAACGCTGACAACACATTGGCACAACCCCTGCCCGATCTCACGGTGGTGCGTGGCGCAGAAGAGCCTTTGGCCAAACTGCAAGCGCATATTCGGAGCACGCCAAATCGAGTGTTGATATTGGCCGAAAGTGCTGGCCGCCGAGAAAGCCTGCTGGACTTTTTGCGTGCCGGCGGTGTCAACCCACCGGCGTTTGACAACCTGCAAGAGTTTCAAAGCAGCGATGAAAAAATTGGCATTGCTACAGCTGCTTTAAATTCTGGCTTCCATTGGTTTGAAGCTGGCATCGACTTGGTCACAGAGACTGAATTGTTTGCAGCAGGCGTCACCACACGCAGGCGCAAAAAACAAGAGCAAGTAAGCGATGTTGAAGCACTGATCAAAGATTTGTCAGAGCTCAACGTAGGCGACCCCGTGGTGCACAACGCACATGGCATTGGCCGCTACCGCGGTTTGGTGAACATGGATTTGGGCGAGAAGAATTCCGACGGCACACCTGCGCTACAAGAATTTTTGCATTTGGAATATGCCGACAAGGCCACGCTGTATGTGCCTGTCAGCCAACTGCAACTGATTGGCCGTTACACCGGTGTGAGCGCCGATGAAGCACCACTGCACCGATTGGGCAGTGGCCAATGGGAAAAAGCCAAACGCAAAGCGGCCGAGCAAGTGCGCGATTCTGCGGCAGAGTTATTGAACATTTATGCCAGGCGCGCCGCCCGCCAAGGCCATGCCTTTAGATATAGCCCACAAGACTACGAAGTGTTTGCCAACGATTTTGGCTTTAGCGAAACAGCCGATCAAAACGCGGCCATTCATGCCGTCATTCAAGACATGATCAGTCCACGCCCCATGGACAGATTGGTGTGCGGCGATGTGGGCTTTGGCAAAACAGAAGTGGCATTGCGTGCCGCATTCGTTGCGGTCACTGGTGGCAAACAAGTGGCCATCTTGGCACCTACCACGCTGCTTGCTGAGCAACACTTTCAAACTTTGAAAGACCGCTTTTCTAAGTGGCCGGTGAAGGTGGCAGAAGTCTCCCGCTTTCGCTCTACCAAAGAAGTGAATGAAGCCCTCAAAGGGTTGGCCGATGGCACCGTGGACATTGTGGTGGGCACTCACAAATTGCTCAGTCAATCAACCCAATTTAAAAATTTGGGCTTGCTGGTGATTGACGAAGAACATCGCTTTGGTGTGCGCCACAAAGAAGCCA
>JBIIJK010000074.1:0-7722 GCA_044233865.1 Limnohabitans sp.
AGAAATGGCAAAAGAGAAATTTGAGCGGACAAAACCGCACGTCAACGTTGGCACGATTGGTCACGTTGACCACGGCAAGACAACCCTGACAGCTGCTATCACCACGGTGTTGGCGGCCAAGTTTGGTGGCGCTGCTAAAGCGTATGACCAAATTGACGCAGCGCCTGAAGAGAAGGCTCGCGGCATCACGATTAACACAGCCCACGTTGAGTACGAGACGGCCAATCGCCACTACGCTCACGTTGACTGCCCAGGCCACGCCGACTATGTCAAAAACATGATCACTGGCGCGGCTCAGATGGACGGCGCCATTTTGGTGTGCTCGGCCGCTGACGGCCCTATGCCCCAAACCCGCGAGCACATTTTGCTGGCGCGTCAGGTGGGCGTGCCTTACATCATCGTTTTCTTGAACAAGTGCGACATGGTGGACGACGCCGAGTTGCTCGAGTTGGTCGAGATGGAGGTGCGTGAGCTGCTAGACAAGTATGAGTTCCCAGGCGACAACACGCCCATCATCCACGGCTCAGCCAAGCTGGCTTTGGAAGGCGACAAGGGTCCTTTGGGCGAAGAAGCCATCATGAAGTTGGCCGACGCTTTGGACACCTACATCCCCACACCCGACCGCGCAGTCGACGGTGCTTTCTTGATGCCAGTGGAAGACGTGTTCTCCATCTCTGGCCGCGGCACCGTGGTCACTGGCCGTATCGAGCGCGGCATCATCAAGGTTGGCGAAGAGATCGAGATCGTTGGTATCGCTGATACACAAAAAACAACTTGTACAGGCGTTGAGATGTTCCGCAAGTTGCTGGACCAAGGCCAAGCGGGTGACAACGTGGGTATTTTGCTGCGCGGCACCAAGCGCGAAGACGTGCAGCGCGGCCAAGTGCTGTGCAAGCCTGGCTCAATCAAGCCACACACGCACTTCACAGGCGAGATCTATGTTTTGTCGAAAGACGAAGGCGGTCGTCACACACCGTTCTTCAACAACTACCGCCCTCAGTTTTACTTCCGTACAACGGACGTGACAGGCGCCATTGAGTTGCCAGAAGGCAAAGAGATGGTGATGCCAGGCGACAACGTGTCGATCACTGTGAAGTTGATCAACCCGATTGCCATGGAAGAAGGCTTGCGTTTTGCGATCCGCGAAGGCGGCCGCACTGTGGGCGCTGGCGTTGTTGCCAAAATCCTCGCCTAATTTGCGTCTTTAAAAAACGCTGAAGGGGTATAGCTCAATTGGCAGAGCGTCGGTCTCCAAAACCGAAGGTTGTAGGTTCGATTCCTACTGCCCCTGCCACCTGAAAAGGGTGAGCAAAACAAGCCCGCCATTACCTGGCGGGCTTCGGCGTCTAAAAGACAAGGTAATTTTTGTAGGGCTCGAAAGAGTCTAAAAAGGTCTGTAAGCCAATATGGCAAGTTCTGAAGTTCAAACCGTAGGTTCCACTGCTGACAAGCTCAAGCTTGGCTTGGCCATTGCTTTGGTGGTGGCATCGTTGACAGCTTTCTACATGCTGTCTAAGCAAGGCGCTTTGGCTCAGTGGGGTGCTTTGATCGCTGGCTTGGTTTTGGCTGTGGTGGTCTTCCTGATCTCAGATACAGGCAAGCAGTTTGTGGCCTTTGGTCAAGATGCCGTGCGTGAAGTGAAGAAAGTTGTGTGGCCTGAGCGAAAAGAAGCCATGCAAATCACGGCCTATGTTTTTGTGTTCGTGGTGGTCATGGCCCTGTTCTTGTGGCTCACCGACAAAACGCTCGAGTGGGTTTTCTACGATCTGATCTTGGGGTGGAAAAAATAATGATTGATGCTGTTGACAACGCGCCTAAAGCTGGCGAATCGACCAACCCCGACTTGAAGTGGTACGTAGTCCATGCTTATTCGGGCATGGAAAAGGCTGTCGAGCGCAACATCATTGAGCGCATTCAGCGTGCAGAAATGCAAAGCAAATTTGGTCGCATTTTGGTTCCCACTGAAGAAGTGGTTGAGATGAAGAATGGCCAAAAGCGCACCACCGAGCGCAAGTTTTTTCCGGGCTACGTGTTGGTTGAGATGGTCATGGACGATCTCACATGGCACTTGGTCAAGCACACCAACAAAGTCACTGGCTTTGTGGGTGGCGCCAAAAACCGTCCTGCGCCCATTTCAGAAGAAGAAGTTCGCAAGATCGTCAATCAAATGCAAGAAGGCACTGAAAAGCCCCGCCACAAGGTGGAGTTTGAAGTGGGCGAATATGTGCGCGTCAAAGAAGGCCCGTTCACGGACTTCAACGGCACAGTCGAAGAAGTCAATTACGAGAAAAACAAAATGCGTGTGGCAGTCACTATCTTTGGTAGGTCTACGCCGGTCGAACTTGAGTTTGGCCAAGTCGAAAAAACCTAAGTTTTTTAAAGACTTGCCCAGAGAGATTGAGGGTCAGATCAAGATTTACGAAGTAAATTTGCTCTGACCCCAACTGATCAGATGTATTAAAACTCTTCACGAGCTACCCGACTCAGCCAGTGAAGTTTTAAAAGAAGAGTCGTTAATCAGGGGAGCTTGACCTAAACCATCAAGCGTTTGCACCCACTAGGAGTTAAACATGGCGAAAAAAATCGTCGGCTTCGTTAAGCTGCAAGTACCAGCTGGCAAGGCCAACCCATCACCCCCTATCGGCCCGGCATTGGGTCAACGTGGTTTGAACATCATGGAATTCTGCAAGGCGTTCAACGCCCAGACCCAAGGTGTTGAGCCAGGTCTGCCTTTGCCTGTGGTCATTACCGCTTTTGCCGACAAGAGCTTCACCTTCATCATCAAGACGCCACCAGCGACGACCTTGATCAAGAAGGCCATCAAGTTGGACAAGGGTTCACCCCGTCCACACGCTGACAAAGTTGGCAAGATCACTCGCGCTCAGCTCGAGGACATTGCAAAAGCAAAAATGAAAGATTTGAACGCCGCCGATTTGGACGCTGCTGTCCGCATCATCGCCGGTTCTGCTCGCTCAATGGGCGTGACTGTGGAGGGCGTGTAAATGTCTAAGTTAACTAAAAAACAAAAAGCATTTGCTGGCAAAGTGGATGCCAACAAGTTGTACGCTGTAGCCGAAGCTTTGGCCTTGGTCAAAGAGTGCGCGACTGCCAAGTTCGATGAATCTATCGACGTGGCTGTGCAACTCGGTATCGATGCCAAGAAATCTGACCAAGTGGTGCGTGGCGCCGTGGTCTTGCCTAACGGCACTGGTAAAACAAAACGCGTTGCTGTGTTTGCGCAAGGTGCCAAGGCTGACGAAGCCCGCGCCGCTGGTGCAGACGTGGTGGGCATGGACGATTTGGCTGCACAAGTCAAAGCCGGTGACATGCCTTTCGACGTGGTCATTGCTGCCCCTGACGCCATGCGCGTTGTGGGTACTTTGGGTCAAATCTTGGGCCCACGCGGACTGATGCCTAACCCTAAGGTTGGTACTGTGACGGCAGACGTGGCGACTGCTGTGAAAAACGCAAAAGCCGGTCAAGTTCAGTTCCGCGTTGACAAAGCCGGTATCGTGCACGGTGCCATTGGCCTGCGTTCATTTGATGTTGAAAAGTTGCAAGGCAACTTGGCTGCATTGATCGATGCTTTGGTCAAAGCCAAGCCCCAAACCAGCAAAGGTGTTTACCTGCGCAAAGTGGCTTTGTCTTCCACCATGGGTGTGGGCGTTCGCGTTGACACACAATCCATCGCGGCTTGATCGTGAAAAAACCGAGGGGAGTGCCAGGGCAACCTAGCACTTCGCTCAGTGTGGTGGGCTGAACCCCAATCTTCGGACCAAGTTCAGGCCATCCAAGACCGTTGGCGTGCAGCAATGCACTTAATCGCGAAAGCCAACGCAGATGGCGATCCCGCTGCAGATGGACAAAATCCTGAACAGTTGATCGCTGAAATTAGGCGAGCTCTAGAGCCCCAGGCTCAAAAGCTCATTCAAAAGGAGTAGACCTTGAGTCTTAATCGCAGTGAGAAAGAAGCGGTCATTTCAGAAGTGACCAGCCTCGCCGCCAAAGCTCAAACGCTGGTGATTGCGGAATACCGCGGCATCACGGTCACTGACATGACCAAACTGCGTTCTGATGCACGCAGCAAAGGTGTGAGTCTGAGTGTGTTGAAAAACACCTTGGCCCGCCGTGCTGTTGCCGGAACATCGTTTGAAGTTGTCGCTGATCAGATGACCGGACCGCTGATCTATGGCTTCTCTGTAGATGCTGTGGCTGCTGCAAAAGTAGTCGCTGACTTCGCGAAAACCAACGACAAGTTGGTCATTCGCGGAGGTGCCATCTCAGGCAAAGTTTTAGATGCCAACGGCGTTAAGCAGCTGTCAAACATACCTTCGAAAGAAGTTTTGTTGGCTCAGTTGTGCGGCTTATTGATGTCCCCCATGTCTCGCACCGCAGTGGTGTTGGGTGCGTTGGCGGCCAAAAAAGGCGAAACGGCTGCCGCTTAAGCGCGCAGTCCTTTTTTAAATAATTGTTAGGAAAACAAAATGTCATTTGATAAAGACGCATTTTTGACCGCTCTCGATAGCATGACGGTCTTGGAACTCAACGAATTGGTGAAAGCCATCGAAGAGAAATTTGGCGTAAGCGCTGCAGCCATGGCCGCACCTGCTGGTGCTGGTGGTGGCGGTGGTGGTGCAGCCGCTGCTGAAGAGCAAACAGAATTCAACGTGATGTTGCTTGAAGCCGGCGCTAACAAAGTGTCCGTCATCAAGGCCGTGCGTGAAATCACTGGCTTGGGCTTGAAAGAAGCCAAAGACATGGTTGACGGCGCTCCTAAGGCCGTCAAAGAAGGCGCTTCGAAAGCTGACGCTGAAGCTGCTAAGAAAAAGCTGGAAGAAGCTGGCGCCAAGGTCGAACTCAAGTAATTCGACTTTCGTCCAAGGCTGGAAGGTCCCACAAGGGCCTCCAGCCTTTGGTGCTTACAGAGCACAGCCAAAAAGTAACTTCTAAGTCATTTTTTGAGTGTTCTCTGACCCGACTGCAGAGACGCCTTGGTTCGGGCTGCGTGCAATGCGCAGCCGTCCGCCAACGCTGGTAGAGGCCAGCGGCCAAGCCCGTTTTGTGAAGTTAATTCACAAAACACACAGTCGCCGAAAGATCAAGCCCCGGAGATCTCATGGCCTATTCATTTACCGAACGCAAACGCATTCGCAAAAGTTTCGGAAGCCGCGAAAGCGTGCTCGAAGTCCCTTACTTGCTGCAAATGCAAAAAGACGCTTACACGTCATTTTTACAAGCAGGCATAGCCTCTAACAAACGTGCTCACGAAGGTTTGCAAGCTGCTTTTGAGTCAGCTTTCCCTATCGTTTCACACAATGGTTTTGTCGAGATGAAATTTCTCGAGTACAACTTGGCCAAGCCGGCCTTTGATGTGCGCGAATGCCAAACACGTGGCCTCACATTCGCATCTGCTGTGCGCGCTCGCGTTCAGCTGATCATTTACGATCGTGACTCTTCCACATCACAGTCTAAAGTGGTGAAAGAAGTTAAAGAGCAAGAAGTCTACATGGGCGAAGTGCCCCTCATGACCGACAAAGGCTCCTTCATCATCAACGGCACAGAGCGCGTCATCGTGTCTCAGTTGCACCGCTCGCCTGGCGTGTTCTTCGAACACGACAAGGGCAAGACACACAGCTCTGGCAAATTGTTGTTCAGTGCGCGAATTATTCCTTACCGCGGTTCATGGCTCGACTACGAATTTGATCCCAAAGACTTGCTGTACTTCCGTGTTGACCGTCGTCGCAAGATGCCCGTCACCATTTTGCTCAAAGCCATTGGCTTGAATCCAGAATCCATTCTGGCCAACTTCTTTGTGAACGACAACTTCCGCCTGATGGACAGCGGCGCACAAATGGAATTTGTGGCAGAGCGTCTGCGCGGCGAAGTAGCCCGATTCGACATCACTGACAAATCAGGCAAAGTGGTTGTTGCCAAAGACAAGCGCATTACCGTTCGTCACACCCGCGAACTCGAGCAGTCTGCCACCACGCACATCAGCGTGCCAGAAGACTTCTTGGTCGGCCGCGTGGTTGCCCGCAACATTGTCGATACAGACACAGGTGAAATCATTGCCAAGGCCAATGAAGAACTCACTGAAGTATTGCTCAAAAAATTGCGCTCTGCTGGCGTGCAAGATCTGCAATGTATCTACACCAACGAACTCGATCAAGGTGCGTACATTTCGCAAACATTGCGTGTCGACGAAACCGTTGACGAATTCGCAGCACGTGTGGCCATCTACCGCATGATGCGCCCGGGTGAGCCACCGACAGAAGACGCAGTGCAGGCTCTGTTCCAGCGCTTGTTCTACAACCCCGACACTTACGACTTTTCACGTGTGGGCCGTATGAAGTTCAACGCCCGCATGGGTCGCGACGAGTCAACCGGCCCCATGGTGCTCACCAACGAAGACATCTTGGCCGTGGTCAAGATCTTGGTTGATTTGCGCAATGGCCGCGGCGAAGTCGATGACATCGATCACTTGGGCAATCGCCGCGTGCGTTGCGTGGGCGAGTTGGCCGAAAACCAATACCGCACCGGTTTGGCTCGCATCGAGAAAGCTGTGAAAGAGCGTTTGGGTCAAGCCGAGCAAGAGCCACTCATGCCGCACGACCTGATCAACTCCAAGCCTATTTCTGCGGCACTCAAAGAGTTCTTTGGTGCTTCACAGTTGTCTCAGTTCATGGACCAAACCAATCCATTGGCAGAGATCACGCACAAGCGCCGTGTGTCTGCCCTTGGCCCAGGCGGTTTAACCCGCGAGCGTGCAGGCTTCGAAGTGCGCGACGTTCACGTCACTCACTACGGCCGTGTTTGCCCTATTGAAACACCTGAAGGTCCGAACATTGGTTTGATCAACTCACTCGCCTTGTATGCACGTTTGAACGAGTACGGTTTCATTGAGACCCCTTACCGCCGTGTGGTCGACGCCAAAGTCACCATGGACATCGATTACTTGTCTGCCATTGAAGAAGGCAAATACGTGATCGCTCAGGCCAACGCCACCTTGGACAAAGCCGGCAAGCTCACTGACGGCTTGGTGTCTGCCCGTGAAAAAGGCGAATCCATTTTGTGCGGTGCCGATCGCATTCAATACATGGACGTGTCTCCTGCACAGATCGTATCGGTTGCGGCTTCATTGGTGCCGTTCCTCGAGCACGATGACGCCAACCGTGCGTTGATGGGTGCGAACATGTCACGTCAAGCCGTGCCTGTGTTGCGCCCCGAGAAGCCATTGGTCGGAACAGGTATCGAACGCGTTGCCGCAGTTGACTCTGGCACCGTGGTCACAGCCACTCGCGGTGGTGTGGTCGACTATGTCGACGCTACACGTATCGTGATTCGTGTCAACGACAACGAAACCCAAGCGGGCGAAGTGGGCGTTGACATTTACAACCTCATCAAATACCAACGTTCTAACCAGAACACCAACATTCACCAACGCGCCATTGTGAAGCGTGGTGACAAGTTGGAAAAAGGTGATGTGATTGCCGACGGCGCATCAACTGACCTCGGCGAAATCGCCATTGGCCAGAACATGCTGATCGCTTTCATGCCATGGAACGGTTACAACTTCGAAGACTCCATCTTGATTTCTGAGCGCGTGGTTTCTGAAGACCGCTACACCTCGATTCACATTGAAGAGTTGGTGGTCATGGCGCGCGACACCAAGTTGGGTGCTGAAGAAATTACCCGTGACATTCCCAACTTGTCAGAGCAGCA
>JBIIJK010000075.1:0-7674 GCA_044233865.1 Limnohabitans sp.
GCCGATTTGATCAAACTGTCCATGATTGCTGTGCAAGCGGGCATTGACCGCGAGCAACGCAAAACCAAGGTGATCATGCAGGTGCACGATGAACTGGTGTTTGAAGTGCCAGAAGATGAAGTTGAATGGCTCAAAGTTGCAGTGCCAAAATGGATGGCAGAGGTCGCATCCCTCAAGGTGTCTTTGTTGGCCGAGGTAGGAGTGGGATTGAATTGGGATCAGGCACACTGAAATGGCATTCATCACCCACTTCAATTTGCAGAAAGCATGAGCCCCATTGAAAAGTTCAAGGCCGCCCTCAGCGGTTCAGAAATCCAAGTATTGCATCAATGCTTGCAGCAGGCCATGCAGCCTTTGCCGAAAGAATCGGTTCCTTGGTATTTGGGGGGCTCGCATACAGCCACAGGGCACCTCACACCGCTGTATGCCAAAGCACTTCAACAACTGAGTGCGCAATGGGTGCAGTTGCCTCTAGGCCTGAGATGGGATACTCAAGAGGGGACGCCAAGCTCACGAAGTCTGGCGTTGGCGGAGTGGGCAAAACAGCTGCATGATCAGGGGCATGTCACGGGTTGGCGCAACGAAAAATTCAGCTTTTGGGAAGATCAAGTCATTGGACTCGGGAAGCACAGTTTAGAACCTACAAGCCACTTGCCTGCGGCTTTTGAATTGGAACGATCAGCCTTCAGGTTTTTTGGTTTGCGCAGTCATGCTGTGCATGTGAATGGCTTCACGCTTGAAGGTCATGTGTGGTGTGGTCGCCGTGCTCAAACTAAATCTACCGATCCAGGCATGTTGGACAACATAGCGGCAGGTGGTTTGCCAGTGGGTGAGTCGCTTCAATCTTGTGGCGTCAGAGAAATGGCGGAGGAAGCTGGCCTTTCTGAAGCCTTGGCCATGAAGGCGGTTGCGCACGGAAAAGTGAGTACCTGCAGATCGGTTGCCACTGGCTGGCACCATGAAACACTTTGGGTTTACAACTTGCTTGTGCCGCCTGAAGTGGCGCCTATCAACCAAGATGGTGAAGTGAGCGAGTTTGCTTGTATGTCGCCTAAGCAAGTTGTTGAGGCCATTGCGAATCATGATTTCACTGTGGACGCAGCGTGCGTCATAGCACAAGGTGTTTTGAACTAGATGGAAGCAGGCCTCTATCAATTTGCAGTTGTGTTTGTGGGCTATTTTGTATTGGGAATTGCAGGGTTCGGTTCTGCCCTGATCATTGTTCCCTTGTTGGCATGGGATTGGCCACTTGCAATGGTGGTTCCCTTGGTGCTGCTGATTGATGTGCCTGCGGCCATCTTGCATACGGGCTTGAATTTTAGGCAAGTCATGTGGAAAGAATTGCCGCCCTTGCTACCCTCTGTCATTGTTGGGGCACTTGCTGGCATCGTGCTCATTCGCATCACCCAAGGTGATGGCCTGCTTCTTTGTTTGGGGCTCTATGTGATCTACATTGGCTGGCGAGGTCTCAAGGGCGCTGCAGTGGCGGTCCAACTCCGGCCATCGATGCGTCACTTGGCTGGTTTCATGATGGGGCTTGTCGAAACCATGTTTGGCACAGCTGGGCCGGTTGTCATGTCCTGGCTTTCGCAGCGCTTGTCGGATCCATTTTTAATCAGGGCGACCATGCCGATGACCATCATTGGCCTGTCATCCATTGCGCTGTGCATGGTGGGTGTAGCAGGGGGTCTGAACAATATAGAGCTTTGGAAATGCTTGATGCTGCTCCTGCCTTTTGCCATTGCGGGTGTTTGGCTGGGACACCAATTGGCACTTCGAATTCAAGCGGCTTTTCTCAAGCCCTTTATTCACAGTTTTTTATGTCTCAGTGGGCTTGTGTTGTGTGCCAGAGCCTTGCGCGGCACTGTGTTTTAAGTTGGTGCGATCGTTGCAAAAAACAGCTCAAAATCGATGCGGCCTCAGTGCATTGATATTTTTAGACAATGCGTGTCCACCGGCAATCTCAGCCACCAAGCGACCCGTAATGCCAGCCAAGGTGAGTCCCAGGTGCCCATGCCCAAAAGCATAAATGATTCTTTCATTGTGGGGAGAATGCCCGATGACTGGCAGTGAATCGGGCATGGAGGGGCGGTGTCCAAGCCACGTGTCACCACTGGGGCCTAAGCCTTGAATCAATTGTCTTGTACCTTTTTCGATGACTTCAATTCGTTTTGGGTTTGGCGCTCGACCCAGCCCGCCCAGCTCTACAGTTCCTGCTGCTCGAATGCCATCCATCATGGGTGTCATGTAAAACCCATGTTCTGGGTAACATGTCGGTGTTGTCAATAATTTTTCGGCGTCTGGAAACATCACGTGGTAACCGCGCTCGGTGTTCAAGAGAACTTGATCATGAGGGTGCAATAGTTTTTTTGACCATGCGCCTGCAGCCACAACCACTTGATCTGCTTGCTCGCTAATTACCCCGCCGCCGCTGAGTTGAACATGGTCGTTGCCCATCACAATTTCATCAATGTGTTGATGTACAAATTTTCCACCTCGTTGAAGAATGCAATTTGCAAGGTTCTTCATGTAGACATAAGGACTTTCTAGGCTGTACGCATCCAAAAATAAAACACCCTTGTGATAGACAGGTGTTAGATGTGGCTCTCTTTCATGAATTTGAGCGGCATCGAGTGTCTCCATGCGAACGCCCTGATTGGCGCGCAATTGAAGACCGTATTGGGCTTTCTGGAATTTTTCTTCAGAGTGATAAAGGTAAAGACATTCACGATTGCGAATTAAATTCTGGCTGCCACTTTCTTGAAGCAAAGGTGAAATGCCAGCTTCTGCCAATCGCAAGAGTTCAGCCAGTTCGTTCACAATTTCAAGAACCCGTTCTGATTTGCTAGAGCGAATGAATTGCAGAAGCCAAGGAATCAGCTCGGGGAAATTTCGCCATTGAATGGAAAGATGCGTCAGTGGATTGGACAGCATGCTCGGCACATCTTTCAGAATGCCTGGCATGGCAACGGGAGTGACAGCCCCATAGGCAATGGAACATGCATTGCCAAAACTGCAGGCTCCTTGGTAATCAATATCGTCCAGTGGAGGGTGAGGGTCAAACACAGTAACGCGATGTCCAGACTTTAAAAGCCAAAGTGCACAGGAAAGTCCAATGGCGCCCGATCCAATGACCAAGACATGCTGCGAACCCCGCGGCGATTGAAGCGGCAAATCGGGAAGGGACTTTGAAAATGGCATGACTTTAGGGTGCTATACGCGATTAGACTTGCCTTTTAAAAACTGTCTAACCACCTGTAGTAGCGAATGGAGGGCGCCAAAAACCAAGGATTGCCTGTGTAAAAAGGGCGAGTCTGGAACGGCAATCCGTCTAGGGCCGTGGTGCCTTCTTTCAAGCCCAATATTTGTTGGCCAATTCTCATGCCAAAGTAGCTTGAAGTTCCCACGCCAGCGCCACAATAACCCATGGCGTAATGCATACCGTCATGAACCCCTGTGTGCATGAGTTCATCAAATGTGTAAGCCACAAAACCACACCAAGAATGGCTGATGCCCACATTTTTCAATTCTGGGAAAATTTCTGCCAAGTCGTGATGAAGTTTGGGGCCACTCACCCGCGGATCTGTTTCTTGGTGTGAGACTCTGCCGCCAAACAAAATTCGAGTGCGATCGGGAGACGAGCGGTAGTAATAAACAACGCGGCGTGTGTCACTCACAATTCGATCTTTGGGGATCAGCCTGTCCATCATGCCTGGTGGTAAAGCATCTGTGGCAATCATGTAACTGCCGATGGGAATCACGCGTCTTTGAAGCCACGGCGTGAGCTTGCCTGTGTAGCCGTTGGTTGCAATGACAACATTTTTAGCCTTGATGACACCTCTTGGTGTTTGAATGTGAAATTCATTGCCTATTTTTTGAATATTCATGGCAGGGCATCTGGAAATGATTTCAACCCCTGCTGAAACAGCCCTCTCAAGAAGCCCCTGGTGGTAAGCCGCTGGATCAACTGAGCAATGCTGTTCATACACAACGCCGCCCCAGTAAACATCGGAGCCCAATTCTTGCCTTTGTTCTGTTCGGGGAACAACATGCGCCTTCACTTCTAGCCCCTTGGGTTGGTTGGTCAGCTTCTTGGCAAGTATTTCGTATTGTTCTGCGTTATGAGCTGCATGAAATCGACCTACTTTTCCAAAGTCGCAATCTATTTTTTCAGACCTTACAAAATACTCAATCCATTCCAAAGAATTCTGACCTTCCCTCAAGATGTCAAAGGCTTTTTGCGAACCATGCTGTTTTGCAAGAGAGTCATAGGTGGGCTTGATACTGGTTGAAATTTGCCCGCCATTTCGTGAACTGCAACCCCATCCTGCATCCTCCGCATCGATGACCCAAGTTGAACGCCCACCTCTGGCTGTTTGCAACGCCGCATGAAGCCCTGTGTAGCCAGCGCCAATGACCAAGACGTCAACTGAGCTGGGTAAAGCCTTTTCCTGTGAAGCTGGTCTGGGTGTTTTTTCCCACCAGTACGGACTGAGTTTGCAATTTTCCATGAGAGCAAGTGATGACATGAAAACCGTTCCTTTGGTTAATACTGATGATCTGCTAACACCATGTCTGCAGCTTTTTCTGCAAGCATGAGGGTGGGGGCATTGGTATTGCCCGAGGTGAGCGTGGGGAAAACGGACGCATCAACAATCCTTAAGGACAGTAGGCCATGGGCTCTAAGTCTTGAGTCTACAACCGCATGCTCAATATGGGTTCCCATTCTGCAAGTACTCACAGGATGATAGACCGTCGATGCTCTTTCGTAAATATCAGCCATCATTTGATCGATGCTTTGCACTTGGGGGCCAGGCAAAATTTCATGGTCAATGATGCTTCCTAATGAAGGGGTGGCAGCCAACTTTCGCAGCCACTGAGCAGCAAGAAGCAAGGCGGCTTTATCAGCTGGGGTTGAAAGTGAATTGGGCCAAATTTTAGGTGCTTCTTGTGGGTCTGAACTTTGAACCGTGATGCTGCCGCGACTTTCAGGTCGACAGGGTTGCGCACTCAACAAAAATCCTGGAAAGCCGTCGGGTGCTGTCAATTTCCTTACGCCAGGCGTGGCTTTGAGATAGCTGAGTGGTGAAAAATAAAGTTGCAAATCGGGGTGCTCAGATTGCTCAGTTGATTTACAGAAGCCGCCACCTTGGTTAATGCTCAAGGACAGGGGGCCTTGCCTTTTGGTGATGTATTGCAGCCCCGTCCAAACTTGACCCCACACGCTTCCCAATTGCTTGTTCAAAGTGGGCACCTTGGCTCTGTAGATATAGTCAATGCACAAATGATCTTGCAAGTTTTGCCCCACAGCGGGGCTCTCAAGAACGAGAGGGATATTGAATTTTTGCAAGACTTGTCCCGGCCCCACACCCGACAGTTGCAGTATTTGCGGCGTATTGATGGAGCCCGCTGAGAGGATCACTTCCCGACTTGCACGAACGCTGAGCTTGATGCCATCTTGGAGGTATTCAATGCCCACTGCTTTTCGATTTTCAAAAAGTACACGAGAGACATGTGCGTGCGTGATGATTTTTAAATTGGATCGGCTGAGTGCGGGTTTGAGATAAGCAGTACTGGCAGATTCTCGAAAACCATTTCGTGTGGTGATTTGGTTGATGCAAACACCTTCTTGAGAATCGCCATTGATGTCAGCGTTCCTTTGAATACCTAGCTCTTCGCCAGCCTTTAAAAAGTGCTCGCACAAAGGATGGACTTGTTTCGATACGTCGCTCACATGCAAGGGGCCATCAGCACCCCGTGAGCGGCTGGGCCCGTGGGGGCTGTTTTCTAATTTTTTGAAGTAAGGCAGTACGTCTTGATAAGACCAACCCGAGTTGCCTAGGCGGGCCCAATCGTCAAAGTCACGAGCTTGGCCCCTGATAAAAACCATGGCGTTGATGGCACTGGAGCCGCCTAGGACCTTACCCCTGGGCCAATAAGCTGATCGGTGGTTCAATTGTGGATCTGGCTCAGTTTGATACATCCAGTTGACGCTTGGATTGTAAAAAGACATGCCGTAGCCAAGGGGGACCTTGAGCCAGAGCCGTTGATCGCTTCCGCCGGCTTCAAGCAACAAGACGTTAAAGCGCCCGCATGCTGAAAGTCGGTTGGCCATGACGCACCCTGCGGATCCTGCGCCTACAACAATGAAATCGAATTCGGTCAAAATATTTAGGTATTGAACGCTCAGTTTTCACGGACATTGGTCTGGTGGAAAGGTCCGTTTTGAAGATATTAGCAAACCACAAAAAGTCGATGAACTTATGAGGTTTTCAGTTTGTGTTGATTTTCAAGGACGCTTGCCAAAACTTCAACACCTGTCTGAATTTGTTGCGGGTTGACGCCTCCAAAGCCCAAAACCAAAGCTTGCGATTTCAAAGGGGCCAGTGCATACCTGCCTAAAGGCGACGCGGTGATATTGAGAAGTTCGGCTGCTTTGGAAATTTCAATTTCTGAAAGATGTCGCGGCAGATGCGCAATGGTGTGAAGCCCGCTTCGAGTCGTTTCGACTTCAAGCAGCCCGCTGAGTCTTTGCTGCGCCACACGGATTAAAGCTTCATGCCTTTCTTCATAAATGAGTCTCATGCGCCTTACGTGTGATGAGAAATGACCTTCGTCAATAAATTCAGCAACCATTGATTGGGTATGAGAAGGCACACCTTGTAGGTAGCTAAACATAATGGTTTGAAAGGTGTCCACCAAACTATCGGGTACCAACATGTAGCCTAGTCGCAGGGCTGGAAATAGAGATTTGCTGAAGGTGCCCACATAAATAACTTGCCCTGCGGTGTCCACACTTTTGAGCGTGGGGGGTGGATGGCTGCCAAAGAAAAATTCACCGTCATAGTCATCTTCAATGATCCAAGCCTCTGCTTTCTCTGCTGCACTCAGAAGCGCAAAACGTCGCTCAAGGCTCATGACGCTGCCCATCGGCTGTTGATGCGAGGGTGTGACAAAAGCCAATCTGAATTCAGGGCACATTCTCAAGGCGTCCTCCACCCTCAAGCCTTCTTTGTCAACCGGTACGGGAATGAGATTTGCACCGCAAGCAATCAAGCTATTTCTGGCGCCAATGGCACCAGGATTTTCAAACCATACATTTTCTCCGGGGTTGACCAAGGTGGAGCCAATCAAATGGAAGGCTTGTTGGGCACCACTCACAATGAAAATTTGCTCAGGCTCGCAAGTGATACCTCTATTAACTCGCAAATGAGAGGCGATGGCGCGACGTAATTGTGCGGCGCCGTTAGGGTCGCCATACCCCATGACGTCGTCGCGAGAGCCACGCATGTATTTGGCTGAAAGTCTGGCCCACTGCGCCATTGGAAAAAAATCGAAGGCGGGGAGGGCCGTGGTGAAGGCGCGAGGCGCATGCGGCAGTCTTTTGCGATCACTGAAGCGAAGAAAGGCTTGGCCCATCAATTTTGAAAGTTGAGGGTCTCTCTGATTTTGAATTTTGGTTTGTGATGCAAGGTGCTTGGGCCTTTCAGCGCTTAAAGCTTTACTGACATAAGTTCCTGCCCCAGTTTTGGAGGTCACCAAGCTTTCAGAGGTGAGTCGATCGAAGACTTCAATGACGGTGGTTCTGGAAATGCCCAAATCTTTGGCCAAGGTTCGAGTTGCAGGCAAACGCTCTCCCGCTAAAAATCCGCCAGCCAGAATTAATTCACGCAT
>JBIIJK010000076.1:0-7634 GCA_044233865.1 Limnohabitans sp.
AAAGACAACCCCGATCCTTTAAAAGTCGATCCTGTGGCCACCGTCATTGAGGGTTGTGTGGGCTGTGGTTTGTGCGGCGAAAACGCACACGCAGCTACTTTGTGCCCTTCGTTTTACCGAGCAGAAGTGGTTCAGAATCCGAGTCCTTGGGAGCGCATTGGCGCGCGCCTTCAGACATGGATGACCCGCTTTTTGCAACCGGCCTAATGGCACACAAATAGATATCAACATGACTCAAGCTGTATCAATCTTGTTGTGTGCATTAGGCGGTGAAGGCGGGGGCGTCTTGGCCGATTGGTTGGTGGATGTGGCGCGCATAGCAGATTACCCTGCACAAGCCACTTCTATTCCCGGCGTGGCGCAGCGCACGGGCGCCACCACTTACTATCTTGAAATTTACCCAGTTTCAAATAGCCAACTCAAGGGCCAAAAACCAGTGCTGGGTTTGAACCCTTTGCCAGGCCGCTTAGATGCCTTGGTTTCCTCAGAGTTGTTAGAAACCGCAAGACAAATTGGCAATGGCTTTGCATCTGCAGACCGCACTTGCGTGATCAGCTCATCTTCGCGAGCCCTCACCACCGCCGAGAAAATGGTCATGGGCGATGGCCGTCGTTCAGAAGCACCTTTGCTCGATGTTATTTCTGCCAACAGCTTAAGACACCATGTTCTGGACATGGGCACTCTGTGCCGGGAAGCTGGCACTATGGTCAGCGCCGTCATGTTGGGTGCCATTGCGGCTAGCGGTTTGCTACCGTTTGAGCGTCGGCACTATGAAACTTTGTTATCTGGTAATAGCGCTTCTGCCAAGGCCAGTCTGCGTGGATTTACATTGGCGTTTGAGCGAGTCAGTTTGCAGCGTGAACAAGCGCAGTATGTTGAAAAAGTCTTGTCACCTGCTGCGCCAAAGACAAGTTTGGTTTTTAGTTTGCCAACTCAAGTGGCACAACAATTCCCGAATCATACGCACGAACTATTGGCCTTGGCATTTGATCGATTGGTGCAATATCAAAACGAAAACTATGCTCAACTCATGGTGACGCGCTTGTTGAAGTTAAAAGCCATTGAATTGGCTAGCCCTGGTGCATCTGCTGACTGTCCAGTGACCACAGAAGCCATTCGATGGTTGGCTTTGTGGATGGCTTTTGACGACATCATTCAGGTGGCACATCTAAAAAGCAAAGCAACGCGGTGGCAACGTGTGTCAACAGAAGTGAAACTCAAAGAGGGCGAGTTGCTTAAAGTCTATGACCACTTCAAGCCGGGTGTGCCAGAGATTGCAGCCATGCTGCCGTCCTCTTGGGCTCAGGGTTTATTGAGGTGGGACCGTGCACGTATTTTGAAGGGCAAGGCCGCGTGGTCAATGCCGATTAAGTTGGCTCGTCACTCCGTTGTTGGCCTTTTGAGTTTGCGCTTTTTGGCGGCCATGCGGGCACTGCGGCCCCTTGGCAGTCGCTATGCTACCGAACAAGCGCTCATTGAAGAATGGCTTGAAGGCATTGGCCAAGCTTGCCTGCGTTCGTCTGAATTGGCTTTAGAAGTTGCAAGGTGTGGGCAGTTAATCAAAGGCTACGGCAGTACCAATGAGCGTGGTAAAGACAACCTGCTGCATATTTTGAGAACGGTTTGTCAGCCTGCAGCAGATAAATCTGTGGATGTTCAAGCGTCAGTTGTGGCTCAAATTAGGAAGGCTGCTTTGCAAGATGAAAAAGGGCAGTCTTTTGATCTTGCCTTGTTACAACATGGTGCGCCTGCGCGCCCCGTCAAAGAACAACCCATTCTTTGGATGAAAAATCCGAGAGTAAAACAAACTTCATAAAAAACTGACATTGATTTAGACCCACAGGAGACATCATGAAAAATACCCACCAAGTCCATTTGAGTTCTCAATTCACACGGCGTACGCTTGCTGCCGCTTTGTCGGTGCTTTTGCTTGGTCCTGCTTTGTGTGCCAATGCACTGGCTCAAACTTGGCCTTCTAAGCCGATCAAAGTGGTTGTCAACTTTCCACCGGGTGGCGCTGCTGATCAAATAGCGCGTGCTGTTGGCATACCTTTGGCAGAGGCTCTGGGCCAACCCGTTGTGATAGAAAACAGAGGCGGTGCCAATGGCAATTTAGGTGGCGACCTGGTGGCCAAGTCTGCCCCCGATGGCTACACCTTCCTCATGAGTTCTGGTGGCATGGTGTCTGTCAACCCACACATTTATGCGCGCATGTCTTTCGATCCCACCAAAGATTTGGTGCCAGTGGCTTCTGCTGCCAGAGTGTTGGTTTTCTTGGTGGCCAAACCCAGTTTGCCTGTTGACAATATTCAAGGCTTTTTAAAGTACGCCAAAGAAAATCCAGGCAAGCTTTCTTATGGTTCAGCAGGCAATGGCAGCTCGCCCCATTTGGCCGGTGAAATGATGAAGAGCCAAGCCGGATTGTTTGCAGTGCATGTACCTTATCGCGGTGCTGCACCTGCTCTGCAAGATGTGTTGGCCGGCCAATTGGATTTTTACTTTGACCCAGGCATCGGCTTGGGGCAGGTACGTGCCGGCAAACTCAAATTGTTGGCGGTGGGTAGCCTGAAGCGGTCTCCCTTGTTTCCAAACGTGCCCACTTTGGATGAGTCGGGCCTCAAAGGTTTTGACGCAGACACCGTGTTTGGCTTCTATGCCCCAGCAGGTACACCTGCCGATGTGATCAGCAGAGTTAACCGTGAAATCAACCGCATCTTGTCAACGCAAGCTTTGAAAGATCGCATTCAAAACTTGGGTGGTGAAGCCTTGCCTTTAACGCCAGCTGAGTTTGGCGCACGCGCTACTGAAGACGCCAAGCGATTTGGCGAAATCATTCGGGAACGCAAAATTGTGGGTGATTGATTAATTGGGGTCAGATCAACATTAATTTCCAATCTAAAGGGCAAAAGGCTAAGGGGGGCTGACAATAATTGGGGTCAGATCAACATTAATTTTTTGTGATTCACAGCGACCTATGCGCCAAGTAAATTAATGTTGATCTGACCCCATTTATTGAGCCCCCCTTAGCCTTTTGCCCTTTAGATTGACCAAATTAATGTTGATCTGACCCCAATTAATTGCTGAGGCGGGAAAGGTAGTGGGAGATGGCTTTGAGGTCTTCGTCTGAGATGCCATAAAGAGAGGCGATCATGATGGGGTCTCGGCCGACGGCTTGGTTGGCTTTCATGGCGCGCATGGTGTGCAGCAAATAGTCTTCGCGTTGGCCTGCCAACCTGGGCATTTGATCTCTGCCCACATAGGTAGGAAGGTGGCAGATCCCGCAGCGCATTTCTTTAGACAGCGTTTCGCCTTTGTCGTGCAAAGCTGCTTGCTTTTGCGCGGTGGGCTTGGCAATTTTCAAACTGGAATAGTAGGTGGCCAATTCGGTGAGTTCGGTGTCTGGCACATTGTCTAAGACACCCTTCATTTGAGGAATGTCACGCATGCCTTCGCGAATGAGCACCAATTGGTTTTCAATGAAAATCTTGGGTTGCCCTGCGAGCGAGGGCATGTCTTTGATCACAGCATTGCCATTGGGCCCGTGACACGCATTGCACATGTTAGCCCGAGCAGGCAGATTTTGAGCGGCAGAAAAAAGGGGGGCCAAAATGGCCACCCCTAGGAAGGCCAAGGCCCTCCATTTGGAACTTCGTGTCATTGTTACTTGCTGTATGACACTCGGTAGATCACACCATTTTGCTCATCAGACACCAACAGGGCGCCATCGTTCATTTGGTGCAAATAGGCAGGACGGCCCCACCAGCTTTGATCAGCTTCGTTGGAGAAGCCGGTCATGAATGGTTCGACTTTGGCGTTTTTGCCATCGGCATCAGCGCGAACCATGACCACGTCGTGACCAATTTTCTTGGTGCGGTTCCATGAACCTTTGCGTGCGTTGAACAGCACGTTGCGGTATTCAGCGGGGAACATGTTGCCGGAGTAAAAAGTCACGCCCATGGTGGCAGAGTGAGGGCCCATCAAAGCAACAGGCTGCTCAACGCCATCGCAAGCCTTGGCTTTTTTGACATCGGGGTCTGGCATGTTGCCTTGGTGGCAGCTTGGAAAACCATAATGGCCGCCCAACTTCATGCGGTGCATGGTGTCGTTGGGTGTGTCGTCGCCCAACCAGTCACGGCCGTGATTGCTGAACCACATTTCCTTGGTGACGGGGTGCCAGTCAAATCCAACCGTGTTGCGAACGCCACGCGCTAGCACTTCCATGCCAGAGCCATCGGCGTTGTAACGGCGAATTTGAGCGTACTCTTCACTGGGAGGCTCACAAATGTTGCAAGGCGCACCGAAGGGCACATACAGTTTGCCATCGGGACCAAAAGCGATGTACTTCCAGTTGTGGTGCTTTTCAGGAGGTAAATTGAACTTGGCTGTGAGGTCAACAGGCGCCACATTGGGGTTCTTGTCGATGCCATCAAAGCGCAACACTTTGTCGACGGAAATGACGAACAAAGCGCCATCTCTGTAAGCCACGGTAGGCTGGTCAAGTTTGTCGATCACAACGCGCGATGTACGTGTGGTGCCGTTGTCTGTGATTTCATAAACACGGCCTAGAGGACGAGTGCCCACATAGTATTTGCCGCCGTCACCTTGCGCAATGGCGCGGCTGCCTGGCACGCTGTCGGCCCAAACTTCAACTTTAAATCCGGGTGGTAATTTGATTCTGTTAATTGGCACATCTGCGGCTTTGGTGGCCGTGAGCTTTCCGGGCAATGGTGCCAATGTGGAAGTGGCCATGTTTGCGGGCATGCCTTGCTTCCAAGCTGGGGCCGGCGCTGCTGGGGCTTGGGCATGGGCTGATAGAAAGCCCATAGATAACGAAACAGCCAAGCTAAGTTGCTTGAATCGACGCATCGAAAGTGTGTTCACACAAGTCTCCAAATGATAATTGAGGCTTGACTTTACTCAACTAATTGCTTGTCAGACTGAGAAGCTTGAACACTTGACTTTGCAGAAGGGATATTGAAATGATTGTTTGGGTAAACCCTTAAATCTCAAACCAATCACCCATGAAGACGCAATCAATTTGCGATGAAAATGAAATTACAAATTCAGTTTGCTTGAAATTCCAATCACCCAATTGCGGGGTAGCAGTGGCTCAAAAAATTGCCGACTTGCTTGGTTGATGATGACAGAGCTGATGGCTTTTTTGTCAGTGAGGTTGTCCACGCCAATGTAGGCTTCGAAGTTTGCTGAACCCCAAGCAAAGCCTTGTTTGAGCCTGGCGTTGAGCAAGCCATAACCGGGCGCGGCACCCGTTGCATCATTGACGTCATTGGCCCAGAGGCTAGATCGTGCAATCCAATCTAAGCTGGCCGCTTTGCCTTGCAATGGTTTTTTGTGGGTGTTTTGAAAACCATTTTCTGCCCAAGCAATGGATGTGAACAATTGTTTTTGCGGAATGCCTGGCAATGATTTTCCAGCCAGTGTCGAGATGCCTGCATATTCAGCGCTCATCACGGTGGCAGTCATTTGTGTTCGCCAATTTGAGTTGAAGGCATGACGCGCAGAAAGCTCTAGGCCTTCACGCAATGTTTCAGAAGCGTTGGTGAAAGCCGTGCGGCCGCCCACTGACAAACTGGTCACAATTTCATTGTCTGTTTTGATGCGAAACACAGCAGCATCTAGACGAGTGCTTGGCGAAGGTGTCCATTTGCTGCCCAACTCAAGGTGCTGACTGCGTGAGGGAATTAAATTGGCATTGAACAAACCGACCACAGAGTTGCCTGACTTGGTGTACACCGATTCGGAAAGTGTGGGCGTTTCAAATCCCTTGCCTTGGTTCAAGTAAATGTTCAAGGTGTCACTGACGTGCCATGTGGCGCCTAGGACTGGATTGGCCGCTTCATAACTGACCGTGCCAGAACCATTGACACCGTCTGTGAGGTAATCGTCTTTGCTTTTGAGTTGAACATTGCTTTGGCGAACACCCGTTACAAAAGTCCAATCTGACAAGACGCGCCAGTTGGCTTGGGCAAAGTAATCGCGGTTGGTACTTTCATTCAATTCTTTGCGGTTGATGTTGCCTGTTTTTTGTCCGGCAGTAGCAGGACCACCTTGACGATTTTCTCCAGAGTAGTCTTGGTCAAATCCGGCCACCCAATCTGCTGCTTTGCCACCTTCCAAGTTTTGTTTACCTTGGATTTGCAAGCCTAGCCCATGAAAATCTCTTTCGAGTCCAACCCACGAACCTGCAGTGGCAGAGGCTGCTTGGTATTGCAAGTTATCGCGATTGCCACCGTAAATGCGCGCTTGAATGCGAGTGTTTTGATTGAGCTTGTGTTCAAGCACAGCGCCTGCTTGTTCTTGGTTTACTGTTTTTCGTGTGTCGTTCACCAAAGAAAAATTGCCAGCTTGTTTTGGGTTGGCCAAAAACTGCGCTGCAGTCAAGCCAATAGGGTCTTTGGCATAGGGCATGCGAAAAACATTGGCAATCAACTTCAAGCGTGTGTCTGCGCTCAGGTCGACAGTGGCCACGCTGTTGAGTTGTTCTCTTTTCGCTTGGCTGTTGTTGCGGTAGCCTTGAATTTCGAAGGTGCTGTAGTCGGCCACAAAACCGACGTTGCCGCTGCGTTGGCTGAATTGCCAATCTGTGCGCTCAAGACCATAGCTGCCTTTGAAAATTTGCGCTTGTGCTGTGGGCGTGAGATCGGCTTCTCGTGTGAACACTTGAATGACACCGCCGGCCGAGTTGCCGTAGAGCTGCGCTAAGGGGCCCGTTAAGACTTCGATTTTTTCTGCCGAGGTCAGGCTAACAGTAGAGGCTTGCCCTTGGCCATCGGGAGTGGTGGCGGGAATGCCGTCTGTGATGAGGCGGAAACCTCTTAAGCCGAATGCCGATCTGGCGCCGAACCCACGCACCGATATCTGAACATCTTGCGCATAGTTGTTTCGGTTTAAGGCAACCACCCCCGGCGCTCTGGCCAAGACATCGGACAAGTTAACTTGGGGGCCACTGCTGCGAATGGTTTCTGCATCAATGGTGTAGATGGAGGTGGGGGCATCGAATTGGCGTTGGGTTAGGCGGCCGCTTTGGACTAGGACTTCATCGGTGGGCAGATTGGTTTGAGCGTAGGCCCAATTCACGCTGACACTGGAAAGCAGTGCGATGTACCAAGCGGATTTAAAGCAGTGCTGTGTAGAAAGTTTTGATAAATTCATGAGTGGGGTGTCTTAATAGGCCAGTTTAAATATCTGGCATTTCTTTTTTGGCATCATCATAGATAGAAAGTTCCCTTGCAAAATGAGGGTTTTCCGATTCAATGGCGCATCAGTGAATTGCGCTCACAAAGAACCTATGAAACAAACTCACCAACCCGGGGCATGGGCCTCGCCTTTATCAGCCAACTTGTTGGCCCAAGCGGGCAGCAGCCTAATGTGGTCGCAGCCCATGGGCGACGATCTTTGGTGGGATGAGGTGCGGCCCAGTGAAGGAGGGCGCTCTCTGGTGGTGAGTCGTCAGCATGGAGATATTTTGAAGGCGCCATGGAGCGCCAAAAGCCAAGTGCATGAATACGGGGGAATCAGTTGGCTAGGGTTGATGCTGGATGGCAAAGCCATGCTGGCCTTTGTGAACAAAGCTGATCAGCGCATTTACATCACTGAGCCCAAAGGCGAGCCGC
>JBIIJK010000035.1:0-24243 GCA_044233865.1 Limnohabitans sp.
CAAAGCCTTGAATGGGCGTGAACACCAACTCAATGGCCCACTTGGTGGTCATGCCTTCCGACTCCAAGGGATTGGCCAAGCCCAAGCCACACACCACCATGTCGGGGTGCAAAGCGCGGCAACGGTCAAGTTGTTTTTCAACGTGTTGGCCTTCCGACAAAAAGGTGCCTTCTGGCAACATGGCCAACTCCATGGCCATGTGCTGGCGGTGCAAATAGGGTGTACCCACTTCTAACAATTTCATGCCCAGTTCACGCGACAAAAACCGCGCCAATGGAATTTCAAGTTGTGAGTCAGGGAAGAAGAAGATGCTTTTGCCTTCCAAGTGCAACTTGGCTCGTGACAACGAGGCAGTGGCTCTGGCCGTTGGCGCCGCCACTGCGGCAGCAAAGCGCTCTTGGGAAATTCCAAACGCATTGGCAGCCGATTGCAACCAGGCCGTAGTGCCTTCAATGCCCAGCGGGAAAGGTGCTGGCAACAAGCTGGCACCTCGCGCTTGCAATGCCTTTGCGGTGTCTGCCAAAAAGGGTTGCGCCAACAACAAACGTGTGCCCGTTCCGATGGGTGCCTGATCGTCTGCACGCCTTGGTGGGAAAAAGCGAACGCGCTCTATGCCCATGTGATTCAGAATCCGCACAAACTGATCTTCCACCACATCGGCCAAGGTGCCCACAATGACCAACTCTTGCGCGGCATCTGCAGCGGCCGTTGGCAAGCCAGGCACCATGGAAGCCAAGCAAGCATCTTCGCCTTGAGTGAATGTGGTTTCAATGCCACTGCCTGAATAATTGAGCACCCGCACCGACGATGCGTGTTGCGCAGAAAGCCTAGAGGCTGCGCGTGATAAATCAAGCTTGATCACCTCTGATGGGCATGAGCCAACCAAGAACAGCAGTTTGATCTCAGGACGACGCGCCAACAATTGGTTGACCACCCGATCAAGCTCCGTGTTGGCATCGGACAAGCCCGCCAAATCGCGCTCATCAATGATGGCAGTGGCAAAGCGGGGCTCTGCAAAAATCATCACACCCGCGGCCGACTGAATCAGGTGTGCGCAAGTGCGCGACCCCACCACTAAGAAGAAGGCATCTTGAATTTTTCGGTGCAACCAAATGATGCCTGTTAAGCCGCAGAACACTTCGTGTTGGCCGCGCTCGCGCAGTACCGGTGCATCGCTGCAACCGCCCACCGTTTTGACGGGTACAGGAAAGCTGACAACACTCATGCGGCCATCCCCTGAAATCCTTCATGTTTGACTGCTGCGGCTTCTCGCAATTTGGCCTCTTGATCGAGACGTGCCGCACGCAATTTAAGAATGAATTGCCCTGCATTGACCACGTAGGTTGCATAAGCAGCCAAGGCCAAATACATCAACTCAACACCCTGCAATTTTTGGGTGTACATGGCGTACAAATAGGCCGTGTGAAGGGCCAGTACCAACATGCTGAAAACATCTTCCCAATAGAAGGAAGGCGCAAACAAATAGCGCCCAAACACCACCTTCTCCCAAATGCAGCCTGTGATCATGATGGTGTAAAGCGTCAAGGTTTTAACCACCACGCTCTCATTGGCAGTTTCTAGGCCCTCGCCAGTCACCAAATAACGCAAAACAAAATAAAGACTGCCCAAAAATATGAAGAACTGGATAGGCGCCAACAAACCTTGCACAAAAGTCCAGTAAGTGCTGTCCCGGCGAATCCGCTCTTCCGGGGTGTAAAGGGGCCGGCGCGCCTTGACGCCAGTTCCGTTTTCACTTTTAAATGTTGATAATTTTTCAGCCATGCCGTCAATTTATTCGCTCTTTCGGACATTGTCAACTTAGATTGACGTAAACACTTAGTTACATATAATTAATACCCTACTGGCATAGTGGGATAAAAATAAGCTTTGACCAAAGTCAGTTCAGCGCATAAAAAGGTGTAAACCGAAACGAACACGCTGCTGGGCTAAGTTCTTTCACCAAGCAGGAGACAAGAATGGACAATTCAAATCAGAGCAATGGCCAAAGAGCGGAAGGCTCCCATTTCCCTGAAAACAGCGAGGCAGGCCATTGGCGCGGTTTCGGGGCCCCAGCCAACAGCCGGTTTGATGGCATCCCAGGACATGCACCCATCGCCGCAGCCTCATCTTCCTCAACCGTAGCCGTTTTGGCACGGACTATTCAAAACGAAATCATTCCACGCTTGATGATGGCCCATCGCACACCGACAGAATGTGCCATGCCCAACTTGGTATTGCCCTACAGCATCACCCCCACGGACGTCACTAACTTTGTCAATCTTTTGCTAGAAGGCCGGCAAGCCGAAGGCCTTGGTTGGATAGACGAAGCCCGAGGCAAGGGCGTGAGCATTGAATCCATCTTTTTAAACCTGTTGGCCCCTGCTGCTAGGCAATTGGGCGAGCTTTGGGAGGATGACGAACGCGACTTCACCGAGGTTACACTTGGCTTGGCTGAACTGCACAAGATTTTGCACGTGTTGCCCTCCATGAGTGAGTTGCACAAACAGTACGTGCCCAATGGCTTGACTATTTTGCTCATGCCATCGCCTGGCGACCAACACACCTTGGGCTTGGCCATGGTGGCCGAATTTTTTCAGCGCGATGGTTGGGCCGTCGATGGGGGCACTTTTGCAGCCGCCGACAATCCGGCTCTCTTGGTCAAGGCCAAACGCTACGATGCTGTAGGTTTTTCATTGGCGACGGGCCTCGGGTTTAACCGCTTGAAAGATTGCATATCAGCCATTCGTCAAACGGTTAGCCCAGACAAGCTGTGCATAATAGTTGGTGGTCCTTATTTTGTAGCCAACCATGACATGGTCAGCCAAGTCGGTGCAGACCTGTTTGTCCATGATGCTAACTTAGCGCCAGATTTGGTCCAAAAGTACATTCAAACCAACGCCTAATCCATTCAACTTAACTTTTAAAGCACCCCCCCTATGAATACCAGTTTTCAAACAGCGTCGGAGCAATCGCCCGGGCGATTTGGAAATGCACAAAGTCTCTTGGGGCACTTGGATGCGAATGTCATTTCTAATTTAATCACCACCACCGCTGACGTGGTGCTCGTGATGGACGAGAACGGATTCATTGAAGACGCCGCATTTGCCAACCAAGAACTGCTCACCATTGGTCGAGCGCATTGGGTTGGTAAGCCTTGGGGTCAAACAGTTACCGAGGAAAGTAAGAACAAAGTCAACGCCTTGCTCAGAGACATGGGCAGCGACAAGAGCACGAAGTGGCGTCAGCTCAACCAATCGGCTGAAAACGGAACCGACCTACCTTTGTCCTATTCGGTCATCACTGTACCCTCGGGCAAAACAGATGGTCGCATTCGTGCGCTGGCCTTTGGCCGTGATCTGCGTCCCCAAGCGGCTCTTCAACAAAAAGTGCTCAATGCGCAACGCGCTATGGAGCGCGACTACTGGCACCTTAAAAACGTTGAGACACGTTACCGCTTGTTGTTTCAGGTTTCCTCCGAAGCCATGCTCATTCTGAATGCAGACACTGAAAAGTTAGAAGACAGCAACCCTGCCGCGTTTGAGTTGCTTGGCGGCGACCTGCACAAATCAGGCTGGTCCATTGCTTCCAGTTTAGACAAAGCCAGTTCGACTGCCTTAAACAAAGCTTTTGCAGAATTGCTTGCCAGCGGCCAGTCAAACCCTGTTGCTTTGACCCTGCCGCAAGGCGGCATCAAAGTATTGGCGCATGTTTCACTTTTCCGGCAGGAAAAGTCTGCTCACTTTCTCATCCGCCTTCTGCCAATCCAGACGCGTCCAGCATTGTCTGCCAACAACCAAACTCGACAGTTATTGTCAGAGGTCATGGAAAGTGCGCCCGACGCCTTGGTTGTCACCGACCTGAATGGCGTCGTCCTTTCAGCCAATCGCTCCTTTTTGCAATTGGCCCAAGTCAGCAACGAAGCCCTGGTTCAAGGCGAACCCCTTGAAAGATGGCTGGGTCGGGCTGGCGTGGACATGAAAGTTCTGATGTCCAATTTGAAGCAGCGCGATGTTGTCAGGTTGTTTGCAACCCGCATGCGGGGCGATCTTGGCTCTGCCACTGACGTTGAAATTTCAGCGGTGTCAGTTTCCGGTGGTGAGCAACCTTGTTTGGGATTCACCATCCGAGACATCAGCTTGCGCTTGGGCGTAGAGGCTAAATCCAGCAATGACGTGTTTCGCTCAAAAGGTCAAATGACCGAGTTGGTGGGCCGCGTACCACTCAAAGACATTGTGAGCGAAACAACCGACCTGATTGAGCAAATGTGCATCGAAGCCGCACTGGAACTCACCGGAGACAACCGGTCTTCTGCCGCCGAAATGCTGGGTCTTTCACGTCAAAGCTTGTACGTCAAATTGCGCCGATTTGGCATCAACGTTCCGGAAAACGACACAGAAGCTTAATTGCTTCCATTTCCCTGATGCGCTTTGCCCACAGCGCCCTCAGTGGAAACCATAGGATGTGTAAATTTAACTTGACACTTGCATGTGTCATGCGTAAAAACACATTTTATGGTCCTCCCGCAACTCTCCGCAGTCACTGAGTTATTCAAACCCATCACTTGGTTCCCGCCAATGTGGGCGTTTGCTTGCGGTATTGTGGCCTCCGGCGTTGCCATGGATGGCAAATGGTTGTTGGCCATCATTGGCGTTGCATTAGCAGGCCCCTTTGTTTGCGCCACCAGTCAGGCCGTGAATGATTGGTTTGACCGCCATGTCGATGCCATCAACGAACCCCAACGTCCTATTCCCTCCGGTCGCATGCCAGGCCGATGGGGCCTGTACATCGCCGTTTTGTGGACCTTGGTTTCTTTGGGTGTGGCCACCCTTTTAGGACCTTGGGGCTTTGCCGCCGCGGCGGTGGGATTGATCTTGGCCTGGGCCTACAGCGCACCCCCTTTTCGGTTGAAAGAAAACGGCTGGTGGGGCAATGCCGCTTGCGGCATCAGCTACGAAGGTATTGCATGGACCACCGGCGCCGCCGTGATGGCGGGTGGCCAAATGCCCGACAAACGCTCCTTGTTGCTGGCACTTTTGTACAGCGTTGGCACCCACGGCATCATGACTTTGAATGACTTCAAAGCGGTGCAAGGCGATCGCCAAATGGGCGTGCGATCGCTGCCTGTGCAACTCGGCGTTCAATCGGCAGCAGGCGTGGCCTGTTGGTTCATGGCCTTGCCGCAAGTGATCGTGATCATTTTGCTGTTTGCATGGGGTTGCCCTGCGCAAGCCTTGGCGGTCACTGTCTTGCTGGGTGTGCAGCTTTTGATGATGGATTATTTTTTGACGCGTGTGGTTCAACGCGCCCTTTGGTACAGCGGTTTTGGTGTGCCGTTTTTTGTCGCAGGCATGATGGTCAGTGCCTTTGCCCTGCGCGGTTTAATTTCTTAAGGTGATGTCATGAGCTCTATAGAAACATTCGATGTGGTGGTGGTAGGCGGTGGTCCTGCAGGTGCTACTGCAGCGCACACCTTGGCCAAACGAGGACATTCGGTCTTGTTGCTGGACAGGGCTGGGCGCATCAAACCTTGTGGTGGTGCCATCCCGCCGCGACTGATTAAAGACTATGACATTCCAGACCATTTGTTGGTGGCCAAAGCAAGGTCTGCGCGAATGATTGCACCCAGCAATCATGGTGTCGATATTCCAATTGACAACGGTTTTGTGGGCATGGTTGATCGGTCTGAATTTGACGAGTGGCTGCGTGTACGGGCCGCAAGTGCAGGCGCTATAAGGCGCATTGGCACCTTTGAAAAATTAACGCGCGACGTGGACGGCGTCAGCATTTTGCATTTTGAAGCCCGCGAGCACCAACAACGCGGTGTCGGCAAACCCGCCATGGTGAAAGCGCGCACCATCATTGGTGCAGATGGTGCGAAGTCACAAGTGGCAAGACATGCTGGCGTGACCGGTGCTGCAGAAACGCAATATGTGTTTGCGTACCACGAGATAGTGAAAGCCCCAGCCATCAAGCCTGCTGGGTATGACGACACACGCTGCGATGTGTATTACCAAGGCAAGTTGTCACCTGACTTTTACGGCTGGGTGTTTCCCCACGGCGATACCTTGAGCATTGGCACAGGCAGTGCCGACAAAGGTTTTTCTTTGCGCAATGCGGTTGGCGAATTGCGCAATGCATCGGGTCTGGGCGACAGCGAAGTGCTCAGGCGCGAGGGCGCACCCTTGCCCATGAAGCCATTGAAGAAATGGGACAACAACCGCGATGTGGTGTTGGCCGGTGATGCAGCAGGTGTGGTGGCACCTGCATCTGGTGAGGGCATTTACTACGCCATGTACAGCGGTGAATTGGCAGCCTATGCGGTTGAAAAAGTATTGCACACAGGCGATGCCAAGAATTTGCAAATGGCACGCAAGCAATTTATGAAAGAGCATGGCACGGTGTTTACAGTGCTGGGCATCATGCAATGGTTTTGGTACAGCAGCGAAAAGCGGCGCGAACGCTTTGTCAAAATTTGCGAAGACCGCGATGTGCAGCAACTCACGTTTGAGTCGTACATGAATAAAAAATTGGTGCGCAAAAAGCCCATGGCACACGTGAAGATTTTCTTCAAAGACATGGCGCACTTGTTGGGCTTGGCGAAAGTGTGAATCTCGAAGACATTTACCAATCGACCTTGGTGGTTGACATTGCGATTGGCTTTATCGTCATCGAAACTTTTGTCTTGTGGGCCTTTCACCAAGTCACAGGGCGCGGCTTGGTGGTTCAAGATGTTTTGTTGACCATCCTTTCGGGCTTGTCACTCATGCTGGCGTTGCGCTGTGCACTCACACCTGGGTTCTGGCCCGGCATGGCTTTGTTTTTAATCACGGCGGGCTTAGCCCACGGGGCTGATTTGCGCGCACGCGCCAAAGCCAATAGCGATGAGCACTGACGCGCCATTGAATGCGCCTGCAAGACAACGTGTCTTGGTGTTGGGCGCCACGGGCACCATTGGTCAAGCCGCCGTCAAATCTTTGCTGCGCGATGGCCACGAGGTGGTGTGCTTCATTCGCGCTAAGGCAGGCGTGAATGGCAAACTCAGCTTGCAAGATTGGGAGGCCAAACTGCCCGGCGCCATTTTTCGCACAGGCGATGTCACCGATTTAAATTCTCTAACCCAGGATGGTTTTGCAGGCGAGCACTTTGACACGCTCATGTCTTGTTTGGCCTCTCGCACCGGCAACCCCAAAGATGCTTGGGCCATTGACCATGCAGCACACATCTTGGCCTTGAAGGTGGCGCAGGCCTCAGGTGTGAAACACTTTGTATTGCTGTCGGCCATTTGCGTGCAAAAACCTTTGCTCACGTTTCAGCATGCCAAGCTGGCTTTTGAAGACGCTTTGGTGAAATCGGGCATGGGCTATGCCATCGTCAGGCCCACCGCATTTTTCAAATCGCTTTGCGGCCAAATTGAACGGGTTCGAAAAGGCAAAGCTTTTTTGTTGTTTGGCGATGGCCAATTGACAGCTTGCAAACCCATCAGCGACCAAGATTTGGGCAATTACTTGGCGCAATGCGTGACAGACTCTGCGCTGCACAACCGAATTTTGCCCATTGGCGGGCCAGGCCCCGCCATCACTCCCCTGCAGCAAGGGGAATACTTGTTTTCATTGTTAGGCAAGCCGCCCAAGTACAAACATGTACCCGTCAAAATGATGGACGTCATCATTGGCGCTTTGTCTTTGTTGGGCCACCTCATACCGCCGTTGGCCAACAAAGCTGAATTGGCCCGAATTGGACGCTACTACGCCACCGAATCGATGTTGGTCTGGGATGAAACCCAAGGCCGCTACGATGCCAACGCAACGCCTTCTACAGGCCAAGACACCCTGTGGGATTGCTACCAAGCCTTGGTGAGCGGCAAAACGTCCTTAGAACGCGGCGATCACGCAGTTTTTTAAGCCAGCCAACGACAGACTTGGCTTCTTTAGCGATAATTGAGGGTTTTGTCTGGCACCTCGATTTTGAACGCACCCAACGCCCCCGCAAGTCTCACTGAACTGGAAGCTGCCAGGGAAAAAGTTCGCCTGTTAGAAGCCGCTTTGGCAGCAGCACGGCACGAGGCGGGCCTCATGACAGACGAAAACCCTGCAGAGGGTGCCTATTTGGCCAGCGCCTTGCGCCAAACGCACATCAGCGTTCGAGGCGCCCGCACGCACAACCTCAAAAACATCGACCTCGATATTCCGCGCAACCAACTGGTGGTGATCACTGGCCTCAGCGGTTCAGGCAAATCGAGCTTGGCCTTTGACACCTTGTATGCCGAGGGTCAACGCCGTTATGTCGAAAGCTTGTCGGCTTATGCGCGCCAGTTTTTGCAATTGATGGACAAGCCAGATGTCGATTTGATTGAGGGCCTGTCGCCCGCCATCTCTATCGAACAAAAAGCCACCAGCCACAACCCGCGCTCTACCGTGGGCACCGTGACAGAAATTCACGACTATTTGCGCCTGCTGTTTGCACGCGCGGGCACACCTTACTGCCCTGATCACAACTTGGCGCTTCAAGCGCAAACCGTGAGTCAAATGGTCGACGCCGTTTTGGAGTTGCCCGAAGACACGAGGCTCATGATCGTGGCGCCTATTGCGCGCGAACGCAAAGGCGAGTTTGAAAAAGTTTTTGAGCAAATGCAGGCACTGGGCTATGTGCGCTTTCGCATCAATGGGCAAACTTATGAAGTCGAAGATTTGCCCACGCTTAAGAAAACTGAAAAGCACGATATCGATGTGGTGGTCGATCGCCTCAAAATTCGCCACGAAGCAGAAGCGCCCGCGCGCGATGCACTGCGTCAGCGCATTGCCGAAAGTTTTGAAGCCGCCTTAAGGCTGGCAGAACAGCGTGCTATCGCCGTTGAAATGGACACGGGCAAAGAACACATGTTCAATGCCAAGTTTGCTTGCCCTGTGTGTCATTACTCGATTGCAGAACTCGAACCACGCTTGTTCTCCTTCAACTCGCCCATGGGCGCTTGCACCACGTGCGATGGCCTGGGTACCACCGAAGTGTTTGACATTGACCGCGTGGTGGCCTTTCCCAGTTTGAGCTTAGCCAGTGGCGCCATCAAGGGCTGGGACAGGCGCAATGGTTTTTACTTCAGCATGCTAGAGAGCTTGGCCAAGCATTACGCATTTGATGTAGAAGCACCTTTTGAATCTCTGCCAGAGGCAGTGCGCCACAGTATTTTGTGGGGTTCGGGCGAAGAAGACATCAAGTTCAGTTACATCATGGAGTCGGGTGCTTCCAAGGGCAAAAAGGTGTCTAAAAAGCACCCCTTCGAAGGCATCATTCCCAACCTGACGCGCAGGTACAAAGAAACCGATTCCAGCGTGGTTCGCGAAGACTTGGCGCGCATGCGCAGTCACCATGCTTGTGCAGATTGCAAGGGCACGCGTTTGCGCCGCGAAGCACGGCATGTGCGAATCGGCGAGGGCACGCAAGCGCGCGCCATTTATGAAGTGAACCATGTCACTTTAGGCGAAGCCCAAACCTATTTTCAAAGCTTGAAACTGCATGGCGCCAAAGCCGAAATTGCCGACAAGGTGGTGTCTGAAATTGGCTCGCGCTTGAAGTTCTTGAACGATGTGGGCCTGAACTATTTAAGCCTCGACCGCAGTGCCGACACACTCTCAGGCGGTGAATCACAACGCATTCGCTTGGCCAGCCAAATTGGCTCGGGCCTGACGGGTGTGATGTATGTGCTCGATGAGCCCAGCATTGGTCTGCACCAACGCGATAACGATCGCCTCATTGGCACCTTGAAACATTTGCGCGACATTGGCAACAGCGTGCTGGTTGTCGAGCACGATGAAGACATGATTCGCATTGCCGACCATGTGATTGACATGGGGCCTGGTGCTGGCGTACATGGCGGCCGCGTCATGGCGCAAGGTACTTGCGCTGATATTTTGTCAGCACCCGATTCATTGACCGGTCAATATTTGTCGGGCCGCAAAGCCATTGAAGTGCCGACCAAGCGCCATGCCCCTGGCAAAGACTTTATTGAAATTGTGGGCGCACAAGGCCACAATTTGAAAAACGTGCGAGCAGCTTTCCCTGTCGGACTGTTAACTTGCGTCACAGGTGTATCTGGCTCGGGCAAGTCCACCTTGGTGAATGAAACTTTGTACACCGCGGCAGCGCGCAGCATTCACCGTGCGCACGACGAACCCGCAGCGCACGAAGACATTCTGGGGCTTTACCATTTTGACAAGGTCATCAACGTTGACCAGTCGCCTATTGGCCGTACACCGCGCAGCAACCCCGCTACTTACACCGGCATGTTCACGCACATACGCGACCTCATGACCGAGGTACCCGCAGCGCGCGAACGCGGCTATGGCCCCGGTCGCTTCAGCTTTAACGTCAGCGCTTCTAACGGCGGCGGACGCTGCGAGGCTTGTCAAGGCGACGGCATGGTGAAAGTGGAAATGCACTTCTTGCCCGACGTGTATGTGCCTTGCGATGTCTGCCACGGCCAACGTTACAACCGCGAAACTTTGGAAATTTTGTACAAGGGCAAAAACATTGCCCAAATGCTGGACATGACCGTTGAGGCGGCGTTTGAGTTTTTCAATGCGGTGCCCACCATTGCGCGAAAACTGCAAACATTGCTCGATGTAGGTTTGAGCTACATCCGATTAGGCCAAGCTGCCACCACCTTGTCGGGCGGTGAAGCACAGCGGGTGAAGTTAGCACTCGAGTTGTCCAAGCGCGACACGGGCCGCACGCTTTACATTTTGGACGAGCCCACCACGGGCCTGCACTTTGCCGACATTGCCTTGTTGCTCAAAGTTTTGCACCAACTGCGTGATGCAGGTAACACCATTGTGGTCATTGAGCACAACCTGGATGTGATCAAAACCGCCGATTGGTTGATCGACATGGGCCCTGAAGGTGGCTCGGGCGGCGGTACGGTAGTGGGAGTGGGCACGCCCGAAACATTGGCGCAAAATCCGGCCAGCTTTACCGGCCGTTACTTGAAGCGCTTGCTTGAAAAATAAAGTGTCCTGAATGCATTTGCTTCAGGACATTGAGGCGCTTCAGCTCTGCGCGGCAGCTCTCAAAACATCACGCGTTCGCATGGCTTCATTGCGCGCAGCTTGCGCAAAATCAGGGCCCGATGAAGCATACAAAATGGCGCGCGATGAACTCACAATGACCGCACCGCTTGTGACGCCTTGGCTCTGCCTATAACCAGCCTTGATGGTGGCCACGGCATCGCCGCCTTGCGCACCCACACCGGGAATCAGCAAAGGCAAAGTAGGCGCCAAACTTCGCACACGTTCAATTTCAACTGGGTAGGTGGCACCCACCACCAAGCCTAACTGGCCATTCACATTCCAAGGGCCTTGCGCTAGCTTGGCAATGTGCTCATACAGCAAAGGCTGTCCCTCGACAGAAGCCAAGCGCTGGTTCTGCAGATCATCGCCCCCGGGGTTAGACGTGCGACACAACAAAAACGCGCCCTTGCCATGGTGTTTCAAATACGGCTGCACAGAGTCAAAACCCATGAAGGGCGAAAGCGTCACCGCGTCGGCGCCATAGCGCTCAAAGGCTTCGATGGCATATTGCTCGGCGGTGGCGCCAATGTCGCCGCGCTTGGCATCCAAAATAACCGGTACATGCGGCGCGGTGCGGCGCATGTGCGCCATGAGCTTTTCCAACTGATCTTCCGCGCGGTGCGCAGCGAAGTAAGCAATTTGGGGCTTGAACGAAATGGCCAAGTCGGCCGTAGCGTCGACAATCTGCGCGCAAAAATCATAGATCTTGCTGGCATCGCCCTTCATGCTTGCAGGAAATTTGCTAGGTTCAGGGTCAAGGCCGACGCACAACAGAGAGCCGTTTTGGCGCTCGGCGTCTTGAAGTTGTTCTAAGAAGGTCATGGCCTGATTTTAAAGGCTAGGGGAATGCAAAACCTAGCCTCACCAGCTATTGCATCATTTGGCTCTAAGATCGGACCCCATGCACTCTCTTACAACTCGCCAATGGGTCATCCTGGCTCTGCTCACCGTCGTTTGGGGCCTGAACTGGCCCATCATGAAGTTGGGCGTGACAGGCTTTCCACCTCTGACCTTTCGACTGCTGTGCCTGCTCATTGGTACGCCCGTTTTGGGCCTGGCCTTGCTGGCCATGAAAGTACCCTTTCGCATTCCTCGGCAGTATTGGCGCGAGTTGTTGGTCTTGGCCATCTTCAACATGTTTATCTGGCATGCCCTGATCATTTTGGCAGTGCAATATTTGACCAGCGGGCGCTCGGCCATTTTGGGTTACACCATGCCCATCTTTTCGGCCCTCATTGGCGCCTTTGTGTTTCAAAACCAGCTCTCTAAACGCGCATGGGGCGGCGTGGCCGCCGCAGCCCTGGGCGTGGTCTTGTTGCTCTGGCATGAGTTAGCCAACTTATCGGGCAAACCCGTTGGTGTGTTGCTGGCCTTGGCAGCCGCCAGCACGTGGGCCTTGGGAACGCAAATGCTTCGCCGCACACAAATTCCTCTGCCCACCCTGACCTTGTCCTTTTGGATGACCGCCATGACCACCGTGGTCATTGGCGTACTGGCTGCGGTGTTTGAAGCAGACCGCTGGCAAACTCCCACACCCACCCATTGGGTTTCTATTTTGTACAACGCATTTTTGGTATTTGGTTTTGCGCACTCAGCTTGGTTTTATTTGGCCCGTGGCCTACCGCCCGTCGCCTCGACCTTGAGTGTCATGATGATTCCCATCTTGGGTGTGTTCAGCGGCGCATGGGCCTTGAACGAGATCTTGCATTGGCAAGACTGGGCAGCGATGGGTCTGATGGTCGTTTCGATTGCCAGTGTGCTCTGGCCGTCAAAGCCTGCAAATGACGCAAAAACTGAAGGCACTTAAGACCCCTCAGTGGTTGCGAAGATGAACCGATTCGCTTAGGTATTTGTCGACTTCACCAAACTGGCAGCCCTACACAAATCGGCCCAGGCCTTGGCTTTGTCGGCTTGGTTGCGCAGCAAGTAAGCGGGTGGGTACGTCACCACCACAGGCACACCCTTGAAGCTTTGAACTTGTGAGCGCAACTTGCCCAATGGCTCTGCACTTTGCAACAAAGCCAGCGCAGCTGTTCTGCCCATGGCCAAGATGACTTTGGGCTGAACCAACTCAACTTGCCGTGCCAGATAAGTGGCGCAATGCGACACCTCGACTTGGCTGGCATTGCGGCCAATGGGGGTGCGGCACTTCAAAGCGTGCGTCAAATAAACTTGCTCCCGCGTGAGGCTGAGCGCCTTCAACATGTTGTCAAGCAATTGGCCTGCAGGTCCTGCAAAACTTTGCGCCGCTTTGTCTTCTTCCTCGCCTGGCGCATCGCCCACAATCATCCAATCGGCTGAAGCCAAGCCTTCTCCCAAAATAGCTTGCTGGCGAGATTGACTCAGGCCACAGCCTGTGCAAGATGCAACGGCTGATTTCAGTTGCGCCCAGTCCATGTTGGCAATGCCTTCTGGCAATTCCGAAATATCGACAATGGGAACCGACAGCATTTGCGGTGCACTGACAACAGTGGCCGCTACAGATACAGTGACAGATGCAACTGCGTCTGAGTCTGCAGTTGCTTGATGAGGTACTGCTACTTGTGCAAGCTTGGCAGCCTTGGCAGGCAAGGCGCGAACCGTTTGCGGCATCCAAACACGCACACCCATTTCCGCCAACATGGCACGTTGGCGATCGTCCAGTTCAAAACGCGTGGCGTTTTCATCCAAAGGGGCCGTTGTATCTTCAGTCATTGCTTAGGCTTTAAGGGGCATGCTCATGACCACCGCAGACTCTCGGGTGGTTCTACCTGCAGGATAGTAATCTTTTCTCAAACCCACTTGTTGGAAGCCAAAACTTTGGTACAAATTCAAGGCGGGTGCATTGCTTTCACGCACTTCAAGCCACAGCCATCTGGCACCATTGGCTTGAGACCACAAGCTCAAGGATTGCATCAAGCAACGCGCCCACCCTTGCCGCTGAAATGGCGGCGCTACGGTGATGTTGAGCAAATGAACTTCGTCAATGACCTGCATGGCAACAAAGTAGCCCACCAAATGCTCACCCGCCACCAAACGGTGAGCCACATAACCGGCCTTCAAGGCATCTTTGAAATTGCCCAATGTCCAAGCGTGGCTGTAAGCCGATTGTTCAACTGCCACCACCGCTTCTAAATCGGCCTCGGTCATGCTGAGTAGCTGTACCTGAATCTCAGGTGTCAGCATTTGCTTGAGTTCTGGCGGCCACAGGTTCATGTTGGGGGTGAGCTTGCGGTGGATGCCGATGAAGTGGCAAGAGCATCTGCTTTGGCCAGTTTGATGGCGTCGCGTTCTGCTGTGGTTTGCGCAACCTTGTCGCGAATGTAGAGTGGTTGAACCGACTCGGGTGCAACAGCTTCTTGCTTGGCCCACAAGCCAGGCGCCATGCGCAGCAAAGCCAATGCGTTGGGCACTGCGGCAACACAAGACACGGGAACGCCTCCCACTTCAAATTCTTGCAAAGGAAAGCGGTCTTTGTAGACTTGCATGCCGTTGCCTGCCAACACCAGCTTGGGCAGGTTCATGCGGCTTAACTGCGCCGCCATTGATTCGGGTGGGCCTACTTGCAAGGGCTGCACAGAGGTCCATTGTGAAGTGACAGCATGCCACGAATACACACCCACATAAACTTCGCCCATGCGAGCGTCCATCACTGAGGCAATGTGCCAGTCTTGCGCAGGCGCAAGTGATTGCCGTGCATCTTCTGCCACAGCCTTCAAACTGTCGACAGGAATGACTTTTAAATTGGCACCCAACGCAAGGCCTTGCGCCACCGCACAGGCCGTTCTGAGTCCGGTGAAAGAGCCGGGGCCTTGGCCTACCACCAAGGCTGTCAAATCAGAAAGTTGCAATTGCGCTTGCGCAAGCAAAGCATGCACAGTGGGGATCAATTGTGCCGATGCATTGGCGCCACCTACACCGTAGTGATGCCAAGTTTGGTCGCCCTGTGACAAGGCCACCGACATCATGTCGGTGCTGGTGTCAAAGGCCAAAAATTTCAAGGCTTGGGTCATCGCATTCAAGTTTGAGAAATTAGGATTTGACCACGGCTTGCCGCACACCAAACAGAATGCCGCCAGTGACCAAAGCCAAACCTGCCCACAAATTCCAAGACAAGGGTTCCCCCAAAAAGACCACAGCACCTAGCGCAGACAAGCCTGGCACCAGGGCCGTGATCATGGTTGACTTGATGGGGCCAAAAGTGCGGATCATTTGGGTGAAGGTAATGCCTGAAATGACCACCGAGCCGACCCCCTGAAAGCTCGCTTGAAACACAATTTCAGACCAGTCGGCTTGTGCCATCTGGCTTGGCAGCACATTGAGATTCACCAGCAGTGCATACGCAGGCACAAAGCTCACAAGCGCAAAAGCTGTGATGGCCATGGTGGCGCGTACGGCATCCAGACCATAGTGCCGCACGATGACGCTGTAGGCTGACCAACAAAAAGCCGCCGCTATGAACAAAAGGTCGCCAATCCAAACATCGCCGCCTTCAAAAGCTTTGAGCAAACTCATACCGCCCACCAAAATATCGCCGCACACAATCATGCCCAAACCAATGGCGCGATTCAGGCCGATGTATTCGCGTAAAAACAGCCACATCAACAAACTGGTCCAAAGCGGCAGGCTGCCAGGCATGAGCACAGCGGCGTGTCCTGCAGGCGCATAAAAAAAGCCAAAGTAGGCCAACGTGGCATACAAGAAGCCACCCAGCAGGCCGGCCTTGACTGTGATGTGCAAGGGCAAGGGCGACAAACCAAACAAAGAGCCCACTTGTTCGCCGCGTTGCCTGGCTTCGCGCATGAGCCACCAAGCCCACGGCAGCAGCACACAGCTAGCACCAATGATGCGAGCGCATGCAATGTCCAAGGGCAAAAGCACGTGCGATGCGGAGGCCCGCGCCACAATGATGAAAGAAGTCCAAATGAGAACAGTGATCACGGCCGCCAAACGGCCGATGCTGAGCTGAGAAAATGCCATGGCCCGATGATACGTCCTAGCAGTGGAGCAAAGGGAAAAGGGAGGCTAGACTTCAGGGATGCGCAGATCTACCTTTCAGTTTTCTCTTCAGATGGGTTTGGCCATGGTGTTGGCGTTTCAAAGTTTGGCTTTAGCAGCCAAGCCCCTTGCCAAACAAGCTGAAAATCCACGGGTTCCGGAGCCCGTCGTTCAGGCCTTCAAACAAGCCAAGGTCCCCATGAGCGCTGTGAGCATCATGGTCACACCCTTGAACAACGCGTCGCCAAGCGCGGGGCCGTCTAAGCCCCGACTCAGTCTTCATGCCAACGCAGAGATGAATCCTGCTTCTGTCATGAAACTTATCACCACCTCAGCAGGCTTGTCACTTTTGGGGCCCGACTTCACTTGGCGAAACAAAGTGTGGGTAGATGGCCCCATCAAAGAGGGCGTTTTGCAAGGCAATCTGTATTTGAAAGGCAGTGGCGATCCCAAGTTGGTCGTGGAGCGCCTGCAAAGCTTGCTCCAAGATGTGATGGCCAAAGGCCTGCGCGAAGTCAAAGGCGACATCATTTTGGATGGCAGTGTTTTTGATCTGCCCGACAAAAATCCTGCAAGCTTTGACGATGAGCCGCTAAGACCCTACAACGTTGCACCGCAGGGTCTTCTGCTCAACTTCAATGCGATGTTGTTCAAGTTCACGCCCGATACCGTTCGCAGTGAAGCCAAAGTTGAAAGCGAGCCGCCACTTGCCAACGTTCAATGGCCGATTAGCGTGCCCTTGTCAGCCGGCCCTTGCCAAGATTGGCGGACCCAACTGCGCGCCGACTTTTCCAAAGCTGACAGCGTGCGCTTCAACGGCAGTTACCCTAAAGCTTGTGGTGAACAAAAGTGGCCTGTGGCTTATGTTGAGCCGCAATCTTTTGCGCCGCGTATGGTGCAAGCCATGTGGCGCCAAGCGGGTGGCCAACTCAAGGGGCAAGTGCGCCATGGTTTAACACCGGCGCAAGTCACGCTATGGTACGAAGCGCCTTCGCTGCCCTTGAGCGATGTCGTGGCCGACATCAACAAGCTTTCTAACAACGTCATGGCGCAGCAGTTGTTTCTCACCTTGTCGAGCCAACAAGGTGCGGGCAATTTTGCGGCGTCCAAACAAGTTGTCTTGCAATGGTGGGCGAAAAACATGCCAGGTCACAAGGCGCCCTTGATAGACAACGGTTCTGGGCTCTCACGCGATGAACGAAGCAGTGCGCAGGCTCTGACTGCCTTGCTTCAACTGGCCGCCCAAAGTAACTATGCCAATGCTTTGCAAAACTCTTTGGCCATTGCTGGGGTAGATGGCACCGTGATGCGCCTGCGAGATCGGCAGCCCAACTCTGTGGTGATTGGGCGTGCCAAGCTCAAATCGGGCAGTCTTCGAGATGTCGCTTCCTTGGCTGGCTACGTCGAGGGCTTGAGTGGACAGTCCTATGTGTTTGTGGTGATTGTGAATCACCCCAATGCCAACGCCACTCGGCCGGCTTTGGACAAGTTGCTTGAGTGGACCGTTCAAGACCAGAAAAAATGAGCGCTGAAAAGTCTTTCTTCAGACTGGTACTTACCCCATCACTCTAGGCCTTGCCACTGCTTAAGATCAGCATAAAAGAACGGGCGTTCTTTTATTAAAACGTCTCAACGACAAGCAAAACAAAGAGGTGAAAGATGAGATCCATGAAGTGGAAACTTGCACTACTCGCCACGGCAACAGCCGCCTTCTTGGTGGGTTGCGGTGGTGGTGGTGCAGACCAAACAAGCCAGCGTGCTGGCATCACATCGGTCAAAGTCATGGGCGACAGCCTGGCCGACAGTGGTGTGTTCAAAGGCATTCCCACCAATGGCCGCATCTTTTCCGTGCAAGACAGCGCAAGCGAGCCGAATACGCTTTGGACAGAACGCATTGCTGCACTGCTAGGTACACCTCAACTGTGCAACTTTTTCAAATACACAGGTGCTGCTGCCTCTCCATTCTCAGTGGTACCAGGCTGTTCTAGCTATGCCGTGGGCGGCGGTCGCATCAACAACATCAACCCTCAAACTGGTGCAGGCGCTTCGCCCTTCTCCATCACTTATCAATTGCAGGTTGCCTCTTCGGCTGGCAACTACAAAAGCACAGATTTGCTTCTCATTGATGGCGGTGGCAACGATGCAGCCGACTTGGTTGGCGCTTATTTGAATGCCGCCAAAGACGGTGGTGCAAGTTATGCCGCTATGGCGGGCACACTCATTCCAGCAGCCACCTTGGGCCCCATGTTGGCGGGCGGTCAAGCAGGTTTGGCACAGGTGGGCGGCGCCTACATGGTGGCCTTGGCAGACAAGTTTTACGCCAGCATCAAAACCAGTGCCTTAGACAAAGGTGCAGAGCGCATTGTTGTACTTAATGCGCCCGGTATTACCAACACGCCTCGCTTTCAAATGGTGTTGGGCGGCATTGCTGCAGCTTATGGCGGTGGCGCCACCGGTGCTGGTGCTCGCGCCCAATCTGAGGCCTTGTTCAAGTCGTGGGTAGAGGCCTTCAATTCTAGGCTGGCCACGTTGGTTGCCAATGACAAACGCATTGTGTTGGTCGACTTCTACACCGCTTTCAACGATCAAATTGCCAACCCTGCGCAATACGGTTTAACCAACGTCACCACACCTGCTTGCCCGATCACTGGCATGGGTTCTGACGGTTTGCCTTCCTACAACTTCCAAACTTGTACAGCAGTAGCTTTGTCAGCCATGACACCGCCAGCGGGCGCAACGGGCGGCAGCAACTGGTGGCAAACCTATGCCTTCTCAGACGGTTTCCATCCAACACCTTTGGGCTACCAGCTGCTGAGCCAGTTGGTTGCAAAGTCTTTGGCCACAGCAGGTTGGCTGTAAATCTCAGCGAAGGAAAAACAACATGAAATCTAAATTCATCTTTGCGCTGTCTGCCATCACAGCACTCACTGCACTTAGCTTAGGCTCTGCTGCGCAAGCGCAATCACAGGGAAGTTGGCTTGTTCGCGGAGGCATCACGCAACTTGCACCACAAGTCACCAGCGGCAATTTGACAGCCCCTTCCCTCACGGGTGTTCAATCTGGCGTGAGCAACAGCACCCAACTTTCAGGCGGCATCACGTACATGCTGAGCAACAGTGTGGCCATTGATTTACCACTTGCGTTGCCTTTTAAGCACAACCTGTATGGCACAGGCAGCATTGCAGGCGTTGGCAAAATTGGCGATACAAAGGCCATCCCTGCCACGGTGATGGTGCAATACCGTTTTGGTGAAGCTGGTGGCTTGTTTCGTCCTTACTTAGGCTTGGGTGTCACCTATGCCAAGTTCGATGGCGAGCACGCCACTGCCGTGCTTTCTGGGCTCACAGGTGGCACACCGCTTATGCCAACGACCCTGTCCATTCAATCAAAATTCGCCGCAACCATGCAAGTGGGCGCATCGTACAAAATTGATGAGCGTTGGTTTGTGGATGGTGCCATTACCAAAACACCTCTTAAAACTCGCAACACTTTGTCCACCGGTCAAACCTTGGACATCACCCTCAATCCCATTGGCATTAGCTTGGGCGTGGGCATGCGTTACTAAGCTGAAAAGCGCCCCTCTAAAAAGCACCAGCGATGGTGCTTTTTTTGCTTGAGTCTTTATGCTGCTGCGCGATTTAACCTGTCGCGCACACCTTCCCAATCTGGTGTTGGGGGTGGCGTCTCAATCCAAATGGTTCGCACACCTCGGGAATCAAAATCACGCAACACACTGAACAAGTCGTGTGCGGCTTGCGTTGCATTTGTAGGCATGGCACGCCAAACCAAACCAGCGCCCATCAGCTCAAAGGATGGTTTCTGAACAGACCACAAAGCCAAGTTTTGTGCATGCGGGCCCAAGGCTGCCAACGCTTTTTGCCAATCGAGTGTGCTCTTCAATCGCACTTTGGCGGTCGGTGCATAGTGCGACTCCAAAGTACCTGAGGCACGTGGCGCCTCTGAGTTCAATGTTTCTGGATTCACCAATTTCAAACCACATGTTTGTTCAATTTGAGTGCGACTGATTTGCCCAGGGCGCAACAGAACAGGCACGCCTCGGGTGCAGTCAACGATGGTGGACTCAATGCCAACCTCGCATTCACCACCATCCAAAATTAAAAGTTCTGGTCCAAATTCAGATTGCACATGCGCAGCGCTGGTTGGGCTCACACGGCCAAACAAATTGGCACTGGGTGCTGCTACACCCCAGATACCTTTTGTAGCGCAAGCCTTGAGGACTTCTAGGGCTAGAGGGTGAGAAGGGCAACGCAGGCCTACAGAGTTTTGTCCGCCCGCTGCAGCTGCGGCCATCTCCTCCCGACGTGGCAATATCAGCGTGAGCGGACCAGGCCAAAATTGCGACATCAATTTTTGCGCAAAGTCGGGGACGGCACTGGCAAATTGATGAACTGAATCTGCAGACGCCACATGAACAATCAAAGGGTGATTGGGAGGCCTGCCTTTGGCTTTGAAAATTTTGGCAACGGCAGTTTCGTTGCTGGCATCGGCCGCCAAACCATAAACTGTTTCAGTTGGCAAACCCAAGAGATCACCTGCGCACAAAGCATTGGTTGCTTGTTGCACATGCACGGGGTTGCTGCCTGAAATGATCATGGGCTGGTGGGTCAGATAGGGGTGATGTCGAAGTACGGTTGGGGTGCGATATGGTTGGCGCGCAACTTAAAAAGCTTCAATGCCCAAAATGGTTGCCGCCTTCAAAGCCACTTTGCGGACTTCTTCCACTGTTGCGCCAGTTACATTCAGGTGGCCCATCTTGCGTGCCTTGCGCGCTTCAGTTTTGCCATACAAATGCAAGTGGGTGCCAGGCAATGCCAAAACGGCAGCCCAATCAGGCAAACGAATGACGCCCTTCGAATCAAACCACACATCACCCAACAAATTGAGCATGATGGCAGGGCTGTGTTGTCTGGGTTGCGTTAATGGCAAACCCGCCAAAGTCCGAACTTGCAAGTCGAATTGCGATTGGTCGCAGGCATCTAGCGTATAGTGACCACTGTTGTGGGGACGCGGCGCCATTTCATTGACCACCATGCTGCCGTCTTGCAGCACAAAAAACTCAACGCACAACACGCCTACATAATTGACGCCTTCTGCAATGGAACGTGCTGCAGCCACAGCTTGCTGTTGCAGTGCTTGGGGCAAATGGCCCTCATACACTTCAGTAACTGCCAAAATACCTTCGCGGTGCAAATTGCGCTGAACAGGAAAGTTCACCATTTGCCCATCGCGACCACGGGCCACGATGACCGAGCACTCCAAATCCAATGGCAACATTTTTTCCAAGACACAAGGGACTTGTTTCAATGCTTGCCATGCATTGCGCAAGGCAGCTGCATCGTTCACGCGCACTTGGCCTTTGCCGTCGTAACCCATGCGCGCAGTTTTCAAAATGCCGGGCAGCAAGTTTTGATTCAAAGCCACTGCCAATTGGTCTGCCGTCTCAATCACAGCATAAGGGGCACAAGGTACACCGCATTTCACGAAGTGCGCTTTTTCTGCAGCACGGTCTTGTGCAATGGCCACCGCATCGGCGCCAGGAGATACCGGCCTCAGCTTGGCCAACTCACGCAGTGCCTGTGCGGGCACATTTTCAAACTCAGTGGTAATGGCAGCACTGCATGCCGCCAATTCTTTCAAGCCACGTGAATCGGTGTAATCGGTTTGAATGTGGCGATGGCTGACGCGGCCTGCCGGGCTTTGCGCATCGGGGTCAAGCACCGCTGTGAAGTAACCCATGGTTTGCGCTGCATGAACAAACATGCGGCCCAATTGGCCACCGCCCATCACACCCAATGTGAGCGGTTCGGCAGAAGAGGACGGGCCATTGTTTGAGCTACCCCCTGGCAACAAAGCTACTGGCTGTGTCAAGCCACTCATGCACCACCTACAGGGGGCAGTGTCATGGCTTGCGCCGCAGCAGTTTGATCTTTTCTGAATTGTTCCAGTTTGGCTTGCAATGGCGCATCGTTTTGCGCCAGCATGGCCACCGCAAACAAAGCGGCATTGGCAGCACCTGCTGCGCCAATGGCAAAGGTGGCCACTGGAATGCCTTTGGGCATTTGCACAATGCTGTGCAAAGAATCAACCCCTTGCAAATGTTTACTGGCCACAGGCACGCCCAGCACAGGCACCACTGTTTTAGCCGCTAACATACCGGGCAAGTGCGCTGCGCCCCCTGCGCCAGCGATGATGGCCAACAGACCGCGCTCAAGCGCTGTTTCGGCATAGCTGAACATTTCGTCGGGCATTCTGTGGGCAGATACCACTTTGGCCTCATGGTCGATGCCAAATTGTTGGAGAATCTGCACTGCGTGCTGCATCGTGTCCCAGTCTGAACTGGATCCCATGACCACGCCAATGCGTGTTTTGGCTTTGAATGCTGTGTTTGGCATGTTTGTCTTTGCTCAAGCGTCAAGACGCAGTAGGTAAGATGGAGAAGTTGTTTTGGCTGAATTTCAGCCCAATCCTTGAATTTTAAGGTTTAGGCCATAGGTCTGGTAAATATGATTGATGTCACCGTAGAAACATTTGAAGCCGAGGTCATTGCCGCCTCCATGACCACCCCCGTTTTGGTCGATTTTTGGGCCCCTTGGTGTGGTCCTTGCAAAACTTTGGGGCCCCTCTTGGAGAAGGTGGAGATTGCCTATGGGGGTCGCTTCAAGTTGGTCAAAATTGACTCTGACCAAGAGCAGCAACTGGCCGCCGCCTTCGGCATCAAAAGCATCCCCACCTGCGTGTTGCTTAAAAACGGTCAGCCCGTAGACGGGTTTATGGGCGCCGTACCCGAAGGTAAATTGCGCGAATTCCTTGACAAACATGTGCCCGGTGAAAACGAGGTTTTGGCCAAAGCTGAGGTTGAAGAAGCTGAAGCCTTGTTGGAATCAGGCGATCTAGAGACTGCTCAAGCCAAACTGATGCAAGCGCTTGAAGCCAACCCCGACAATGACGATGCGCGCTTTGACTTGGTCAAACTGCTCATCAGCATGGGTCAACTCAAAACAGCTTCCACTGTGCTAGCCCCCTGCCTGTCTCAAATTCCGCTCAAGTTGCGCTTTGAAGCCTTGAAACATTGGCTCGATGCTTGGGCATTTGTCACCACCGACCCGATGGGCCAATGGCCATTGGAAAAGTTTGACCAGCTCATTGCCGCCAACAAACGCGACTTCGACGCTCGCTACGCCAAAGCCCGAGTGCTGTTGGCCAGCGACGATTGGACGGGCGCCATGGATGAGCTTTTAGAAATCATCATGCGCGACAAAAAATGGAACGACGAAGCAGCTCGCAAAACCATGGTGGGATTGTTGGAGTTGCTCACACCTGTTGCGCCCAAAGGCGGTGCCGTTCACACAGGCAAAACAGCAGGTGGTATTGAACTCATGGGTAAAAGTGCCATTCAAGAAGACCCGCAAGCTGCCATGGTGTCGAGTTATCGGCGCAAACTCAGCATGATGTTGAATTGATTGAATTAACGCGTAGCACCCGCCTGCGTCTCAATCAGGCTGTGCATGCTGCGAAGCATGCCGGCCATCATCAAGACCTCTCCCACCACAAACATGGGTCCCACCAACAAGCCCACTACGTCGTCTACAAAAGCAGGTTTGCGGCCTTCAAAAATGTGGCCTACAAACTGAATGATCCAGCCAATCACAAACACGGCTAAGCCTGGAAACCAAGCAGCATCGTAAATCGCATTCAGGCCCCAGCCCGTTGCCCCATCGGGCGTATGTGCCAAAGCAATCAATGCACCGTTCACCAAGCTGGTGGCAAGTCCTAGCAGCAAGTTACCGCGCGTAAGGTACCAAGGGGTTGAAAGTATCCAAAGCAAGCCCGCCAAGGTGACCGTATGGCCCGCAATGCCGAAAGACACCAAGGACAGCAACATGCCAATGGACAAGACAATCAAAGGGATGCCCACCAAGTGCGTGACGATGTTGCGACGATCGCGGTGGTAGTGCGCGTACTGCACCATGAGCTCAGAGGCTGAGCGAAACAAACTGATCATGAAACGCTACTCCCACAATAGAAGCAAAGCCAAATTAACGCGTTAAGCGCAGCAGCGCTTCTTCGTATTTTGCCGAGGTCTTTTCAATCACTTCACGGGGTAAACGAGGGGCAGGTGGGGTTTTGTCCCAAGGCTTGCCGTTGACCAAGGTACTTTCAAGCCAATCGCGCAAAAACTGCTTGT